>NZ_JABWPQ010000009.1:0-165603 GCF_013366255.1 Pseudoalteromonas sp. McH1-7 | reverse complement strand
CTTTTCAGCGTTGCTCCCCGTGTCGGTGGATGCGCATTATAGGGAGATCCGATTTAAGTGCAACCCTTTTTTTGAAGAAAACTGCAAAAAATACGTCAACCGAACAAAAAGAAATCAAACAGTTCAAAACACATACAAAAACACCCGCTATAAGCGGGTGTTTTGCTCTTTAATCTTAGATAGCGCCTATAGATTAAAACTTATATTCAATACCTAGACCTAAATAATCTTTTTCGACCTGGTTATCTGCATCATATGTAGAATAGAAACCATACACCTTCGCATTTTTGGCAAGTTTGTAATCGACACCAACAGAGACTCCATCAACTTTGTCACCCGCGTCAAAATCAATAACTTGATACTGAGCCTTCAATGTCGCACTACCTAACTTATATGCTGCATTTAATAAATAGCCATCCGCTTCTGCGCTACCATCCACTTTTTCTTGAGTCTGGTACATTGCACCAAGTTTAAAGTCAGCTAGTTTCCCTTGCACACTAAAACGAATCGTGTCATAGCCGTTAACTTCACTGTCAGCTGCAATCGCTGCATAGACAGTTGACTCTTTTAAACCCGCGTCACCATAAGTAACCGCTGTAGAGAAGCCGTTTTCACCTTCTTCATTATCTTCAGCAATAAAACTACCTAAAACTCTAATGCCATTAAAGCTAGGTGATTTATATGAGATTGAATCGCCTAAACGATTCTCACCTTTGAACAGTACCTTAATATCACCTTCAAGGTCATTGAATTGATCTAACTTGCCTTGTGATTGTTTTAATGCGGTGTCGTTACGACCAATCACTACTTCACCAAAGTTACCTTTCAAACCAACATACTGGTTACGTGCTGTAATATTGTCTTTGTCACCTTTGGAGTCGGCGTCAGACACATCCACTTGAAATTCAAGCTTGTAAATAACTTCTAAACCTGAGTTTAATTTCTCAGAACCTTTGAAACCAAAGCGAGAAGCGTTACTTTTGATTTCAGTAACAGAGCCGGCACCATCATCTGAAGATTGCACCGATACGTTCGCTTTACCATAAACATCTACTTCAGCATTTGCTTGAAGGGTGATTGCACTTAATAATGATAGCGCCAAAGCAGTCTTAGTTAGTTTCATGTGTATTTCCTCAATATCGCAACACGTATTTTTAAAACATGCGCAGTGTGACATTGCTAAATGACAAAAATATTACACATAAAATATTTCTGAAAATAAAGTGACACTCAAAATTAAGAAATACGTCACAAAATATTCATTATAGGAACTACTGCACCGCTCCTAACAAATTTACTATCGTTTCAATCTGTTCTAACTGATCATTATCTTTGTGGTACGCTACATATATCTCCCTTGAATTACTCTCGACGTCATTAATTTGGAATAATTTTTCGGCCTCAATAGCCTCCAGCGCTAGCGCTTCCGGAACAAAGGCTGATCCGCCACATTGTAAGATCAAATCCAGCGCGATCCGTCCTGTACTTGTTCTGAAATATGGAGGTGTCGCACCTGTAAATTGCTTTGCATGCCATAATGAAAAAGCAGTACCCCAATCGACATAAACATATTGGTTGTCAAAGAAGTCTTCCTTGGTGGCAGTATCAAAGGTGCTCACAGGAATAATTGCCAAGTCACTGATCGGCCTGACCTCCAGCTCATCTACTTTAGGTGGATCGAATAGAACCGCAAGATCTAATGTTCTTTCTAATAGCAATCTTGTACTTTCTTGCTGCGTTTTGACTTCTGCTACTAGAGATACGCCTGGCATAGCAGAAACGATATGATTGATACCAAACTGTAAAAAAGCATCCCAAATATTCGCTGTGCCGCTTAGAGACAATTGTTTGTGCATATTATTTGCGAGCGCAACATCGACTTTTGCTCTTTGCATGCCCGTCAGTATCATTTTTGCGTGAGGTAGCAGTCTTTCACCGGGTGCTGTCAATTGAATATTGTTACGCTGGCGAATGAACAAGTTTACCCCTAGGCTCTGTTCTAATTGACGGATCCTAAAACTTACAGCTGATTGTGTAATGTATAAATTTTCAGCTGCCCTGCCAAAATGGCGGGTCTTCACAACTTCAACAAAAGTTTTTAATAGATCTATGTCCATTTTTCTTCCTGACGATAAAAATTACTCGTTTAAAAAATTTGAGAACTTGGTCCATACTCCAGCCAGATAACCTTAGAGGACTCAGTTATGGATCATAATTTAGCGACTTTGAAAAATGCCTTTGCAAGCAACAGAGCCTTTTATGATGATGCCAATTTCCCTAGAGGATTTGGACGCAGTGGCCACTTTACCCTTCAAGAAGCCGAGATTCTTGAACGCTGTGGAGCCACACTAAGAAGCTTATACAGCAAAGCAGCAGAACCTCAAAATAGTTTCCAGTCACAATTCGTTCAAGTGATGGATGGCTTAATCCCACCGACTAATGCCGTTGAAAAAGCTTGGACCAAATACCTCAAGCATACAACCTGCAAAACAAAGTTTCATACTCTATTTGGTCGCTCAAAAGTACAAAATGATAGCAGCGTGGTAATCCCAGCGGATATTGACGACGAACTATAACATCATGAATGTTAATAGTGTGCCGACACTATCATTGGCAGTTGTTGACAATATTTTAGTTCACAACTGTCAGTGTTTTCCTTCTTCAATCATTATGACAGTAGATTTATACGCTGTTATCCCGTTCAATTATTGATCCTCTCATTGCATTTCCTTTCAGTTAGGTTAAGAATTAATAAAACAGGAAATAATTGGCGAAGGTTGTGTTACGGAAAATCCTAATTATTGAAGACACCCCTACCATTGCGAAAGTGCAAAAGCACATTGCAACTTCTGCTGGGTATCAGGTAGATATTGCAGAGTCTCTTGCTGAAGCGCAGGCGTTGTTATCACAGCATACTTACTTTTGTGCTGTTGTTGATTTTGTACTGCCAGATGCGCCCCATGGAGAAGCTATCCCATGCACTGTTAGCGCAGATATTCCAACTATTGTTATGACTGGTAATATAGAAAGCCAGACTCGCTCTATTGTCGAACAGTACCCGATTATCGATTACATCATAAAAGAAAATAAACAGGCTTATCACTACTTACGGCGACAGTTGGAGCGCTTGCCAAGGAATGAAAATGTAAAAGTTCTCGTTGTCGATGACTCAATGGCATCTCGAAACTATGTATCGGCACTTCTAATTAGACATAAATATCAGGTTCTAGAAGCATGTGATGGGCTTGAAGCACTAGCGGTATTAAAAGAGAACCCTGAAATTTCTGTGATCATTACAGACAACGAGATGCCAAATATGCGTGGAGAAGAGCTTTGTATCGAAATACGACGACTCTACTCAGATGACGATAAAGCAATCATCGGTATTTCAGGAGTAGAAAATGCCAACCTGTCCACACGCTTTTTGAAAAATGGAGCTAATGACTATTTAAGAAAGCCATTTAATGCTGAAGAGTTTTATTGCCGCCTTAGTCAAAACGTCGATATGCTCGAACATATCCAAACAATCAGACGACAAGCTAATACTGACTACCTCACCGGACTGCCTAACCGCCGCTACTTTTTCGACACCGTAAAAAAGAGTTTAAAAGCACGATTTGGCAAAAAGCAGCATGGACTAATAGCCATGATTGACATTGACCACTTTAAACAAGTGAATGATAAGTATGGTCATGACGGTGGCGACGCTGTACTGGAATCTATTGGCAAGGTGTTCGCTACACACTTTGCGAGTGATCTCGTTGCGCGATTAGGCGGAGAGGAGTTCGCTATCTATTTTAAAGATACAAAATCAGAAGGTTGCGTGGAAAAGCTCGAACAATTTAGAAAATATTTGGAAAGTAACAGTAGCAAGCTGACAACTCAGAAAATTGCCTTTACTGTCTCAATGGGACTCGCTTCACAAGTGACAACCAATATAGAAAGCTTGATAAAAGATGCCGATGAGCAACTTTATCAAGCTAAAGATACCGGTAGAAACCGCTTAGTTTACTAAGCGCTTTCTCCTATCACGGTAAGAGTCGAGACTAAACATCACCAATGCACTCCAAATAAAAGCAAAGGTAACGGCTCGTTCAGCGTCAAACGGTTCTCCGTAAAATAGTACAGCCAACATAAACATTAAACTCGGCCCGATATATTGAAAAAAACCTAACGTTGAGTATGGAATGCGCTTGGCGGCACCTGTGAAACACAGTAATGGCAAAGTAGTTACAACCCCTGCGCTAACAAGGAGTATATTAGTATACCAATCATTGTTCATAAGGTTACTAGTAGCACTAGGTTCCACCCACCACCAGTACACCAATGCTATTGGCGTTAAAATAAGCGCTTCAACCAATAGACCCGGTAGTGACTCTACCGCTAACGTTTTTCGAAGCAAGCCATAAATCGCAAATGAGCCAGCCAAAGAAAAGGCAATGATAGGAAAAGAGCCAAAACTAATAAGCTGTAGCAATACGCCAAATATTGCAAGCATCACAGCAAACTTCTGCCCTGCTCTTAGCTTTTCAGAAAGAAATACCATGCCCAGCAACACATTGAGTAGCGGGTTGATATAATACCCAAGGCTTGCATCTAACATATAGTCGTTTTGCACAGACCAAATAAACAACCCCCAGTTAAACCCGAGTAATAAAGCAGTTAATGTCAGCATCGCCAACAGCTTGGGGTTAACTAAAATCGCTTTTATCTTTGGCCACTGTTGTCTAGCCAGCACAATAATAAAGATAAACAGCACCGACCATATTACGCGATGAATTAATATTTCAATCGCATCAACATGAGTCAATTGCTTAAAATAGATGGGGGCTAATCCCCACATCAAAAAGGCAAGTACAGCGAGTAAATGTCCTTTTTTCTGTTCTTCAATCACAGCTTTAGACCTTGTTTAATCTTGGTAGGATCCACTTAAAGGTCAAACAGTATACTATGGTTTGTAGTTAACAGCGATGAAAGTTGGATGAATATATACCAAGGCTTCCTCCAGTTTGTAGAGAGTTAAGTGTTTAAATCTTATTCACTCCCTCAATCCGAGCGTAAAAAGCAAAGACAAGGGTCAAAAAAAACTCTAAAATAGCGGCGATGAATACCCTCGAGAACACGCCAGCTAACGACCCTCATACAGTACTGAAAGATATATTCGGTTACAGTACGTTTCGACATGGTCAACTTGATATCATTCAGTCTAGCTTAGCTGGTCAGGACACGCTTGTGTTGTTGCCAACAGGCGGTGGCAAGTCTTTATGCTATCAAGTTCCTGCAGTATTACTGCCCGGGGTTACACTTGTTATTTCGCCCCTTATATCACTGATGCAAGACCAAGTTGCTCAATTAAAAGCACAAGGTATTGCCGCTGAATATATAAATAATAGTGTTGCATGGGAACAGCAGAGAGACATTTACGACAGGCTCTATAATGGAGACATAACGCTACTTTATGTTGCACCTGAAAAAGCCTTACAGCGAGAGTTTATTGACCGCATTGCTGGCTGCCACATCAGCTTATTCGCAATTGATGAAGCGCATTGTGTGTCTCACTGGGGGCATGACTTTAGACCTCATTACTTTCGCTTGAAAGAGTTACGGCAGTATTTTCCTAATGTTCCAATGATGGCATTAACGGCAACCGCTGATTTAGCAACGCGAAAAGACATCGTGCAGCAACTCGGGATGTATGAACCGTTTATTTATACTGGTAGCTTCGACAGACCGAATATCCGCTACACCATAGAAGAAAAATTTAAGCCACTATCACAACTGTTTCGGTACCTTAAAGAGCAAAAAGGCCAAAGCGGAATTATCTACTGTGGTAGTAGAAAACGTGTAGACGATATTGCCGAGCGACTTATCGATGCGGGGTTTAACGCTGCAGGTTATCATGCTGGCTTGGATAATGACCAACGACAATTTGTGCAAAACCGCTTCGCACGAGACGACATTCAAATTGTCGTAGCCACTGTTGCATTTGGAATGGGGATCAATAAGCCCAATGTTCGGTTTGTTGTACATTACGATATCCCAAAAAGTGTTGAGGCCTACTATCAAGAAACTGGTCGCGCCGGTCGAGATGGCCTTGCTGCTGAGGCAGTAATGTATTTCGATCCTGCTGACATTCCAAGAGTTAGGCGTTTTTTTGAAGATATTCCAGATGAGCAGCGCCGCAAAGTGGAAGAGCAACGTTTTCAAGCAATGTCTAGCTTTGCAGAAGCCCAAACTTGCCGCAGGCAAATTTTACTCAATTATTTTAGTGAGTATCAGCGCGAGGCTTGCGGCAACTGCGATATTTGTCTAAATCCTCCAAAGCAATTTGATGGTACTTTAGTTGCGCAACAAGCATTATCTTGTGTATACCGCGCAGAGCAACGCTTTGGCATTGGCTATATTGTCGATATTCTACGTGGGGCAAATACTGCCAGAATAAGAGAATATAACCACCATACACTGTCTACATACGGGATCGGAAAAGAACATAGTAATGAGTTTTGGCTCAGTATTTTGCGTCAACTTATCCATCATGGCTTATTAAATCAAGATATAACTCAAGGTGCGACTCTCAGACTTACCGAAGCCGCAAGAGCGGTGCTCAAAGGTGAATATGTTTTACAGCTGGCAGAGCCAAGACTCGTTGCTAAACACGTTTATCAAGACAAGCTTGCCCAGTTTAATTACGACAAAAAACTATTTGCTAAATTACGTGCATTGAGAAAACAATTAGCAGATGAAGATGACGTACCCCCGTATGTTGTATTTAACGATAGAACACTCGCTGAAATGGCACAAAAAACACCGACAAACGATAGTGAGTTTTTGCAAGTGTCAGGGGTTGGTTTCACCAAATTAAGTAAATATGGTGCTCCATTTATGCAATTAATTAGAAACTACTTGGAAAGAGACTAAATGACAACTCTGACTTTAGATCTGCTACACGAAGTGATCATCATTCACCCAGAGTTGTTACCTCAAGATGATGAGTTTGAATTATGGGGTCAAGTCTTCTTGCACCATGATGCCGTCGAGCTAATTGAGTTTTCGACAGGCGCAGATAGACATCTGTGGCGTTTTACATTTAGCGGCTGCTATTTCAACTTAAATTTTGAACACTACAGCAACAGCGTTTGGATAGCACCAGATGGTGTTGACGCCCTAGATTTACTGCCCTCGCTACACAAAAACCTTTCTCGTTAAGTCCATATAAAGCTCTTTAAGTCTATAAATATTATTACTTTTGTTGCAGATACAGAGCAAGTTGCAACAATATAATCCATACTAAAGGAAGATTCGACTTAAAGGCTTCAAGATGAAAGTAAATCGGTTATCGTACAGTTGTGTGCTACTCTTTTGCGGTACAAGCACCTTTGCTAACACAGAAAAAGTGACCGCTGAACACTACACTGACAGCTGCAGTAACAACCGTGTTGAAGCTAAAAGTGATGAAAACTTATCTCGTCAGCTTGATGTTGAGCAGATATATCCAGAGCCTGCCAATGGTAAGAAAATCGCAGAGATTACATTAAAACAGCTGAATGTTTTTGATACTAGCAACCCAGAAGAAGATAACGCATTATTTCGATTTGCAAATAATTACCATATCCAAACCAAACCTGAAGTACTGAAAAGTGTGCTCTTATTTCAAGAAGGTGATAAATACAATCCGAGGAAACTCAGCGAATCAGAGCGGCTACTTCGCAATCAGTCTTATTTATATGATGCACGGATCTTTGCCAGCGAAAACTGTGATGGTGATATCCTTGTTACTGTCGTCACTCGAGATCTATGGACTTTGCTACCCGACTTAAGCTTTAGTCGCAGTGGAGGGGAAAATACCTCAAGAGTAGGATTTCGAGAAAGTAACTTATTCGGCTGGGGTAAGCGACTTTCTTTTACTCAAATAACTGAAGTTGACCGCTCTGGGTATCAATTTGTTTATGATGACCCCAATATTTTAAATTCACGGTACCGAGGGAGAATTGAGTATTCCGATAACGACGATGGTGAGCGCCACTATATTGACGTGAGCTACCCATTTTTTGCTACGGATACGCCGTATAGTTATGGTTTTACTAGTTATTCCGATAAACGCGAGGAGCCTTTGTACTCTGAAGGGGAAACCATATCAGAATTTAGTCAATCCACAGAGGTAACCCAACTCTATTTTGGTCACTCAAAGCCATTGTCAGGGAACTGGACTCGTCGCTTAATAGCGGGTGCTCGCCATGAGCAACATACATTCGAGGAGATCGGCGACACTACATTGCCTATCGCAAAGGATCGAACACTAACCTACCCATATATCCAAGCACAATGGTTTGAAGACTCTTATGTCAAAGTGCGTAACTTTGATTCGATTTATAGGACAGAAGATCTCAATTTAGGCTGGAATATTAATGCACTACTTGGTTACTCAACACAAGCTTGGAGTGATGATACTGAGCGACTAATATATTCGTTCTCTGCTAACACTGCACATTACACCTCAGATCATAGCCTATGGCGTTTTTATTTTGATATTGAAGGAAATTGGGATAAAGAAGCAAAGAAATCTGAAAATCTCATCGCCACCACCACCTTTCAGTACTACTTTAACACCAGCATATATGAGTCTTGGTTTCTTAATGCAAGCTATACCTATGGTAAAAACCTTACCTTGGACAATCAAATTACATTAGGAGGGGAAACGGGCTTAAGGGGCTACCCAATAAAATACCAACAAGGTAGCCGCAGCATGCTGCTTAATATTGAAAAGCGTTACTACTGGGAATATGATTTATGGCGCCTATTTAAAGTAGGTGGTGCGGCGTTTTTTGATGTTGGCAGAGCTTATCATTCACACCTTGCGATAGAGGGGAATGAGTCAGTGTTAAAGAATGTTGGTATTGGGCTGAGATTAGCACCAAGTCGAGCAAATTCAGACATCATGGTACATATAGACCTAGCAACGCCTATTAACGGACCAGATAATGTCGATAGTATCCAATGGCTACTAACCGTAAAAAATCGTTTTTAGCGATGTCTTGAATAGGTAAACATGCTATAAAGCAAAAAAATTATTAGGATACCACCGTGCATTTTTTAGACTTTGCACTTAGCCAATACAAACTCATTGTTACTCTGCTGGCCATATTAAGCTTTCCACTGTTAATGAAAGCGTGCTGTAAATTACTAGAAAAAGTCACCAGAGGTAAAATTGATTCTCACCGCAAGCAACGAGCTGACTTACTCGTTAGGGTTCTAGTTGCATTTGTGTTTGTCTGCTTTATGTTGGTATTTTGGGGAATAGAACTACGAGGTCTACTTGTACTTGGGTCATCGCTTTTTGCAATGCTCGGTGTTGCCATGTTTGCTGGCTGGTCACTTCTTTCAAACCTAACGTCATTTTTACTCATGTTTATTCAAAATGATTATCGAGTTGGTAACTGGGTTAGAATAGTTGATGGAGCCAACTTTGTTGAGGGTTGTATTGTTGAAATGGGGTTGATGAGCGTCGTTTTGCGTCACGTCGACGGTCATAAAGTCGTCTACCCTAACAATTTATTCGTCACTAGACCTGTACTTGTACTGAGCCAAGAACCAGTCAAGCCAAAACAGCCAGCTGCGCCAAGACGAGCACTAGGCCCTAAGAAATAGGGCCTATATCATCGATAAAGGTTTCTAGCTGCTGCTCCACAATACTATTCGCATGAGCAAAATAGGCAATATGAAATACCGCATCACCCTCATTGACTAAAGGCAACATCTGCTGCCCAATCACTATACCACTTCTAGGAGCAATAATTGCCTCTTCACTTTGACCTAAGGGGCTGTCAATGTAAGCAAGAATTTGCCCTTTTGAAACGCGCTCACCTAGCGTAACCTGTGCACGTACAATACCGTCCACATCCGCCCTAACCCAGCTAGTCGCTGCTGCAATAACAGCATCATGAACTTGCTTTCGGCGTCGCCCTCGTAGCATTTTTAAGTGACGCATGACATTTTCTACACCTTGTAAACCAGCTGCTATCGCAAGCGCATCAAAGCGTAATGCCTCTCCAGCCTCGTATGTGATCACCGGTATATCTAGACCTGACGCTTCACTCCGAAGTGAACCATTGCGCAGTCGTGCATCAATAGCCACAGGAGTACCAAATGCCATCGCCATTTCTTTTGTCATCTCACAAGACAAATCTCCACGGATCTGAGGCAAATTTGAACGATGAATAGCGCCCGTGTGCAAGTCGATGATATGAGTGGATTTTTTCACCACTAGATCGAAAAACATATGCGCCATTCTCGCTCCAAGTGAGCCTTGCTCTGATCCTGGGAAGCAGCGATTCAAATCCCGCCTATCAGGAAGGTAACGAGACTTGTGAATAAAACCGAAAATATTCACGATCGGTACCGCTATTAGTGTACCTCGCAATGTAGCTGCATCGACTTTACTCAATAGCTGACGCACCACTTCAACCCCATTAAGTTCGTCACCATGAATAGCCGCACAGACCATTAATACAGGGCCAGACTCTGCACCATTAACGACTTCAATTGGAATAGTCATTGGAGTGTGGGTATACAGCTTCGCCACCTCCAATTGTACGGTTTGTCTTTCAGCTACCCCGACACGTGTATCGAGTAAAGTGAAAGGCTGGTTAATTTTAACCTTTGCCACGTGTCGCAGTCCTCTTAGCAGCCGCATTTTTCTCGATGAACGAAATTATCATGCCCGCAATATCTTTGCCTGTTGCTTTTTCTATCCCTTCAAGGCCAGGTGATGAATTTACCTCCATTACCAAAGGTCCACGTTCAGAGCGAAGTAAATCAACCCCCGCAACGTTCAAACCCATTGCTTTTGCAGCCGCTACCGCAGTGCGGCGTTCTTCAGGAGTAATTTTAACCAATGTTGCCGAGCCCCCTCGGTGCAAGTTAGAACGAAACTCACCTTCTTGCGCTTGGCGTTTCATCGCAGCGATAACTTTATCACCAATCACAAAACAACGAATATCCGCTCCACCAGCTTCTTTAATATATTCTTGCACCATAATGTTGGCTTTGAGACCCATAAATGCCTCAATAACACTCTCTGCTGCTTTGCGCGTCTCAGCAAGTACAACACCAATACCCTGTGTGCCTTCTAGCAATTTGATCACAACGGGTGTCCCACCTACCATTTCAAGTAGATCTTTGACGTCGTCTGGCTTACTCGCAAAACCAGTGATCGGCATGCCCACTCCCTTCCTAGACAACAACTGTAATGAACGTAGTTTGTCTCGTGAGCGCGTAATTGCTACCGATTCATTTAATGGGTAAACCCCCATCATTTCAAACTGTCGAAGTACGGCACATCCATAAAATGTCACAGACGCGCCAATCCGAGGTACAATGGCATCGAACCCACTGAGTTGCTGTCCCTTAAAATGGATCTCTGGCTCACTGCTATTAATATTCATGTAACAACGCAGCGCGTCTATTACAGCAACCTCATGTCCCCTTTGCTCAGCAGCTTCAATAAGGCGACGTGTTGAGTATAAAGATTGATTCCTTGAAAGAATGCCAATTTTCACGATTTATCCGTTTTATTACTTAAGTATGAATGTTCTGGGTCAACAATAATGCGGCCTCGCATTGCTGTGCGCCCTAGCAGCATTCTAAATTTCATGGTTTCTCTATTGCTCAGCGTAATTTCAATAGGCCAAGCCTGTTCACCAATATGTAAGTTTGTCTCGATGACATAACGCAGCTCTTTATGACCTCCAGAGTCTGTGACTACACGTTCATCGAGTACTTTTGCTTCACAACATACTTCATAGTCAGTGTCATCCTGGAGTGGATGAAGCCAAAACCTAACCCATCGCTCGCCACTATCTGATTGAAATGCTTCAACCTTAAAAGCATGAAGACAAGATGTTCTTGCTCCTGTATCAACTTTTGCTTTTATCTTATTAATTCCTAAGTCAGGTAATGAAAGCCATTCTCGCCAACCAACTGTGATCATAGTGTGCTCTTTTATAGAATGAATTTGGATTTATACGCGCAATTAAGTCATATGAAAAACAAAATAAATTTATCCTAAAGATAATACTGTTTTGTCTTGGAGCTTTCTCAATTTGAAAGATAGCCTAACTCCTATAACCCTGCACACCAATTTAATATTTATGACTCGCGCTAGCGCTCAAACAGGCAACTGAAGATTCATAAATTACCTGCGACTCAGAGTGATTGCTCTACGGTAACAGCACTCGTACACTTTTCAAGCGAGTACTCTATACTTGCTAATATTGTTCAGGGCATATCAAAACAATTTATTTTATCGCCAAGATATTGAAATGAATTTGAAAAATAAATTATCTATGTCAGGCTTGATATGAACTTTTTGCTGGGGATAAACAATGACAGGATTACTCCATGCGTGCGTGCTTGATGGTCAAGGTGGCGGTAGAGTACTGTGCGAGCTCTCTGAAATTGGATCAGTCATTCACAAAGAACCCTTATGGCTTCATTTTGATTATAGTTTTGAAGACACCACAGAGTGGTTAAAAAACCAGAGCTTTTTGGACGAATGGGAATACCAAGCCCTCACTGCTGATGAGACCAGGCCAAGAACGGTTAATGGTAATGAGGGGTTATTGGTATTCTTACGCGGCGTGAATTTAAACCCAAAGCAAAGTCCAGAGGATATGGTTTCTCTTCGCTGTTTTGCTAATGAAAAGCTTTTAATAACCTGTCGTAAGCGGCACATTATGTCTGCTCAAGACATGCTAACACAAATTAAAAAGGGTCAAGGGGCAAAGAGTATTGGTGAACTTCTCTCGACTTTAGTCATGCGTCTTTCAATGAGAATGCAAGATATTATTTGGCAAATAGAAGAGCAACTTGATGAGTTTGAGGAAGCCCTAGAAAATAGCGAGCAACTACCCAACTATCAACAACTATCGGTATTAAGAAGACAAACCATCGGCTTAAAACGATACCTCAAACCACAAAAGCTGGCGATCAACGAATTACTACTAGTTAAAGTAAATTGGCTAAATGAAGACCACTTACACCAGTTAGAAGAAACGAATAATGCACTCAGCCGTTATATTGAAGAATTAGAAGCTGCGATTGAGCGGGCACAAGTGATTCAAAATGCGATCACTAACCACCAAAATGAACAGTTAAACCAGAGAATGTACATCATGTCGGTTGTGGCGGCATTATTTTTACCGCTGGGGTTCTTAACCGGATTGTTAGGTGTCAATATTGGAGGGATACCAGGTACCGAATGGAATGGGGCTTTTGCCTTGTTTGTAATCATGCTGGTTGTGATCACCGCTGGAGTCGGAGTGTATTTCAAACGCAAAGGCTGGCTATAATGACTGGCGCTCTCGCTAGGGATCGAACCTAGAACTTAGCCTCCGGAGGGCTACGTGATATCCATTTCACCACGAGAGCGACGTCAACATAATAATGCGAAGTGCTAAGAAATACCAGACTATGTTTTCTATATGATTAATTAATAACCGAATTTTGAAAAAAAGCTGTACTTTGAGCAAAAAACCAGTTATTCAACTATGCTTTGAAAATAATAAAATAGAATGAGAGTGCTGTTTAACTGTCAATTCTGACAGAAAAAGGCAGTACCACAATACTTGATTGAGGATCACAAATATGACACCAATGACCACAGAGCAAGTTGCAGAATTTCTTGATGTTAAAGTTGAACGTGTAAGACGTCTTGCTCGAGAGAACCTGCTAGTAGCAAAAGACACTGATGCCAGTGGCGAGCCAATTTTTGACAAAGCCGATGTGGAAAAATACAAAGAGCTTGCACAACGCTTAGGTGGCATTTAAGTCCAGCTTCTCCCGGTGCCAGTATTGTCAGTCAAGGGAACTGATGCATTACTGGCGTAGAGCCTTGCGTTTATATCCAAAGCGTTAATATTTCTCTCAATTTGTTCGCTTCATCGACAACTCCTTTTTGCTCATACCAATGAATGCTCAGCAATAAGTATATTTGACAATATACCTTCAATTTAACGTCTGCATAGAATGGCGTGCACTTCTGATTAAGTAGAAAGTAGGTATCAACAAGACGATATGCTGATGCAACATCACGCTGAAAGCTGCATACTAATGCCGCCAGATCAAAAAAAATATCGTTGTGGCAGGCATATTCAAAGTCAATAAGACGCACGCCTTCAGGACTGCAAATAATATTACTAGTTACCAAGTCATTATGACAAAATGCCACGTCACTTGGTAACCCAGCAAGCTGAGACAAAAGCCATTGCACGTTTACAATAGCGCTACTCTCAAGCTCAATAGCCCTCATATAACCAACAAGGTCAAGAGTTTCATATACAGCAAGCTCAAGCCTGTGTACTTGGAGCAATGGTTTTAATAGCGTCTCATCATCTAGCACACGGTTGTACTTACCCTCAGGGATATAACTGAATATGGCCATTCGCGTATCCATATCATATTGTAGTGCCGTCGAGGTAACTCCAACGCAAGCAAGCTTATTCTGTGCTGCTAGTGCTGCAACAGGAATATCATGACTGTAGCACTTTATGACAAATTGCTGACCATCACTGGTTATCAGATAATTGTTATTGCTCACCCCTTTCGTAAGCTTTCGTATATCATTAACAGCCACACCAAAAACTGCATTTACGCTTGCTTTTATTGCTTCTAGTTCAGAGTGTCGCAAGAGACTTACCTTGCTTTGCTTCATACTCTTCATACCAACGTTTATAGCCCCAACAAGCCATTAAGGTGTAGAAGATGAAAAGTACTAACGTCGGGTAGAACCCTTTTAGATAATAAAGATAAATAGATGCTGCATCTATCACAACCCAATATAGCCAATTCTCAAGTACTTTCTTTGCCACCAAGTAGGTGGTCACCACTGCGAAACAGGTTGTAAAGCTATCTAGATAGGCTAAATCCGCAGACATATAATGTTTAGTCACATAGCCAAGTACAACTGACACAATAGCTGTCACGGCTATCACACTAAGATGTTTTGACATCGACCAAGAGGTTATCCGACTTGGGGTATTCTTGTTACCTTGACGCCACATCCACCAACCGACAACTGCCATCACCATATAGTAGAAATGCAGCAAGGACTCCATGACGAGTGCACCGTTCCAATATAAGACTGTGTATATAAAAGTATTGATAAATGCCACAGGCCAGCACCAGATATTTTCTTTAATGGCTAATAATAAATATGCCACGGCTAGCACGACTGCAATGTACTCCCAAATAGACATGGCAGTAAAGCCAGCTAGCGTATCCGTTAACCACTCCATTAAATAACCGCACTTTGTGTTGGAGATAAATCACCGGCAATAAACTTACAAACAAAAATACTCTTACCAAACGTTTCAAAAGAGCGTTTCATTTCTTGGTTTATGATAGAAGTAACGAGATCAAACTCTCCAAAGACCTGAGTCGACATGGTATTGGTGAGTACTTTTATATCATCGTGTTGATTTAATCTATCAATAAAACCTTGAATAAAAGGGATGTAGTCTTGATGAAGTGGATATTTACTGATTTCAACAGAAACTTGCATGAACGCTCCTTACAAATAGCAATCAATTGGCAATGTATGTATTCATTTTATTTTAACTTAATATGGTACTAATTTGAGGGAAAATTTAAGACTCCGGCGTTAGTCTAGTGTAAAAAATATAGTCACTTAGTAAAAGGCGAACTTCTCTTCGCGGATATAGTTCGCCCCATCTTATTACTCACTGTTTTTATTCTTTTCAATGTGCTTTAGCACCTACGAAAGCGCCATGGCCACTCCTAAACAGTAACAATCCCAAGCGGTGCTGCGGTTTGCCAAGCACCACGAGTAAAATCAGGAATGCTTAATGATTCACTACGATTTGCCACAGATTGTACCGATAGTGGCGAGATCACTGACCAAGCTGCGCCATCATAAACATCTTGATCAAGCGGCTCACCATTGCGTAAACAATAAATCATGCGCCAAAACATTAAAAAGTCCATACCACCATGACCACCATTGCGCTCTGCTTCTTTACCCATTTTAATCCATAGTGGATGGTCATATTGTTTATACCACGACTCCATGTCGTGATCCCATTCATGGAAGCTCTTAGTACCACCTTGCTCCAAAGCAATACGGTTAGGAAAGCCAGCAAAGACACCATTGGTACCTTGGATGAGGTTATGACGAGAGTAAGGTCTTGGGGTTGTTGTGTCATGTTGCACCACGATACTCCGTCCCTTAATGGTTTTGATCATTGTTGTGTTCATATCACCAGCCACGTAGTTTAACTGATTACGCTCGTGATCTGCTGAAAACTCTCGCTTTGCATATGCAGCACGGCCAAGTGCTGGGGAGCTCATTGAAGTAAGGTAATCGAAACGATCGCCTCGGTTGATATTCATGTATTGGGAGACTGGCCCCAACCCATGGGTTGGATACAAATTACCATTACGCTTCGTATGCCAATGAGTACGCCACGACCCTGTTTTATGCTCAATTTCTTTCATCTGCCAACGCAGTTCGTGGATATATGCGGCCTCTGCGTGAAGCAATTCGCCGAATATACCTTGTCGAACCATATTCAGCACCATCAGCTCATCGCGGCCATAGTTGACATTTTCCATCATCATGCAGTTCTTTTGCGTGCGCTCAGCGGTGTCAACGATTTGCCACATTTCTTCAACAGTTAATGCCAATGGCACTTCGACAAAAGCATGCTTGCCACTGTTCATCGTGTCAATGGCCATTGGCGCATGCCATTTCCATGGCGTTGAAATGATAACGATGTCAATATCATCCCGATTAAGCATATCTTGATAAGCTAAATCACTACCACGATACAGCTCAGGCTTTGGTAGCCCCCGTTCGTCAACGAGGTAACTAGCTGACTTTTCGAGAACTGCATCATGAGTATCACAAATGGCAACAATGTGCGCGCCCTCAATATGACTCATACGTTTAACATGACCATAGCCACGCTGACCCACCCCGATAAAACCAACACGAACAACATCCATTTTTGGTGCAACAAGCCCAATGACCGAACGCCCTTGCTGCTTGGGTATGATATTGCTATTTTGATTTGAACTTGCGCAGCCAGCAACAACACTGGCAGCCGCAGCAGCACCTGCGGCTTTTAAAAAGTCGCGGCGATTTACATTTTTCATTTTGACTCCTAAACGATACTTCATCAACAGCGTACATGTACCAGTTAGCCTTAATACTTGCTCAATTTGAAGAAGCAAACCTGACGTTAATTGCGTTCAAAATTTCTCATTTAAAACACTAAATAACAAATTTTTTGCCTTCCTGCATGAATGTAGGTAGCTTGGCGATAACAGGACGCAGTAGCGGTGTTAGCAACAAAGTTTTCTCGCCTCAAAATCGCAAACTCAATCAAGCTAATCGGTATCGGTGCTGAGTGTAAACAAGCTAAACCATACCGATTCTAGGTTCAAAAGATTGCGATAAAACCATAAAAAAAGCGCCTAAGCGCTTTTTATCAATACCCTATTTTCAACTAGATAGATTGTATAATTTCTATTAAGTTAGGTTCTTTTTCTAAGACACTCGCATAAAGTGCCAGCTGGTTTTTAGCCCTATCTAGATTATGGCCAGTTCGATGAATAGCAAAATAGTTATCGCCATCCAGGTAGTCGGTCAAAAAACGCAAGCCTATCATTAATGGCATAACTTTAGCGCCAAGAATAAAGCTATCTTTCTCAGCTTTTGTCACGCTAGCTTGCAAAGGTTCAATATAACCCCGAGCGAGTGCCGAAAATATGTTCTCCCTAACTCGTACTTGAGCCAAGTTGGTTGAATCTTCCGGCTCAGGAGAGCAAAAAGTGCGCACCATATCACCAAAATCAAATAGCCAATGGCCAGGCATGCAGGTATCTAAATCAATGACCGCTCTGGCTTGGTCACTATTTGTTGAAAACAGCATGTTATTGATTTTAGTATCATTGTGACAGGCTCTTAACGGTACAGCTTGCTGTACTTTTTGTAATTCATCCGCGAGCGAGAATTGTTGCTGAAAAGCCTCTATTACCTCACCGCACAGCTTAGCTCTATTATGCTCATCTTTCTTTAGCACCTTATTGAAAGTATCAATACGCATCGCCAAATTATGAAAATCAGGGATCACATGATGTAACTGGGTTGCATCAAAATCATTTAGGGCATGAGCAAATTGTCCAAACGCATTTGCAGCGGTTTGAGCCTGCTGTTCGCTTGTAACCACATCTTCACTATAACTGCGACCAATAAATGCAAGCGCACGCCAAACTTCGTCGTTAATATCAACTAAATATTGGCCTGAACTCGTTGCTAAATGCTTAATAATAGCGAGACTATATTCACCATTGAGCGCTTTCGATGTTAAGTGTTGCTCAATGGCACGAGCATTTTCTACTAAATGCTGCGGATTGGGGAACACATTAGTATTGAGCTTTTGTACTACCATGGTTTTCTGGGCGTCTTGCAACAACATTGTTGTATTAATATGCCCATTGCCGATCGGCTTCATTTTTGCTTCTTCACTAATGAGCCCATATTCATCAGCGAGCTGTTGCGCAACAGCTTGATATTCCATATTCACCTCAAAAGAAGATAAATCGAATGTTGTTGTGTGAAGAGGGTTATTTTCCTTGACGTGCTTCATAGATCTTTCTTGCGACAATATTAAGTTCGCTCTTATAGGTTATGCCATACCAATTAGATTTGGCCTGATAGACAGACACCGCTTGCGTGGCAGTATTGATACAGTGTTGAATACAATCTGGCAGATAATACTCGCTTTTGACACCGTTGTCATAATTCTTTAGAAACCCGATAAAGCCACTTTCAAGTGCAGTGAACAACTCAGGTGTAATCCCCCAGAAGGTCATAGAAGACAACGCTCTGGTGTCTAGATAACAAGGCTTTCCTGAAATTTCACCATACAATTGACCGTTCTCTAAACGGATATTGAGCGCCTCTTCAACAGAATGCAGCTTTCCTTCTTCAATTACACAAATACCTCGGTTTACACCACCTTGCTCTGATAGCGTATTAATAATTGGATATGCCACCATTGCCATATTATTGTGGTATTGAAAGTGTTCCACGAGTTGTAAGAACGCATCAGCTCCATAGTAATCGTCCGCTGTAATGACGATGGCAGGTTTATTTACATAAGGTTTGGCACATAGCAGTGCATGTCCAGTTCCCCAAGGTTTATCACGGCCAATTAGACAATCTTGGTAACCCTCAGGTATATCCGTTAACTTTTGCTCCACTAAGGTAACGGTTAACGACTCTGGTAATCTTGGTATGATGACATCTTCGATGTAATCTCGCACTTTATCGTTGACTATCATTATGACATCGCGCACACCAGCTCGGTGGGCATCTATGATGCTCAATTCCATAATGCTCTGGTTAAGATTCGGCAGCTCAGCGACCTGCTTATTACCACCAAATCGACTTCCCAGCCCACCCGCTAAAATAATGAGTGCGGGATATTGATTGATTCCTGTCATTGAAAAAATATCAAAAGTCAAATGAGCGGATTAGTGTACTGAGCTTTTGCATAGATTAAAAGCGAATACGAGTAAGCAAATGAAAATAGTATTTTTAATAAAACTTTTGACACAAATATTTTATTTCCTGATATTCACTCAACCCCTCTTGCGCACCTTCCCGGCCAAGCCCTGAGAACTTTACACCGCCAAAAGGCGCGACAGGATTGGATATGATCCCTTCGTTAATTCCAACCATACCATATTCAAGTGCTGCACTGACTCGTCTGATTTGATTAACTTCATTTGAATAAAAATAGGCTGCAAGTCCTTCTGGTACAGCATTTGCCATTTTCACCGCCTCACTCTCCTGCTCAAAGCTAATAATACTGACAATAGGAGCAAAGATTTCTTCATGGAAAAGCGCCATCGTATTATCTACGCCCGTGATCACCACTGGTGCCATAAACTGGCCAGCTTGGTTATCGCCTTGATAGGCAATATTTGCGCCTTTAGCTAACGCATCCTCGAGTAAGCGCTGTGCTTTTTGCTTTGCCTCAATAGAAATAAGT
Organism: Pseudoalteromonas sp. McH1-7; assembly: GCF_013366255.1. Classification (NCBI taxonomy): domain Bacteria; kingdom Pseudomonadati; phylum Pseudomonadota; class Gammaproteobacteria; order Alteromonadales; family Pseudoalteromonadaceae; genus Pseudoalteromonas; species Pseudoalteromonas sp. McH1-7. The sequence goes on along the minus strand of NZ_JABWPQ010000009.1, from coordinate 145,528 downwards.
GGCCCAATGTCAACGCCTTCCTCGAAGCCATTGCCAACCTTAAGTTGTTCAACTTGTCGTGATAACTTGTCAGTGAAATCAGCAGCAATACCTTGTGCAACAAACACGCGATTTGCAGCTACACATGTTTGTCCTGCGTTTCTAAACTTCGCCGCCATCAAGCCACTTATCGCTTGCTCAATGTCGGCGCTATCAAAAATAATAAATGGGGCGTTGCCACCAAGCTCCATGGACGTTCTTTTTACCGTGTCTGCGCATTGTTTTAATAGTGCACTACCTACTTGTGTTGAACCCGTGAACGTAAGCTTTCTTACTTGAGGGGACTGAGTCAAATGCGCCACTAATCCTTTTGAGTCATTAGTAACAAGGACTTGAAAAGCACCGACTTCCATTCCCGCTTGTATCGCAAGCTTAGCTAAAGCGATGGCCGCAAGAGGGGTTTTCTCGGAAGGCTTTAGAATAAAGCTACATCCTGCTGCATAGGCTGGTGCTACTTTTCTGGTGATCATCGCCAGTGGAAAGTTCCATGGTGTGATCCCAAGTACCACACCAACCCCCTGCCGAATGGTAGTTAGCGTATGCGATTGTGAGTGACTAGGGATCACTTGACCATAGGCTCGTTTAGCTTCTTCACTATACCATTCGATAAATCCAGCAGCATAATCCGCCTCAGCAAGCGCTTCTTTAAGCGGTTTGCCTTGTTCTTTAGTCACTATCTCAGCCAGTGCTTGTCGATACTCAACAACCAGCTCATACCATTTTCTAAGTACTTTGCTACGAGTGTGGGCTGTTGAGTTAGAGAGTGTTTCAAAAGTTTCAGCCGCGGCTTGCAGCGCTATATCAGCAGCCTGATTATCTGCCTCAGAAACCTGGGTAATGGATTCACCTGTCGCAGGGTTTATCACATCGACTTGCTGTTTACTGCTATGCGATTGGCCATTGATAAGTGAAAATTCGGGATTACTGATGAGTGACATAGCGTTCCTCCTAGAAAAACAAAAAGCCGTAGTACAAGACTACGGCTTTATTAAATGCGTCATTAACAACCTAGGTTGTTAACTGTACTTAATGGTCTTCATTAACGATATTGAGATTGTACTTTGGAATTTCAACCACCAAGTCTTCATCACTAATTATCGCTTGGCAACCTAAACGTGATTCAGCTTCCAGTCCCCAAGCTTTATCTAGCATGTCATCTTCAAGCTCATCACTTTCTTCTAGTGAGTCAAAACCTTCACGGATCACGACATGACAAGTGGTACATGCACATGACTTTTCACAAGCATGTGGAATACTAATGCCATTTTTTAATGCCACATTAAGCACTGTCTCACCCGTTTTTGCTTCAATTGCAGCACCTTCTGGACACAACTCTTCATGGGGTAAAAAGATAATTTGTGGCATATTACACCTCGTCTACCGACTGCCCTTGCAGTGCTTTCTTAATTGATTGATCCATACGACGTGAAGCAAAATCGCTACTCGCCTGATCGACTTCTTCGATCGCCTTTTTGATTTGCTCTGGGTTTTCTGCACTTTCACGAATGTTAGCAAGCTCTGTCATTGCAGTACGTAGCGTATGAAGTTCGTCTTCCAGCAGCAAGTTACCATCAGTAGCTAATGATGCTTCTAGCGCTTCTAATACTCGTAGCGCTTCAACTTGCTGTTCTTTAAGCATCCGAGCACTCATGTCTTCTTTTGCGTTACTCATTGAGTCTTTAAGCATTTGTGCTACTTGATCGTCACTCAAACCGAATGATGGCTTAACTTGGATCTCAGCTTGAACACCAGTCGATTTTTCTTCAGCCGACACACTCAATAGACCATCAGCGTCCACTCTAAAGGTCACACGAATATGCGCAGCACCGGCAGCCATTGGCGGTATACCTTTGAGACTAAATTTCGCTAAACTACGGCAATCATCAACGAGCTCTCGCTCACCTTGCAATACATGCAGTGCCATAGCCGTTTGGCCATCTTTAAAAGTAGTAAATTCTTGTGCACGTGCAACCGGAATGGTGGTATTGCGCGGAATAATTTTTTCAACCAATCCCCCCATAGTTTCCAAGCCTAAAGATAATGGCAATACGTCAAGCAGCAGCATATCAGAGTCTGGCTTGTTACCTACTAAAATATCAGCTTGAATAGCAGCGCCTAGTGCCACAACACGGTCTGGATCAATTGAGGTTAGTGGCTCTTTGGCAAAGAAGTTACCGACTTCTTCTCGTACTACTGGCATGCGGGTCGAGCCTCCAACCATCACAACTTGTAGTACTTCCTCTTGGATCACATCAGCATCTTTTAACGCACGACGGCAAGAGCGTAAGGTTTTTTTAACCAACGGCATCGCAAGTTCAGCAAATGCTTGGCGCGTAATCGTCACAACAAATTTTTGCTCACGAACAGGTAGCTCAACGTTTACGGTCTCGTAACTTGATAGTGCTTCTTTACAGGCTCTCGCCTTATTGATAAACAGGCGTAGCTCTTTTGGATTTAAATCAAACAGTTGAGTTTGCTGCTTAAAAAAGTCGACCAGCAATGAATCAAAATCATCACCACCAAGGCTCGAATCACCGCCTGTTGATAATACCTCGAACACCCCTTGATTCAGGCGTAAGATAGAGATATCAAACGTACCACCACCGAGGTCATACACCGCGATAACACCTTCTTGGCCAGAGTCTAGGCCATAAGCTACTGCCGCTGCGGTCGGCTCGTTAAGCAACCTCAATACTTTCAGACCAGCAAGATCGGCTGCATCTTTTGTACTTTGTCTTTGCGCATCATCAAAATACGCAGGTACGGTGATCACCGCGCCCATTACATCTTCACCTGCAAAGCTATCGATAGCCCGTTGGTGTAATGTTTTTAAAATTTCAGCGGAGGCTTGTACTGGGCTTACAGCGCCTGTCACAGTTTCAATAGCAAGCGAACCGTTATTATCGACAAAGTTATAAGGCAACTGGCCATAGCTTTGTTCTATTTCAGATTGCGTTTTACCTAAAAAACGTTTTACAGAAATCAGCGTATTAGTCGGGTCTTCAGCAGAAGCAGCTTGGGCTTGTTCACCTACTATAACCTCTGAGTCAGTATACCTTACTACCGAAGGCAACATGGCCTTACCCATTAAGTCGCTCAGGGTTTTTGTTTCGCCACTTTGCACCGTGGCAACAAGAGAGTTTGTGGTACCTAAATCGATACCAATTGCTAATTTATGCTCATGAGGTGCCGCGCTCTGCCCCGGCTCAGCAATTTGCAATAATGCCATAATGCTCTTTTCACTTTAACGTTTGTTGATGTTACACATCATCAATCGAATAAATCATCTTCGATACGTGCTAATTCATCGCGTAATTTGTAGACAAATTTCAGCTTGCGAATATTATCGGCTGCCGCTTCCAATACGTTCGTATCATCGCTTTGAAGCTGTTCAGCAAGGGAGGCGCTAAACTCTATATCTAACGCTTTAATTTGAGTTTCAAATTCTGCAATGGCGCTGTCTGGGTCCGTGGTATTAGGGAGTTCCTCTAATGCTTCACGCAGTTCCATTTGCTGCATTAAAAACAGGGGATCTTGCAGTGTTTGTTGCTCAGCTCTAATATCAACGCCCTTCTCGCTCAGCATATATTCAGCACGCTTAACAGGGTGCTTAAGTACTGCCAGCGCATCGTTAATCTCAGCTGTTTTTTGGACCGCAAGTAGTTTCTCACGCTCACTTTTACCAGCGAACCTATCTGGGTGAACCGCACGTTGTAGCTCCAGGTAGCCTTGATTCAATTTATTTAAATCAACGTGATACTCGACAGGTAAATCAAATAATTCAAAATAACGCATACGCACCTAATACAGCAAAGCCCCACCAAGGCAGGGCTTTAAGCTATTCACTGTTGCAAACTATACGGTGAAGCTTTCGCCACAGCCACATTCGTCTTTCTGATTTGGGTTATTAAATTTAAACCCTTCGTTCAGACCTTCTTTTGTGTAATCTAGCTCTGTGCCGTCAATATAAACTAGACTCTTCGCATCGACGATGAGTTTTACGTTTTTGTCTTCAAAAACCTCATCGCCTTCATCTAAGTCGTCGACAAATTCAAGAACATAAGCAAGACCTGAACAGCCCGTGGTTTTTATACCAACGCGCAGCCCAATGCCTTTTCCACGGTTACTCAAAAAGGCTAATACGCGATTAGCGGCTGCATCTGTTAACGTCACTGCCATAATATTCTCTTACTTCGCTTGTTTACTCTTGTAGTCTGCAATCGCAGCTTGTATCGCATCTTCGGCTAAAATTGAGCAGTGGATCTTCACCGGTGGCAACTCTAGCTCAGCGCTGATATCTGTGTTTTTGATGGTCGCAGCTTCTTCTAATGATTTGCCCTTCACCCACTCTGTTACAAGTGATGAAGATGCAATGGCACTACCACAACCATAGGTTTTGAACTTTGCATCTTCAATGATACCTGTATCAGAAACCTTGATTTGTAGCTTCATCACGTCACCACATGCAGGCGCCCCCACCATGCCAGTTGCAACGTTTGGATCATTTTTGTCTAGAGAACCTACATTACGTGGATTCTCAACGTGGTCGATAACTTTATCACTGTAAGCCATAACTATTTCCTCACTACCTGCTTGCGGCTGGAGCGTATCCAGCCAGCGGCCAAAACTTGCTTAATGGTGTGCCCACTCAACGCTATCTAAATCGATGCCATCTTGGTGCATTTCCCAAAGTGGCGACATCTCACGTAGGCGACCTATTGAATCTTTGATCAGATTGACGGTGTAATCGATCTCTTCTTCTGTCGTAAAACGACCAATACTAAAACGAATTGAGCTATGTGCAAGTTCGTCGTTACGTCCTAATGCACGTAGTACATAAGATGGCTCCAAGCTTGCCGATGTACATGCTGAGCCAGAAGAAACAGCGATATCTTTTACCGCCATCAGTAGGCTCTCACCCTCAACAAAATTAAAGCTAATGTTTACAATGCCAGGTACTGATTGATCGATAGCACCGTTAAAGTAAACTTCATCCATATCCATAACACCATCTAGCAAACGCTTACGCAGCGCGCTGATATGTGCATGGTCTTTTTCAAAATCTTGCTTGGCAACTCTACATGCAGCGCCCAGCCCTACAATCTGGTGTGTCGCAAGCGTACCTGAGCGCATACCGCGCTCATGACCACCACCGTGCATTTGTGCTTCTAAACGCGCGCGTGGTTTACGGCGAACATATAACGCGCCTATACCTTTAGGACCATAAATTTTATGGCCAGAGAATGACATAAAATCGACCTTTAATGCTTGTAGGTCAATTTGCACCTTACCGGCGCTTTGTGCTGCATCAACGTGGAACATAATCTTACGCTCACGACACATTTCACCGATAGTCGCGATATCTTGGATCACACCCAGTTCGTTATTAACGTGCATTACGCTCACTAAAACAGTGTCTTCGCGCATTGCAGCTTCTAACTTTTTAAGATCAAGCAAGCCGTTCTCTTCCACATCCATATAAGTGACTTCAAAGCCTTGGCGCTCAAGCTCACGACACGTGTCTAGCACCGCTTTATGCTCTGTTCGTACCGTGATGATGTGCTTACCTTTCTTTTTATAAAACTGCGCGGCACCTTTAATGGCAAGGTTGTTTGATTCAGTTGCACCAGATGTGAAAACGATTTCACGCGGATCAGCATTGATTAAATCAGCGATATCATTACGCGCCTGATCAACCAGCTCTTCTGCTTGCCAACCGAAACGGTGTGAACGAGAAGCTGGATTACCAAAGTTACCATCCATTGTCAGGCACTGCATCATCTCGTCTGCAACACGCTGATCAACCGGTGCGGTTGCTGCATAATCTAGATATATCGGTAATTTCATTTATCTCTCCGCTTGACGTCAACTTAGAGTTGACAGCTCACTTGAATATTGTCTAATTGCTCAATTGCACGTCTTACGTGCTTGTCTTGTCGCGTTGCTACAGACTGCACATCTGCATCAGCGACTAACTCTGCTAGGGAAATATTATTTAAAAACTCTTCTATTCGCACACTTAGGTCAGACCATAAAGAGTGAGTCAGACAGCGCATACCACTTTGGCAACCACCGCCCTCGCCGTGGCAACGGGTCGCATCAACGGACTCGTCAACGGCATTAATCACATCACCAACAGAAATTGTGTGCGCATCACGGCCTAGTAAATAGCCGCCGCCAGGGCCGCGTACAGAGCTGACTAAACCATGTTTACGTAGACGGGCAAATAATTGTTCAAGGTAAGATAGCGAAATCTCTTGTCTTTCAGAGATATCTGCTAGTGGAACAGGGCCAATACTTGCGTGTAACGCAACATCTAACATTGCTGTCACGGCGTATCTGCCTTTTGATGTTAGTTTCATGCACAATCCCCGCTAATTTACCAAGCCGCAAATTTTAATTACTTGACTAGGATAGTCAAGTATTAACCAAGCATAAAAACGGCTTTAGACCGACAAACCTTGTATGCTTCACCCTAATACCTGAGTAATTTAATCAGGTATTATCGATATTGTAATTACCTGAGTATTTTAGTCAAGTATTACTGTTGAAGATTTATGCAAAAATATGAAGGGTCAATCAAACTATTTTAGGAGGGTCAAAATGAGAAGCACCGGTGTAGAGTGCTCACCGATGCCAACTGAGTGTTCATTTTATTTTTTGGTAGATTTGTCCACTGAACTTAATATCCCACGTAAAATATTAAGCTCTTGATCTTCAGGCCTGGCACGATTGAACAAACGCTTCAGTTTAGTCATCACCATGCCTGGATGCTGTTTAATGATAAAGCCTGTATCATTTAAGGTATTCTCGAGATGCTCGTAAAATAGCTCCATTTGTTTTGATGAAGGATAAATTGTTTCATCAACTTCTTCAGGCTGCTTATCAAGCGTATCCAGATACGTCATTCGTGTTTCATAGGCGAGTGTTTGCACCGCCATTGCAAGGTTCAGCGAGCTATATTCTGGGTTTGCTGGAATACACACATGGTAATTACAAAGCTGTAATTCCTCATTCGTCAAGCCACTATTCTCTCGGCCAAATACTAATGCAACGGGAGCATTTACTGACTCTGCTACTAGTTTTTGCGCACATTCACGCGGGTCGACCATTGGCCATGATAAGGTACGTGAACGAGCACTAGTGCCTATTGTTAAAGCACAATCAGCAATAGCCTCCTGAAGTGTATCGACTTTAATTGCAGCACCAAGTACATCCGTTGCACCGGCAGCCAGCGCACTGGCATGACTGTCCACTTCACACGCAGGATCAACTAAATAGAGTTTAGATAACCCCATCGTCTTCATTGCCCTTGCGACAGAGCCAATATTGCCAGAGTGTGAGGTGTTTACTAATACGATTCGAATATCTTCTAAAGCCATTTACACGAGTCTCAAACAAAAATAATGACGCAGTGTAGCATATCTCAGCGGTGTTAAGCCAAATTCAACTCTGGGGAAATAAAAATCCTATACACAGCATGAATGTACAAAAAACACCCAGAAAAATTCTCTATTAGATGTTTACTTTAGAGAAAAAACCGCTAGAATACGCCGGCTCAAAATGATCCTGTTCTTTTACAACCTAAAGGTAATGCTATGCATCCAATGTTGAACATTGCGGTACGCGCTGCGCGTAACGCGGGTAAGGTTATCCTACGTGCAAGTGAAGATTTATCGCGCGTTGAAGCTACTCAAAAAGGCACCAATGATTTAGTTACAAACATCGATAAAGATGCGGAATCAATCATTCGTGACACTATTTTAAAATCTTACCCTGATCACGCTATTGTTGGTGAAGAATTTGGTCACCACGAAGGCAAAGATGCAGACTACCTTTGGGTTATCGATCCCCTAGACGGTACTACTAACTTCGTTAAAGGTATTCCTCATTATGCTGTTTCTATCGCACTAAGAGTTAAAGGGCGCGTAGAGCAAGCAGTTGTATACGATCCAATCCGCGATGAATTATTTACCGCTTCTCGTGGTCAAGGCGCGCAGCTAAACAACAAACGTATTCGTGTATCTAAGTCTATTGAATTACAAGGTACTGTGCTTGCAACAGGTTTCCCTTTCAAGCAAAAGCACCATATGGATGCTTACCTAGAAGCGTTCAAAGCATTATTCATTCATACCGCTGATATCCGCCGTGCAGGCTCAGCTGCACTAGATATGGCATATGTTGCAGCAGGTCGTGTGGATGGTTTCTTTGAAATTGGTCTTAAGCCTTGGGATACAGCAGCCGGTGAGTTGCTAGTAAAAGAAGCAGGTGGTATGGTCACTGACTTTGCAGGTGGCGCTAACTTTAACCGTAGTGGCAACATCATCTGCGGCGCACCTAAGCTTTGCCAAGCAATTGTAAAAGAAATTCGCCCAGTATTGACTGAGTCATTGCTAAAATAATAGCGCTGGCTGAGATGAAAAAACCCAAGCATTGCTTGGGTTTTTTTGTGTCTGACTCGGTCGCAACAATAGCAAGCGCTAGCTGTTATTCCAAAACTATACCAATTTTCTTTTTTAAGTGGGCTATTTTGAGACGAGAAAATCTTGTCGATAACACCACTTCCGCGTCCTGCTCTCGCCGAGGTACCTACGTCCTGTAGGCAAGGCAAAAATTTTGCTACTTAGTTGTTCTAAATAAAAATTTTTAACGCTGTTAGCGTCAGATACCTACTTAATTTCCACACGGGCTGAGCGCATTACGATTTCATCGTTTAACTCAATACCAAGCCCCGGCTCTTCTGACACTCTAAAGATACCGTTTTTAGGTTGTGGATCTTGCAAGCACAATTCTCTGTTCCACTTTTTAATTGCATAAGTATGGTGCTCATGGATCAGGAAGTTGGGGATCGCGGTTTCTAAGTGTAATGAAGCCGCGGTTGCGACTGGCCCGCCACAAACATGCGCCTGAATACGAATATCAAAGATATCGGCGTAGTCACATACTTTCTTGGTTTCTGTAAAACCACCACATAAGCCAATATCTGGCTGTAGTACATCAATACTTTGATCTTCAAAATAAGGACGGACACCCCAACGGTTATACAATCGCTCACCACCAGCGATTGGCACAGAGGTTTTGTTTGCTACCTTTGCATGTAAAGAGTGGTTAAGATAATTCACAGGCTCCTCATAATACATACAATCAAATTCTTCAGCGATATCCGCAATTTGAATAGCTGATGTCGCGCCTGGTAGGCTGTGGCACTCAAAAATAATGTCCACTTCATCGCCTACCGCTTCACGAATAGCCTGCATTCTCGCACGGTATAATTTCATTTCTGCGCGTGAAATTAGCTTTGTTCTATCGTAATAAGTGTTGCCATCTTTATCGTACTGAATCGGGTCAACTTTAACCGCATCGTACCCTTCAGCAATGGCTTTATGTGCCGCTTCGGCATATTCGTGTGGTTGCACCAATGCTTTAAACTCGCTATCCCAGTCAAACTGTAATTGTGAGGCATAGGTGCGAAGCTCAGGGTTCACTTTACCACCAAGCAACTGATAAACCGGTAGATTTAAGGCTTTACCTTTGATGTCCCAAAGCGCGGTATCTATTGCTGACATCGCCGCATAAACCACAGGTCCCCCACCTAAACCCCAGAAGCTTTCTCTGAGCATACGTGACCAGAGCAACTCCGTTTGAAAAGGGTCGTGACCAATCAAAAAAGCTTCAGCCATTTCTTTGATCATACTGGCCGCGGCGCTGTGACCAAGGTCGTATGCAAGGCCTGCTTCACCTACTCCTGAAATACCTTCATCGGTGTGAATACGTACAAAAACCGGTGTCCAAGCAGGTCTATCTGGACAATGAATATCGAAGACTTCGACGCGATTAACTTTCATGTTGACTCCTATTGAGCAAAGCTTGGGTCTAGGCGGTAAGCTTTACGAAGCATTGCAGGCCAAGCAAGTTGGCCTCCGGTGCTACCGCTGTGCACGACATTCGCTTGATTATAAATATTATCAATAATGGGCTGTGGTACAGGTACCGCTTGTTGTCCCGTTGCTTGAATCGCAACTTGAATTTCGCATGCACGCTGTAAGTCATAAAAACGCATAAAGGCGTCACCTACCGTTGGTCCTACCGTCAAACCGCCATGGTTTACTAAGAGCATATGGTTTGTAGTGCCCAAGTCATCTTGCAGGCGCTTTTTCTCATCCATATTGACCGCCAAGCCTTCGTAACCATGATACGATAACGATGGTAAGGAGAACATACTATGCTGACTCAACGGCAGTAACCCACATTCTAGGCTTGCGACGGCTATCGTCTCCTTGGTATGAAGATGGATAACACAATGCGCATCTTCTCGCACCTCATGGATTGCGCTATGAATAGTAAAGCCCGCAGGGTTAATTTTAAATGGCGTGTCATCAAGAATATTCCCCTGCAAATCAACCTTCACCAGGTTGGAGGCGGTCACTTCATCAAACGTCAAACCAAAGGCATTAACAAGATAATGGTCTGTCCCAGGTAAACGCGCCGACATATGCGTATAAATTAAGTCTCCCCAACGAAAGTGCTCAACCAGTCGATAGCAAGCTGCAAGGTCAACACGCAGTTGCCATTCATCTGCGCTTACTTTGTCTTTTAGATTTAACTGAGGTAATTCGAACATGGGGATCCCTTATTGACTCCACATCTGGATGTATAGAAGTCTAAAATAGCTTAATTATATCTTCAACTAAAAACCACCGCGAACGGTGGTTTTTTATTTTTAACGTCGAGCTGATGTTGTTATTCAACTTTAGATAGATACTCTGCAATAGCATCGATTTCTGCATCAGAAACATTCGCAACCATCGCTTTCATTGCAGCCGACATACCATTGTTGCGTTTACCTGATTTAATGTCTTTCATCTGTGCCGCTAAGTATTCTTTGTTCTGACCGTTTAGCTTTGGATACAGAGGCATGATTGGTGCTTTACCTTCTGCACCATGGCAGGTTTGACACATTTTAGCTGTGTATAGCGCTTTACCATCAGCAGCCATCGAACTTGTTGAACCAAGTGCACATATAGCCACAGCAGTCCCTACTAGTAGTTTTTTCATCTTGCTCATATCATTACTCTTTTTTGTTGACGGTTAACATTGTAAGTCAGTGTAGACTAAAGTTTGACCTTAAGCCTAATCACTACCACATCAAATCATCTGGGACTTCAAAGTCAGCATAAGGGTCATCCTCGTCACCTTGCTGATTGTCCTCTACATGGAAAACGATATATTTTTCGTCTACCTCAGCAATCTTTCTTGCTGGTTCATCTTGTAATACGTAGAACTTATCCTCTAATACACAAATGGCCAAACGCCCCTTAGCTAAGGCTTGTTGTGTTTGAGCGTTTACGTCTAGCTCTTTAACTTTATTTTGATAAGTAAAGTTAAAGGTGACATCTCCACGGATAGCATCTTGATTGTGATGTTCCAAGATCTGTTTTACTCGAGCTATCTGCTCTTTGTTTTTTTGCGCCTCTAACTTGGCTTGATTTAACTCTTCAGCACGTTTTTGCTGCTCAAGCTTGGTTTGCTCAATATGCTTTTGAAGATCGGTTTGGTCGCTTGTAGCGCCCTTCTTTTTTTTCTTTTGCTGCTTACGCTTTTGCGTTTTCGCAACTTTCGCTTTGTGCTCAGTTGTTAGGCCAGCTTTTAGCAACTGCTCTTGCAGTGAACCCATAATGCAACTCCGTAAAATAGACTTTTCACTATTTTAACTCAGCAATTTTGATTGACCAGTGAGTAATTACGCCAATTCACTGTAAAACTATCAAAATTACTCTATAACATCGTGATGTAGCGCAAAAAATTGTCAACTAGTTTGCTTTAATTTAAGCTAAGTCATCAAAATTTAAAGCTTTCCAGCGCAATGCCCATCATCCACTTACTACTCTGCTCTGTTGCAATCTTTTTTGTATTGTACGCACCACAACCATTATTAGCTGAATTTTCAGAGCAATTTATGGTGTCCGCTTCCGATGCTGGAATGCTGATGTCTGCAACCATGCTACCGCTTGCCATTGCCCCAATTTGCTATGGTTTAATACTTGCCAAATCTAATCCCTTGAAAATTTTAAAGTGGACAATGCTGTTACTGGCGTTAAGCAACCTTGCTTTTGCATCTGTAGACTCATTCTCTGGACTGTTATTAATTAGGTTGATCCAAGGGTTATTGTTACCAGCTGCACTTACCGCCATGACGGGCTACATAGGCCAACAATTTAGTGGAACATTGTTGAAAACAAATATGAGCCTGTATATTGGTAGCAGTATCGCTGGGGGTTATTTTGGTCGTACATTGGCTGCAAATTTTGCAGTGTGGTTTGAATGGCAGAGCTTTTATTATCTTAACGCTTTATTGTTGATAGTACTTGCTTTTAGCATTAGCGCGAGTAAAAACAAACCACCTATCATTACTGCAACTAAGATTAAAGACTATTTAGCGCCACTTAAGCAGGCTCACCTAGTTCGGCTATATAGCTCGATATTTTGCATGTTTTTTTGCTTTGCTGGCTTACTTAACTTTTTACCCTTTATACTCAAGTATGACTTTAAGTTAACCGACCCTAGTAAAGTAGGCTGGGTCTATACGGGTTACTTAGTGGGAGCATTAGGCTCGACAATTACGCCTTGGCTACAAAATAGATTTCAATCAACATGGCAATTTCTGGCCATAGTGTTTTTTATCTACGCTACAACTATTGCGCTTTTACCAACAGCTTCACTCGTCTTTTTTGTGCTGTTATTTACACTTTTTTGCGCGTGTATGTTTGTCATCCACACTACCGCAGCACCGCTGGCTAACAGTATTAGTCAAGCTCCCGCAACGGTAACAAATGGCGCCTATGTATCTTTCTATTACTCAGGTGGAGTACTCGGCTCCTACCTACCCGGCCTCATTTATGAGTATGCAGGATTAAACTGGTTTGCCGTGTCACTTTTTGCAGTATGCACATTAGGGCTATGCTTAAGTCTTAGAAATGCAATCCAACCAGCGCGGTGAGTGCCCCGTTGATTGCCAAAAATGATTTAGGTTATCTAGAGTCACAACCCAAGTTTTAGTATTCACTAATGGGTGGCACTGCCATCGCATCGCAGATTGTAGTTCACTATCGAGCCACAGCTCTACTTTTTGCTCGCTATCATTACAAAGGGCAAGAGCTGAAACACAGCCTTGTTCAACACCCAAATATTTTGCTAATCGCTCTTTGGAAGCAAAACCCAAACGAGATAGTCCCTGCGCTTTTGATAACGCTTTTAAATCGACTTGCTTATCAGCAGGAATAATAAAAAGAAAATGGCGCTTTCCATAGTTGTCTCGCAAAAAAAGATTTTTCAGGCGCGTCCCTTCTCTTACTAATCCCAGCTCATCGGCATCGCTACACGTATGTAAAGGAGGATGATTGTAATTCAGGTAGTCGATACCTAATGTAGCTAACTGCTTTGCCAATGCTTCGGGATTGTTTCTAATCACAAGCACTGGCCTCTAAGCTGTACACTACGTTGGCGCCAATAAACATCGGTAATTTTATAGCCTGCGCCACAATAGCGCTCGCTAGCCAAAGCAGGCTTTAATAACGCAACAGCTTGTTCTTCGAGCTTGAGTTTGAGCGCGGGTGAATCTTCTATGCGTTCAAACTCAGCAAAACGTTTAAGCTCGCGCCTTGACACTGGCTTGCTTGAGTCCAATTCCATTCTTGGAGTTGCCTCTACCGTCACAATAAATGCAAACTCTTGCTCACCAGACGCTGACTGACGTTTGTGGAGCGATTGTTTCTCAATTACTAGCACAGGTTCGTCAGACTTAGATGCACATCCAGCGAGTGTACTAAATGCAATAACAAAAAACAGGCAACGTTGAAACATAGCTAACTTAATAATTATTCTTTCGGTTCAGTGTAACAAAGACTACAAAAAAATAGCGAAATTTTTTGCCAAGGGTTGACGAGTAAATAAAAAATGATTAAATTTCGACTCGTCTAGAAGACGAAACGTGGGGCTATAGCTCAGCTGGGAGAGCGCCTGCCTTGCACGCAGGAGGTCAGCAGTTCGATCCTGCTTAGCTCCACCACTTTTCTTTCCTTCTTTATTTTCATCCTAATACCACCTAAAAAAGAAAAAAGCCCAAGTCTATTGACCCGAGCTTTACAGTTACTTATGTCATTATTCTGTGTTATACCAATTCTCTCAATTAAGTGGTCTATTTTAACGCGAGAAAATCTTGTCGATAACTTCACTACCGTGTCCTGCTTTCGCTACGGTACCTACATCTATATAGGCAACGCAAAAATTTTGCTATTTAGTTGTTCTAAATAAGAAATTTTTAACGCTGTTAGCGTCAGATTTACTACCTCAAATTGAGCAAATATTAAGTCAAATTGGTATTAATTCACACTATTCTCTTACTTGGCCTTCGCCATTTACTAAGAACTTTTCCGTTGTAAGAGACTCTAGACCCATTGGCCCATAGGCGTGTAATTTAGTTGTCGCAATACCAATTTCAGCACCTAGACCTAACGCTGAACCATCGCTAAAACGAGAAGATGCGTTTACCATCACGACTGATGCGTCGACACCACGTTGAAACAGCGCTGCTGTCGCTTGGTTTTCTGTACAAATAACTTCAGTGTGGTGACTCCCAAAGCGGTCGATATGTGCAAGTGCCGCATCAAAGTCTGCAACTTGTCGTATCGCAATTTCTAAGCTTAAATATTCTTCACCAAACTCATCTTCATTCAGCACCACTGCATGCTCAAAATAATCAGCACTTTGCTTACACGCATTTATTTTTACGCCTTTTTCAGCCAACGCTGCAGCCGCTTTGGGTAAGAAGTCTGCAGCAATATCTTGGTGAACAATAAGCCCCTCAAGTGCATTACATACGCCTGTGCGCTGAGTCTTACCATTTAATAGCAAGGCCAGTGCTTTGTCCAAATCAGCATCCTTATCAATGTATAAGTGACAAACGCCTTTAAAGTGCTGAATAACGGGTACTGTACTGTTCTGTGTAACGAAGTTGATCAGCCCTTCGCCACCACGGGGTATGATCAAATCGATATAGTCTTTTTGCTGCATCAACTCCATTAATAAACCACGGTCTGGATCTGGAATTACAGAAACAAGCGCAGTAGGCAAGCCGTGCTTTTCTAGCGCTTTGTGCATCGCTTTGGCAATCTCTAGTGAGCTGCAAAGCGCTTCCTTACCGCCTCTTAAAATCACACCATTACCTGATTTAAAGCACAATGCTCCAGCATCTGCTGTCACATTCGGGCGTGCTTCATAAATCATGCAAACAACACCAAGTGGCACTCGCATTTTGCTAATTTTAATGCCATTTGGTCTTACCCCCATATCTCGCAGTGCACCGACAGGATCGTCTAGTTGAATAATCGTTTCGATGCCCTCAGCCATACTTTCGATACGCGCTTGGTTTAGCGTCAATCTATCTATCATGGCATCGCTAAGTTGATTATCACGCGCTGCTACTAAATCAGCTTCGTTAGCAGTGATAATTGCCTCACTGTTTTCACGAATACCTTTGGCCATATCTGTAAGGACTGCATTTTTTTCTTCTGTAGACAGCAATGCTAACTTCTTTGCAGCTGTTGCTGCTTGTGATGAAATATCTGTAATTAAACTCATACCTTAAGACTTCTCCAATAATGCAATATCTTGTTCTGAAATAACGGGCCCAATGCTGTCTTGAATTTTTTCGCTGATCGGACTTTCTTCATGTTCGGTTAAAAAGTTAAGTAGACAACTACTATAGTTGGTCGTTGCTTTCGCGAGACGCTTACCATCTTTGCTACGCACCAGCACGGTATCCCCTACAGAGAATTCTCCTTTCACTTCAGCTATCTCATCACCACTAAGCTGCCCAACAACCTGATTATCACTTTCACCATAATCACTTTCTACAACCAACTCACCTTGTTCGGATGCCGTGTGAGTCATCCAATGTACAGCCTCTTGCATTGGTTTGTCATAAGCGGTGAAAACAGTGCCAGGATTTTTACCTGCCAGTAGTTGTTCAAAAGTGGTCTCTTCAAAACCATTGACAATATATGTGTCTATACCGTGAGACGTTGCCTTTTCGGCCGCTTCAATTTTTGTTTTCATCCCACCAGTACCTACCTTGCTTGTTGGGCACCCGGCCATGTCGTAGATTTCTTCTGTGATCTCTGTCACTTCTGAAATCAACACTGCATCAGCGTGTAAATTGGGGTTTTTAGTATATAACCCACTGACGTCAGAGCAGATAATCAAGCCATCAGCATCTGCCGCAGCAGCAACCATAGCTGATAGGTTGTCATTATCTCCAACTTTCAAATTATCGGTGGTCACCGTGTCATTTTCATTGATAATAGGCAGTATTCCGTGCTCCAGTAAAGTGAATATTGTTTCACGGATACTGGTATATCGTTCCCTATCACGCAAGTCACCATGAGTTAATAGGATCTGTGCTGACGGAAAGTCGAAGAAACGATCCCATGTCGCCATCATTTCTGTCTGTCCTGCTGCGGCCATTGCTTTTTTAACCGCAATACTTGGATGATCTGAATTTGGAAATAAGTGTGACCCTGCAGCAACAGAGCCTGAGGAAACCAAGATAACCTCAATACCTCGAGCCCGACAGCGCACTATAAATTGCGCGATGCTGAGTAAGTAGCGAGAACGGCAACCATCTTGCTCAGGTGCAATTAATGCACTTCCAATTTTGATAACGATACGCTTTGATTGTTTCATCGACATAAATTCCTGCTTAAATTCACCACTCACTCACACAAGGGTACTCAAATACCTTCTACTAGAAGACAACAGAAAAGCGCAATGCTTCGACCAAAACGGCCGGCAAATAGATAAAACAAACAGACGTGCGACAAAAAATGTATATGCTTAATCGCCACACATGCTAAATCCAGACACAACACACAAAGTAGTTGGCTGACATTTCACTAATAGAAGATTGATTGTGACACCAAGTATTTAAACCTCGACGTCGAGCCGTTTTCAGCAGAGGCCACCATGGTTTGGTGCGGCTGAAAAGGCTGTACCGCAATGAATAATTGCGTAATGAGTAGATTTTAAAGATGGCGTAAGCTCGCTCACGCCTTGAGTTTTATTACCTTAACGTAAGCTTAGGTCAGATTGCAACCTTCACACATATTAATTATTTATGACGACTATAAATAAACTTAATAACAGCCTATTTTCAATTATTTATTCACTTTCCCCCCATTCAAACTATGTTATAACTGGATGATGGCTATACTGATAAAAATGTTGGGATATTCCAACTAGGAGAATCTATGTCAGCAATCTACATTGCAGGTATTGCAGTATGTTCTGTAATCGCCCAATGGCTCGCATGGGCCTTTAAGGTTCCTGCTATTTTGTTTTTACTACTGATAGGATTAGCATTAGGTCCTTTTAGTGGAACGCTCGATCCAGATGCCCTGCTAGGTGACTTGCTTTTTCCTGTCGTGTCTCTGTCTGTCGCAGTTATTCTCTTTGAAGGGTCGCTTACCCTTCACTTTAAAGAGCTTAAAGGGATCGGTAAAGTCGTTCGAAACCTATGCTCGATTGGTATGCTAGCCACATTCGCGGTGATTGCGACAACCGCAATTCTGGTACTAGAGCTTAACTGGCAAGTTGCAGCTGTACTAGGCGCAGTATTAGTCGTAACCGGCCCAACCGTTATAGCTCCTATGTTAAATGCAATGCGCCCCGATAAAGACATAGATCGTATACTTCGCTGGGAAGGCATTGTTATCGATCCGATCGGTGCTTTGTTTGCAGTATTAGTATTTGAAGCCGTTTCTTTAGTTGGCAATGAAGGGATCTTTAGTCACACACTCTGGGCGCTCATTTCCACCTTGGGTGTAGGAATAAGCATCGGTGTTATCTCTGGTTTTTTAACCAGTTTATTAATTCGTAAGGAATGGCTGCCATTCGAGCTACATAAGTTCGCTATTTTAGCTCTGGTGCTATTTAGCTTTACCATATCAAACCACCTTAGCCACGAGTCAGGTCTACTTGCCGTCACCATTTTCGGTATATGGCTAGCAAACCAAGACGATTTAGAAATAGATTCTGTGTTGGAGTTTAAAGAAGATCTTTCTATGATCCTCATTTCCAGTCTATTTATTTTACTAGCAGCGCGACTCAAGCTCGAAGATTTAATGCTACTGGACACGGATGTGTTCATCTTTTTAGCTGTGGTATTGTTTGTTGCTCGTCCACTATCCATATTTGTATCAACATTTAATACCGACTTACCGATTAAATCTCGTATTTTACTTAGTTGGATAGCCCCACGAGGGATTGTTGCTGCTGCAGTTGGGTCTGTTTTTGCACTTAGTATGACCAAGTCTGAGATTACTGATGCTGATAAAATGGTACCACTTATCTTTACAGTTATTATTATCACCGTTGTATTACAAAGCTTAACCGCAACACCATTTGCGCGCCTTTTAGGAGTTCGTCAACCCAAGCCAAACACCTTACTTATTATAGGTGCAAATCATGTTGCGCGAGCTATTGCAAAAGGCTTAAAGGATCAAAATGTTGATGTTTACTTGTCAGATCCAGCTTGGGAAAACTGTAAAATGGCAAGGATGGATGGCTTACCCTGTTACTATGGGAACCCCCAGTCAGAACATGCAGAGCGCTATCTTCCGCTCACCAGTCTCAAATCTGTGTTGGCACTTTCTCCTAATCGTCACCACAATGCACTTGGAGTTCAGTATTTCTCACACTTACTTGGAGAGCAATTTGTTTACTCCCTTAAGTCATCTACCAATCATGCGAAAGCAAACAAAGACAGTGCGACTTTTCTTTCACGTCAGATTTTATTCGGCGACGAAGGTAACTACGCCAAACTCAGTAGTATGATGGCCAAAGGTGGAAAAGTAAGTGTAACTCGGATCTCTGATGAATTTGATTGGGAACAGTATAAAGAGGTTAACTGTGAAGCAATACCTTTGTTTGTGCTAACTGAGCAAAACAAGGATGAAGAACCTTTATTGATCCGCCCATTCACTTCAGAGATGAAGAAACTACCAGAAGAAGGCGATAAGATCATTGCACTGCAGCCGCCAAAACTAACGGTGTTAAAGGATCCGAATGTCAGTAAAGAAGGGCAAATTGGTGCAAAGCTAAGTAATCAACAAATTACGTAACTTTAGTTTATACCAATTCTCTTAATTAAGTGGTCTATTTTGAGGCGAGAAAATCTTGTCGATAACCTTGCTACCGCGTTCTGCTATTTAGTTGTTCTAAATAAGAAATTTTTAACGCTGTTAGCGTCAGATTTACGCCTTCAAATTGAGCAAGTATTAAGTCAAATTGGTATTACTGGGCATACGGATATTACAGCTTATATCGGCAGCCTAGCGCGTTTTACTACGCTGCTAGGCATCTTTTGGGCTAACTGAGCAAGTGCAATTTGAATACGCTTATGCAGTTTTTTATCTGCAACTGCAGAGTGAAATAACCATCGGTAGGCATCTTCATAGTCTCTAGGACTGCCATGGCCATCATTAAATACATCAACAAGGCGCAACTGGGCATTAAGATTTCCGAGCGCAGCCGCCTCTCTCAAGTAAGTCACAGCCATCGCTTTATCCTCTTGCACCAACTGGCCAACATCGTAATAGCGGCCAAGTTGTTCAAGTGCTGCTGCCAGACCTTGCTCAGCGGCTTTTTTCATGTAGTAAAGCCCAAGCTCAACATCACGGTCTACGCATACGGCATAAGCGAGCATATCGCCATAGAGAAATTGATATGATGGTAGGGCCATTATTTCAGCGCGCGCTTCAATATCTCTCACCAACTGACACTCATCTGCTTTTACGCGGGCAAGGTGTTGGTTTTTATTAATAAGCTCAATCAACTCTTGCTGAGTATATAAGGGCACAGCTTCAATAGCTTCTTCAGCAGATGCTTTATTAGGTATTGTAAGACCTAGCGCAACGCCCAGTATTGGTGCTGCAATATAACGGAGTAAGTAGTTCATTGAAAACCCATCAAAGTAACGCTAACTGATATACCAATTCACTTAATTAGGTGCTCTATTTTAAAGCAAGAAAATCTTGTCGATAACACCGCTGCCGCACCCCGCTTGCGCCATAGTACCTACGCTCTACAGGCAAGAAAAAATTTTGCTATTTATACCAATTTTCTTAATTAAGTGGTCTATTTTGAAACGAGAAAATCTTGTCGATAACAAGGCAAAAATTTTGCTATTTAGTTGCTCTAAATAAGAAATTTTTAACGCTGTTAGCGTCAGACTTACTCCTTCAAATTGAGCAAGTATTAAGTCAAATTGGTATTAGTTGCGCTAAACAAAAAATTTAATACAGCTAACGTTAGATTTACGCCTTCAAACTGAGCAAGTGTTAAACCTTATTGATAATAACTATAGCAGGCTGTAGAGATAACTTTATCACCGCAAAAGCAATTTAATGAATAGTAGCCCAGCAGCCAGCATACATACTAACCTTAATATCGGCAGGAGTAGGAAAACTTGTAGGAAAATAGACACAAAAAAAGCTGCATTTGCAGCTTTTTTAGATTGATAGCAGATTATTCAGTAAACGGGTTACGTACAATCATGGTTTCAACACGGTCAGGACCAGTTGAAATAATATCAATAGGAACGCCTGTAATTTCTTCTAAGCGTTTGATGTAGTTGATAGCAGCTTCAGGTAGCTGCTCAACAGAAGTTGCACCAAAAGTGTTTTCACTCCAACCTGGCATTTCTTCATATACAGGTGTTACTTTTTCATAGCCTTCTGCGGCAAGAGGTGTCACGTTAGTCACCGTGCCATCTTCAAGCTGGTAACCTGTACAGATTTTTACTTTTTCTAAACCATCAAGCACATCTAGTTTAGTTAAGCAGAATCCGCTGATGCTGTTAATTTGCACAGCACGACGCATTGCTACTGCATCAAACCAGCCTGTACGACGGAGACGACCAGTTGTTGCACCAAACTCGTTGCCTTTCTCGCCTAGATGTTTGCCAACTGGGTCTTGCTTGTCTTGGCCGTCGTAAAGCTCTGTAGGGAAAGGACCTGAACCAACACGAGTTGTGTAGGCTTTAACAATACCTAAAACGTAATCTAAGTGTAGAGGACCGAAACCCGCACCAGTTGCAACGCCACCAGCTGTCGTATTTGAAGAGGTTACATACGGATAAGTACCATGGTCGATATCTAGCAATGTACCTTGCGCACCTTCAAATAGAATATGGTCGCCGGCGTTGCGTGCTTGATCAAGTAGTTCAGTAACGTCAACAATCATTGACTTAAGTACTTTTGCAACTTCCATTGCATCATCATATGTCTTCTGGAAGTCAACTGGATCTACTTTGTAGTAATTGACCAAAGCAAAGTTATGGAACTCTAGTACTTCTTTTAGTTTTGCTGCAAATTGCTCTGGGTTGAAAAGGTCACCAACACGTAGGCCGCGACGTGCAACTTTATCTTCGTATGCAGGACCGATACCACGACCGGTTGTACCAATGGCTTTTTCACCACGTGCAAGTTCACGCGCTTGGTCTAGTGCAACGTGGTAAGGCAAGATTAAAGGACACGCTTCGCTGATCAATAGACGCTCGCGTACAGGAACACCACGCTCTTCAAGCATATGGATTTCTTTCATTAATGCGTCTGGTGCAAGTACCACACCGTTACCAATCACACATTTAACGTCTTCACGTAAAACACCCGATGGGATCAAGTGTAATACTGTTTTTTCACCGTTAATTACTAGTGTGTGGCCCGCGTTGTGCCCGCCCTGATAGCGAACAACTAAAGAAGCCTTATCTGTAAGTAGGTCAACTACTTTACCTTTACCTTCGTCACCCCACTGGGTGCCCAATACAACGACGTTTTTACCCATTGCAAATTCACTTAGAAAAAATTAGGCGCAGATTTTACCAGAAAACCATAGTTGAGATCATCCCAATTTGCCTAATTTTTCTGCTTTCATTGATATTCATTATTTCTCATGTCTCTCTAAAGAATATAACTCATTGAAAAGGCGGCTGAATAGGCACAAGTAAAGATGGCTAATAAATTTTTATATCAAAATTCGTAATCCATTCGAATTAATCGATAACTATCTCCTTGTTATCAAAAGTAAACTTATCGTAAAACGCAAAAAGCCCGACATCTGATGTCGGGCTTTCCTACCATAGTCACTACAGCCAATAAGCACATGTTGCTATTGGCTAATTAGGTTATAGCTCTAAATCGTCCTCAGCTTCTGCAAGATCTTTGCCTTCTGCATCTTCAGGAATGGTAGCTTGTGCTAGTAGCATTTCTCTCAGCTTGCCTTCAATTTCATTGGCAATCTCAACGTTTTCTTTTAAGAACTTAATTGAGTTAGCTTTACCTTGACCAATCTTATTGCCCTTGTAGCTAAACCATGCACCTGCTTTATCAACGAGCTTATGTTTAACCCCAAGGTCGATCAGCTCACCTTGTTTAGAGGTACCTTCACCATACATGATGATAAACTCAGCTTGTTTAAATGGTGGTGCCACTTTGTTCTTAACAACTTTAACACGTGTTTCGTTACCAACGACTTCGTCACCTTCTTTTACCGAACCAATACGACGAATATCTAAACGAACTGAAGCGTAAAACTTAAGTGCGTTACCACCTGTTGTTGTCTCTGGGTTACCAAACATTACACCAATTTTCATACGAATTTGGTTAATGAAAACACATAGTGTGTTTGAACGCTTGATGTTAGCTGTAAGCTTACGCAGCGCCTGAGACATCAGACGAGCTTGCAGACCTACGTGCGAGTCACCCATGTCACCTTCAATTTCTGCTTTTGGTGTTAGCGCCGCTACTGAGTCAACAATAACCACATCAACTGCACCAGAGCGTACTAGCATGTCACAGATTTCAAGCGCTTGTTCACCAGTATCTGGCTGCGACACTAAAAGCTCATCAACATTTACACCAAGCTTTTCTGCATAAATTGGGTCAAGTGCATGTTCCGCATCAACGAAAGCACAGGTTTTACCTAGCTTTTGCGCTTCGGCAATCGCTTGTAATGTGAGCGTTGTTTTACCTGATGATTCTGGACCATAGATTTCAACAATACGACCTGTTGGTAAGCCACCAATACCAAGCGCAATATCTAGACCTAGTGAACCAGTTGAGATGGCTTCAATATCCAGTGCCTTGTTCTCACCTAGCTTCATAATTGAGCCTTTACCAAACTGACGCTCAATTTGTGATAGTGCTGCGTCTAGTGCTTTTTGCTTGTTATCGTTCATTTGCTTCTCCAATTCAGCCTAATGACACCTAGTATACTGTATGAAATTACAGTATCAAGTATAATTTTATGAATTTACTATCATCATGGTCTTTTTCAAAGCAAATTCAATGGCTTGCAACCTAACACTTGCTCTATCACCAGCAAAAATTTGATGAAAAGCAAGTACCTGTGTCGCATTTGCAACGGCAAACCACACGGTGCCAACGGGTTTATCAACACTGCCACCCGATGGTCCTGCAATGCCTGATACCGCAATAGCAACTTGGGCATTCGCAGCGCGCTGAGCACCTTGCGCCATTTCTAACACGGTTTGTTCACTCACGGCACCATATTGATCTAGTGTCTGTTGTGAGACACCTAATAATTCATGTTTAGCTTGATTACTATAAGTAACAAAACATCGTTCAATATAAGCAGAACTCCCGGGGGTATCTGTTAATGCGTAACTTACCCCACCACCAGTACATGATTCTGCGGTAGTGATTGTTACGCCTTTATTCGTTAGAATAGCGCCCAATTGTGCCGCAAATTCGGCTATCTCTTTGTAGTGCTCCATAGGAAAACCTTTTAGGTATCAACAATGTCGTCAGATCTTTATTCAGAACACACTATAAACCAACAAACCCCAATGATGCAGCAATACCTGAGAATAAAAGCTCAGCATCAAGAAATTTTGCTGTTCTATCGCATGGGAGACTTTTACGAACTCTTTTTTGACGATGCCATTAGAGCAGCACAGCTTTTAGATATTTCACAAACATATCGTGGTAAAGCCGGTGGCAACCCAATTCCTATGGCTGGCGTTCCTTATCATGCGGTAGAAAATTATCTAGCACGCTTGGTACAGCTTGGTGAATCAGTAGCTATCTGCGAGCAAGTAGGCGATCCTGCGACAAGTAAAGGCCCTGTTGAGCGAAAAGTCGTGCGTATTGTTACACCAGGAACAGTAACAGACGAAGCTCTACTGCAAGAACGCCAAGATAATTTGTTAGCCGCGGTCTATCAACATCCAAAACAATTAGGCTATGGCGTCGCTTATTTAGATATAAACTCGGGTAGCTTTAACATTGTTGAGCTAAAAACGGATGAAGCATTGAGTTCAACACTACAGCGTCTACAACCTGCGGAGTTGCTGTATCCAGAATCGTTTCAAAATCTTTTAGTGCTTGAATCTATAAAAGGTAGCCGCCGCCGCCCTGATTGGGAGTTTGATTTAGATACTGCTAGACATTTACTTTGCCAACAATTCGAAACACGCGACTTAGTTGGTTTTGGTGTTGAAAAAGCAGAAATGGGGCTTATCGCAGCGGGCTGCGTCATGCAGTATGTAAAAGATACACAGCGCACAGCACTCCCCCATATTCGAGCCATTACGCTCGAAAAAAATGAGCATGCAGTGATCTTAGATGCTGCAACACGTAAAAACTTAGAGTTGACGGTCAATTTATCTGGTGGAGTTGAAAATACCCTTGCCCAGATATTAGATAAGTCCTCAACAGCAATGGGCTCGCGACTATTAAAACGTCGGATCCACACCCCAGTGCGTCAGCGCCAAGAACTACATTCTCGCCTGAATGCCATCGCCTGCCTGATAGAACAGCAGCTATGTATGGAAGTCTATGATGCACTGAAGCAAATTGGTGATATAGAGCGAGTTGTTGCTCGCCTTGCACTCTATACTGCCCGACCAAGAGATCTAACCAGACTGAGAAATGCACTGCAAGCGCTGCCACCTCTGCACGATATTTTACATGATGCTAAAGATCCCCGTATTCAATCCATTATTAACCAGTCACCGGTATTGCCTAAATTACAGGATTTATTAGAACGTGCCGTTATTGATAACCCCCCCGTACTGATCCGTGATGGTGGTGTAATCGCAGAAGGCTACCACGCAGAATTAGATGAGCTCCGCGCACTGAGCGCAGGAGCAACCGATGTGTTAGAAAAGCTCGAAGAGCGTGAGCGTGAACGCACAGGAATATCAACGCTCAAAATTGGCTACAACCGAGTCCATGGCTTTTACATTGAGATCAGCCGTGCCAATTCACATTTAGTACCAGCAGAATACATTCGCAGACAAACGCTGAAGAATAATGAGCGCTACATTATTCCTGAATTGAAAGAACATGAAGACAAAGTACTTGGTAGCCAGTCAAAAGCACTTGCGCTTGAGAAGCGTCTTTATGAAGAATTGTTTGAACTGATTGCGCCATACATTGAGCAGTTACAAGTAATGGCCGCAGCACTTGCAGATTTAGATGTGTTAAATACCTTAGCAGAACGTGCGCAAACACTCGATTATTGCAAGCCGACTCTAACCGAAGGAACAGAAATCGACTTGCTCGATGGCCGCCACCCTGTTGTTGAACAGGTTAGTAAAGAGCCCTTTATTGCCAACCCAGTTAAGTTAAATGATGAGCGTAAAATGCTCATTATCACCGGGCCCAATATGGGAGGTAAATCGACTTACATGCGTCAAACTGCACTGATTGTGTTGATGGCGCATATAGGTAGCTATGTACCTGCAAGTGCTGCCACTATCGGTTTGGTCGACCGTATCTTTACTCGAATTGGAGCCAGCGATGATCTTGCTTCAGGGCGCTCAACCTTTATGGTTGAAATGACTGAAACGGCCACCATTTTGAATAATGCTACTGCACAGTCATTAGTATTGATGGATGAAATAGGTCGTGGCACCAGTACTTATGACGGTTTATCTTTGGCCTATGCCACAGCAGATTATCTTGCAAGCAAAATAGCAGCCAAAACACTTTTTGCCACTCACTATTTCGAACTTACTGAACTGGCAGAGCAACAAGCAGGTCTGGTCAATGTGCATCTTGATGCCATTGAACATAATGATACTATCGCCTTCAAACATACCGTCATGGAAGGTGCAGCAAGTAAGAGCTTTGGTTTACAAGTTGCGAGCCTTGCTGGGGTGCCAAAAGCGGTGATCAAAATGGCTAAGCAAAAACTCGCTTTATTGGAGCAGCATCAAAGTGTGGTTGGTGAACAAACAAGTACCACACAAGCACCAATACAACAAAATCTCATGTTGGCCAACGAACCGTCAGAGGTAGAGGCACTGCTCGCAGATACCGATCCAGATGAGATGACACCGAAGCAAGCACATGCTTTACTATACCAACTTAAGTCCATGCTTTAATTAATAAAAAAGCGGCCAACGAGCCGCTTTTTTGTGTTCTAAAATAATGTTGCGATTAGAACGTGTGGTTATACTGAAGACCAAATACCATCGCATGACCTTTTGAGCGGAAGCCCCACTGGCTTTGTGCTTTGTCAGTCTCGATAAAGTTCTGTGTCTTACCTCTTAGCAAGCTAATGCCGAAGTCAAGAGTTGCTTGATTTGGTAACGTGTATTCAGCACCAAAAGAGTACCAAGTACGGTCTGTATCTGGGATTGAAATCGACAATAAGTTTTCATCCGCTGGCGACTCATCATAAGCCATACCCGCACGTAACTTAACATAGTCATTTAGCTGGTAATCTGCACCAAATGCAAAACGTAGCGAGTTCGAGAAGTTTTCTTCTTTTGTGAATGCTGATTTAGAAGTACCGATGATAGCTTGTAGCTCATCAAAGCTGCTCCATCCTGTCCACAATACGCTGTAGTGTACAGAGGTTGCCGCATTTAACTTATGTGAACCAGAAATTTCAGCGATTGCAGGTAGTGTGATATCGACATAGCCTGGAACAGACGCATTACTCGTTCCACCCAAGGTTACTGGTAACGCGCTGCGGAAGTGACCATCAAAAGTGATGTCTGTTTCGCTACGGTAGTGGAAACCAAGACGGTTGTTTTCATCGATTTGATAAGCAACACCTACGTTCCAACCAAAGCCTGTATCGTCGCCTTCAAGATGTACCGCTTCAAGGCTTGCCGGTTGACCTAAGTTATTCGCACCTAAGTTACGGATAATTTTTGCATCGGCATAGACATGATTCACACCTAATGCAACACTCCACTGCTCGTCTACCTGATATGAAGCTGAAATACCGGCATTCACAGTCACAATTTCAGTTTCACCGGCGATTTGACCGGCAACATAATCTTCATCAAACTCTGTCGCTAAGCCAAACTGCGAGTATACACCTGCACCGATGGACCACTTGTCGTTATACTTGTGAGTGGCATAAACCGCTGGAATAACTGCGCTTGGTGCGATGCTATTGTCATTTAGTGCTACAGCTGGAACACCATTGTTTGTACTCGTCCCTGTTAGGCTTACATCAGGCTGTACGTACATAGCCGCCACAGAAAGCTGAGTACCAGATAACTGCCCCATTAGCGCTGGGTTACGGGCAACAACTGAGGCATCATCAGCCACAGAAGCCTCACCGGCATAAGCACGGCCAAGTCCAGATACATTTTGCTCAGCTAGCTGAAAAGCAGCTGCTAATGCCTGCGAAGACGATAAAATCGCACCCGAGGCTATAAGACCTAATAATACTTTGTTCATTCTCTGATCCCCTGTGTAATTATCACTGACATGCCAATGACTAAAAAACTACGCTTTATGAACATCTAGCTGAGTTACACCAGCTCATTGAGTGAGCTCAGACACTTAGCTATTGTCACTTTACAAATAGGTTGAATATTAAATTCCAGACACCCTACCTAAAAGCTGACTAGAAATCTCCTTTTTTGCGACTTTTTGGAGATTAAGTGAACATTTAACGTACAAATTACGCACTTTACATACTCATCGGATGAGCAAAACCGCACAAATGATAATAGTTATTAATATCATTGACGACTTTGCGACTCTTATATAAACTCTTGGGTCTAAGTGTGAATTCCTTTTTGAATGCCTACCCTAGCAAGGAGAACATCATGTCAATAGCATTACTACTTTTCGCTTTAGCATTTTGTGGTATTAGTGTTTATTGTCTTTGTAAAGCAAACTATTGTGCTTGTCGCCATGCTGGAGAGTGCGATAATCCTGTGAGCCAATTCTGGCTAGGCTCGATTGTTGCGGCGTTACTTTCTTTGCTACTCAGTTGCTCAGCATTACATTCGGAAAAGGGAACTTTGTTGTGGATCCTGATGATGGCAAGTTGTATGACAGGGGCGTTACTTTCAGCAAGGTGGCAGAACCTTAAACGACGTTGTAAAAATGCCTTTTCTCCCGCTGCACACTCAAAACCCTAAAAAACCTGAACTTTGGTTAAATAAGCAGTTGATCTCTTAACAAACGAGAAAGATTGATTTGGTAATCTAATGGCCGCACACTGGCAATCACTTTAATATCAGACCCACTTAGATCTACATCTTTGGCGGTCACATGATGCAAGTGCTTGGTATTATAAAATACCCGAACCAAGGGTGCGGTTGGCGCATGTTTATTCCCTTCAAGCACCAGCCCCAAACGTTCGTTTGTTAGCTTTACAATAGTACCTACGGGATGCACCCCCATACACTTTATAAAACGTTGTACAAGGATAGGATCAAATTGTGCTTTACTTGATAACAAAAAGCGCAGTGCGTTAATCGGTTCATCAGCTTCTTTGTGATACTGATCCGAGGTAATAGCATCGTATACATCAACAATCGCCATCATCCTCGCCGCAGTACTCAGTGCATCCCCCTTAATTCCGCGAGGATACCCAGTACCGTCTAACCGCTCGTGATGATTTATAATCATATCTAGCATGATAGGGGTTATCCCAGCTTCCCCTTTACTGAGTCCTAACGACTGTGCGACGTGTTTTTTCACCGCCTTGTACTCAAGCTCTGTAAAGTGACCTGGTTTATTAATTAACCCTTGTGGCAACTTCGCATGACCAATATCATGCAACATCGCTCCTGTGGCTAACTGTTCAATAATATGGGGCTGTAAGCCTAGGTGTTTTCCAAATACCGTGATCAAAATGGCACAGTTAGTCATATGACGCCAGTTATAGCCATCTTTGTCTTTGATCCGAGTTAAGATCGCCATAGCATTCGTGTTACGTAGCACCGAGGCGACAATATCTTTGCTCACTTCGTTAATTAGCGTCATGTCAACTTTCAAGCCTGAGGTAACATCACCATACAAGCTTTGGATCTTACGATTGTTGTTTTCAAACTTCTGCATTGCAACAGCAAATTCTTGCTGTAATGTTTGCTCTTTAGTTTGTACTTTTCGCTTACTTTTGGGCTTGCTACGCGCTGTCGATAAATTGCCCTCAATTCCCTGCTTGGGCTTCGTCTCGGGTTCATCTTCAGTTGTTTGAGGGGCTGGCTCTTGTGGTTTTTGATACTTTTGCGGTATGGGAATATCACTTTGTGTAAAGTCTATCGTTAGCTCAAGTACCCCCTTGTCTATGAGCTTTTGAATGATCGATTCATCTCTAACCATTCCCCGCGATTTAATCTTAATACCCGCGTCAGATCTATGCTTGTGAACACTATCTACAAACATACCGGGTTTAAGATCTTCAATAGGGAGAATAATCTGCATGGATCATTTACACTGCGAGTTAGCCAATCAATATTAATACCATTGAATTAGATAAAACACCATCAATTCAGAATAAATTCACACTAATGTATGGATAAATTGCAAGCATTAAGAAAATCAATGTGAGCAGGTTTTGTACAAAGAGACAATAACATAATCAGACGGGTGAAAAGCCCTGCAAGCAGGGCTAGAGGCAGTGACTACTCTTGGAAATAAGTTCCCCAACCGTCATATTCAACACCTGTATCCATTGCAACCTTTTCAAGCTTTTCCACATCTTCCATAATTACATCAGTGTCAAGCTCAGCTTCTACAACAACATCAAAGCCCCAAATTTTACCACCGTCTTCTAGCTCAAGCTCAGCAGGCTCTTCAACATCATAACCAAGCTTAAACGCAGCTAATGCTGCAGCTTCTAGTTTGTCGAAGTCTTCACATACAAAATGATGTTCAACCTCGTATAAAGTCTCAGGGTTTGAGCCATCTTCTAGCAATGAAGAAACGATGTCTTCACTTATTTCACGCCAGTTTTCCATTATTTCAATCTCGCTTTTGCATCTAGTTCAGCTATTCTTTGTGCCATTTTAGCATGGATCCGTACCGCATGATCCCTTGCAGGAATTTCTGGGTCTAAATACTCAGGCTCAAGCATATCTATATATACTTTCCCGTTGTTCCAACGGTTTAACTTTATTTGTTCGTGTGTAGAGCTCATACATACTGGGATAATCGGCACATTGGCGCTTATTGCAGTATGAAAAGCGCCTGTCTTAAATGGTAACAACCCTCGTCCATAACTTCTCGTCCCTTCAGGAAACATCCAAACAGATAGCTTAGATTCAGTGATCTTTTTAGCTGACTTTGAAAGAGTCCCAAGCGCCTTTGAGCGATTACTTCTATCAATTAAAATATTGCCTGATAACCAATACATTTGGCCAAAGAAAGGGATCCACTTTAAGCTTTTTTTGCCCATGCTCACCGTGTTTTGAGGCACAATGGCAGGTAAAGTAAACAAATCATAGTTATTTTGATGATTTGCGATGTACATTGCAGGCACTACATCTTTGGCTTTTTTATGCCTTGTTATAACCAGTTCAACCCCAATAAATCGAGACATGTAG
The DNA here is from genome assembly GCF_013366255.1 of Pseudoalteromonas sp. McH1-7. Classification (NCBI taxonomy): domain Bacteria; kingdom Pseudomonadati; phylum Pseudomonadota; class Gammaproteobacteria; order Alteromonadales; family Pseudoalteromonadaceae; genus Pseudoalteromonas; species Pseudoalteromonas sp. McH1-7. Next base: position 114,606 of record NZ_JABWPQ010000009.1, on the reverse strand, counting down.
CCATACCACCTTGCAATTGTATGGACATTGTTGGCATGAAATGGGCGTACAATACACAATAGCAATCCTACAATACCGCTAGTAATGATAAATATTGCTAATAGAAGAATTCGTATAATGGCAATCAATTTAACCACTCCAGAACTAAAATCTGGCGCATTATAGTAAAATTAGCGAACACTTGTAAGCTCAAAGAAGTGATAGTTTAAAGAATGCGAGAAGCTTGAGAGAATATGCCAGTTAAAGCATTGATTTAAAATTAAAAATAAAATGCCGCTAGGACAGCGGCATTTCACACACGATTTATCATAAGTTGCAAATAATTAGCTCATGGCACTTTGCAACTTTTTCATTGCTGATTTCTCTAACTGGCGCACACGCTCTGCTGAGACATTATATTTCTCAGCAAGCTCTTGTAGAGTTGCCTTTTCATCAGCAAGCCAACGCGCACTAACAATGTCTTGAGAACGCTCATCAAGCGTTTTCAGCGCCGCAAATAAGCGGTTATGTGATTGCTCTTGCCATTGCTCTTGCTCAACCTCTTCAGCAAGATCACTGCTGGTATCAGTTAGGTATTGCACTGGTGAAAAGCTGCTTGTCTGCCCTTCATCTTCATCAGCGGACAAGTCAAAGCCCATATCTTGGCCAGCCATGCGTGATTCCATTTCACGCACTTCCTTCTCACTTACACCAAGCTCATTAGCAACTGTCGTCACTTCATCTTGGTTAAACCAACCTAAACGCTTTTTATTTTTGCGTAGGTTAAAAAATAATTTACGCTGCGCTTTGGTAGTCGCAACTTTTACAATACGCCAGTTTTTTAGTACATATTCATGAATTTCAGCTTTAATCCAATGCACTGCAAAAGAAACTAGTCGCACACCTACACTTGGGTCAAATCGTTTTACCGCTTTCATTAATCCGATGTTACCTTCTTGGATTAAGTCTGCTTGAGGTAAACCGTAGCCTGAATAACTTTTCGCAATATGTGCAACAAATCTCAAATGAGACATGATCAGTTGCTTAGCCGCGTTAAGATCCCCTTCCTCCTGAAGGCGTGTCGCAAGTTCTTTCTCTTCCTCAGCGCCAAGCATAGGTATTGTGCTAACCGATTGAAGGTAACCTTCAACGCTCGCGCTTTGTTGCCCAGTTAGTGCTAGTGCGTATAAATCTTTAGTCATTTTTCACCTCAGTGATAAACCGTTCGTGTATGTTTAGCACTCTAACATCTAGAGTGCTAAATGCAATCTACTTTATCTATGGTATAAAATCAACCTTTTTATACCTTCATCAAAAATAGAGAATAACCATATGAATTAAAAGAAAAATAAAAACAATGATTGATAAATATCAACGATATTATTTTTTTATGACAACGCTAAACTCATCATCTTTTTACGTTTAGCGCGTTAACTAACCTGAGCTTCAGGTTGTAAATGCCTCTCTAGCAGCTGGTTATACCAATTATCTAAATTAAGCTTGCTATTTTGAGGCGAGAAAACTTTGTCGATAACACCGCTTCCGCCTCCTGCTATTGCCAAAGTACCTACATTCACGTAGGCAAGGCAAAAATTTGGCTACATTAGTATTAGACCTTATCCGGCTCTATTTCTTTAATATAACGCTGTACAGAAAGAAAAGAGCCAATAAACCCTAGTGTGACTGCAGTGCCAAGTAATACTAAAAGTTCGTTACCTACCAGGCCTTGCAATACGAAGCTACTTTGATATACGCCCACCACCGCTGAAACAGCAGACTCTAACCACCACAGCATAAGGGCGACACATATAAAAGCAACTAGCCCACCGACTATGCCATACCATACACCAGTCCAAAGAAACGGCGCCTGAATAAACGCATTGGTTGCGCCAACGAGCTTTAATACTTGTATTTCTTCTTTTTTATCCATAATGGATAATCGTATCGTATTACCAATAATTAAGATAACTGCACTAAGTAACAGGAAACCTACAGTAATAACACTTTCTTTTAGCAGTCCTAGTAGCGCATTAAGTCGCTCAAGCCATTCAATATCGAGCTTACCAAAGTCAACTTCACGTTCTTTTTCCAGCTTGGACAAAAGCTCAGCTGCGGCTTGCGGCTTTCGATATCGACTTACTGGTGTCACTAAAACAACATCGGGTAACGGATTTTCATCTAAATAATTAAGTGCTTGGCCAAAACCTGACATAGTTTTAAATTCTTCGAGTGCTTGATTTTTACTTACCAGCACGACTTTTTCTATCTCAGGGTAGAGTGCTAACCGTTTTACCAAGGTTTGCGTTTGTGCCTCGGACATCTCTTCTTTCACAAACAGCGAAATTTCTGATGCTTCTTTAAAACCACTACTTACTTGCTGAACATTTTTAACAACAACATAAAGGGTTGCTGGTAAAGTTAGGCTTAACCCAAGCACCAAAATAGTCATCAAAGAAGCCATCGGGGTACGCCACATTTCACCTAAGCTTTGCACCCCTTGACGAATGATCATTAAGCAAAAAAAGTAAAAATGGTGAAATATTGACTTTTTATCTTGTTCAATCTGATTTCCACGGCCTTTAAACAGCAAGCTCATAATAAATTCTCCGCTAGAGGATCTTGCAACATGCGTCCTTGATTCAGTGTAAAGCTGCGATACTTCATTCGGGCGATCAGGCCAAGGTCATGGGTCGCAATTAATACTGAGGTGCCATGATGGTTAAATTCCTCGAACAGGTTCAAGATTTCCATAGACAACTCAGGATCTAAGTTTCCAGTGGGTTCATCTGCGAGTAGTAACGGCGGCGAATTTACGATAGCTCTTGCAATCCCTACCCTTTGTTGCTCTCCTCCTGATAGAACACTTGGATGACATCTTAACTTGTCTAGCAAACCCACTTTGTCTAATGCAGCATGAACTCGTTTGGTGATCTGTTTATGATGTGTACCTTCGATAACTAATGGCAAAGCGACATTATCAAAAACACTATAACGTTCTAGTAGGCGATGGTTTTGAAAAATAATCCCGATGTCTCTGCGTACAAAAGGAACTTGCCTGTTAGTTACTGTGTTCAGATCTACACCGTTTATATAAACGTGTCCTGCCGATGGTCTTTCCATTACGCTAACCAGCTTCAACAATGTACTTTTACCAGCTCCACTGTGACCGGTTAAAAATGCAAGCTCTCCATTAGCTAGTTCAAAGCTCACCTTTTCAAGTGCTTTATGTCCACCGGGATAAGTTTTGCTAACTTGCTCAAATTTAATCATGCTGGCCTCTTATACTTATTATTGCCGTTGGCGCTCTGTCCTTGGCTATGGTAGCAATTAGGCAATCGACAAAGCGGGCAAATTTGCCCGCTTTATTATTGAACGCTTTACTTATTCTTGACTGAATAATGCCTCAATGAAGTCATCACTCTTGAAGGTACGTAAATCATCAATTCCCTCACCAACACCAATGTAGCGAATTGGTACTTTAAATTGATCTGCTACAGAGAAAATCACCCCACCTTTTGCAGTACCATCCAATTTAGTCAATGTGATCCCCGTCAGTCCAACTGCTTGATTAAATAGCTTAACCTGACTAATAGCATTCTGGCCTGTTCCAGCATCAATAGTAAGCATGACCTCGTGAGGTGCATCGGGATCTAATTTCTTCATTACCCGCGCTATTTTTTCAAGCTCCTGCATCAAATTATCTTTATTCTGGAGTCGACCTGCTGTATCAGCTATTAACACGTCAACATTTCGTGCTTTCGCAGCTTGGAATGCATCAAATACCACCGAAGCTGAATCTGCACCTGTGTGCTGTGCAATCACTGGAATGCTGTTTCTTTCGCCCCAGACTTGTAATTGCTCAACCGCAGCGGCACGGAAAGTATCACCCGCAGCTAACATAACCGACTTACCTTCACTTTGGAATTGCTTTGCAAGCTTACCAATTGTCGTTGTTTTACCAACGCCGTTAACACCTACCATTAAGATAACATAGGGTTTTTTGTCGGATGGGATTTCTAGCGGCTGTTCAGCCGTTTTTAGGATTTCCGACATTTCCTTTTTCATTAAGTCATACAGCGCTTCACCATCTTTGAGCTGCTTTCTATCTGCGGCGTCTGTTAGGTTATCGATTAGCTTCATGGTGGTTTCTACACCAATATCAGCCGTTAACAATTGAGTTTCAAGGTCTTCAAATAACTCATCATCAATCTTTTTACCTTTGAAGATTGAAGCGAAACCTGAGCCAATATTCGCTTTGGTTTTTAATAATCCCTTTTTAAGACGAGAGAAGAACCCTTCTTTTTTTGGCTTTTCTTGTGCTTGGCGCTCTGCCTCTTCACGCTCAGCTGCTTCTTTAGCTAGTTGCGCTTGGCGCTCTGCCTCTGCACGTTCGGCTGCTTCTTTAGCTAGTTGTGCTTGGCGCTTTGCCTCTGCACGCTCAGCTGCTTCTTTAGCTAGTTGTGCCTGACGCTCTGCTTCTGCACGTTCGGCTGCTTCTTTAGCCAGTTGTGCTTGGCGCTCTGCCTCTTCACGCTCGGCTGCTTCTTTAGCCAGTTGTGCTTGGCGCTCAGCCTCTTCACGCTCAGCTGCTTCTTTAGCCAGTTGCGCTTGGCGCTCTGCTTCTGCTCGCTCAGCGGCTTCTTTAGCCAGTTGTGCTTGGCGCTCTGCCTCTTCACGTTCGGCAGCTTCTTTAGCCAGTTGTGCTTGGCGCTCTGCTTCTGCACGCTCGGCTTGCTCTTTCACCAGTTGTGCTTGGCGCTCTGCTTCTGCACGCTCGGCTTGCTCTTTCGCCAGTTGTGCTTGGCGCTCTGCTTCTTCACGCTCAGCTTGTTCTTTCACTAGTTGTGCCTGACGCTCTGCTTCTTCACGCTCAGCTTGCTCTTTCGCCAGTTGTGCTTGGCGCTCCGCTTCTGCACGCTCGGCTTGCTCTTTCACCAGTTGGGCTTGGCGCTCTGCCTCTTCACGCTCAGCTGCTTCTTTGGCTAGTTGGGCTTGGCGCTCTGCCTCTTCACGCTCAGCTTGTTCTTTCGCCAGTTGTGCTTGGCGCTCTGCCTCTGCACGCTCAGCTTGTTCTTTCACCAGTTGTGCTTGGCGCTCTGCTTCTGCACGTTCAGCTTGTTCTTTCACTAGTTGTGCCTGACGCTCTGCTTCTTCACGCTCAGCTTGCTCTTTCGCCAGTTGTGCTTGACGCTCTGCTTCTGCACGCTCAGCTTGCTCTTTCGCCAGTTGTGCTTGGCGCTCTACCTCTTCACGCTCAGCTGCTTCTTTGGCTAGTTGGGCTTGGCGCTCTGCCTCTGCTCGCTCAGCGGCTTCTTTAGCCTGTTGGGCTTGGCGTTCAGCCTCTTCACGTTCTGCTTGCTCTTTGGCTAGTTGTGCCTCACGTTCTGCTTCTTGTTGCGCTTTATCGGATTTTCCAAAGCCTAACCAAGATAAAAACTTATTTTTTTTTCCCATATTCACTTACGACCGTGTTAGATAAATTGCATAAACCCAAAGCAAAGTGTCGATGATCTTGATACCATACTTGAAAATACCAACCTGCTTAGACTTATTGCTGCAAGTTGGATTGAATTCACACTTAATTTTGAGCTTGAAAGGCAAGCCGAGGTTGGCAACCTTAGTGCTTAGACAAAATTGTGAGCAAGTGTACCATGTTCCGTGAGGATGAAAAATCCTGATACCGTGAACCTTTAATAAAGAAGCAAATTACGTCGCTATGAGAAAATCTAAGCCCAAATCTAATCCTAAGCAATCAGGTTTCATTCGCTTAATTAGCGGAAAACACAAAGGTCGTAAATTACCTGTTCATGATGTAGAGGGACTGCGTCCAACCACCGACAGAATGAAAGAAACGGTATTTAATTGGCTTATGCAAGATGTTAGAGATGCCAAAGTGCTGGATTGTTTTGCAGGTGCAGGAAGCTTAGGCTTTGAAGCAATATCTCGGTTTGCAGCCCATGGAACATTTATTGAACTTGATAGAAAGGCAGCAACTCAACTTACAGCTAATTCGACCTTACTCAAGCTCGGTAATGTTGAAGTTATAAATCAAGATGCACTGACGGTGTTAGCGAACAATCCGCAACAACAGCAATATGATCTGGTGTTTATCGACCCCCCTTTTCGTAAAAACTTGGTCTCACCGTGCTGTGCATTGCTTGAATCAAGTCATTGGCTTAGTGAAGAAGCTTTAATTTATGTTGAGTTTGAGCAAGATGCGCAGCCAGATATTCCTTCTAACTGGAAAATAAAAAAGGAAAAGCAGGCAGGACAAGTGATTTGCCGCCTTTACCAACGATAAATTATCCGAAAAAACCTAGACCAGAGCGTCACATGACAGAGACTCTGTGTTTAGCTATAATTTAAGCTTTACATGCGGTCTTGCTTCAGATTACAATACCGCACCATTTTTGAACCAATTGGCTAGTTTTTAGCCAGATAGAGCTAAGCTCATTAATTAGGTAGGTGAATTTTTAATGCCAGTAATTAAAGTAAGAGAAAACGAGCCGTTTGACGTTGCACTACGTCGTTTCAAACGTTCATGTGAAAAAGCAGGTATCCTTTCTGAAGTTCGTCGTCGCGAGCACTATGAGAAGCCAACTGCTGAGCGTAAGCGTAAAAAAGCTGCAGCTGTTAAGCGTCACATGAAAAAGCTTTCTCGCGAAAACGCACGTCGCGTTAAATTATACTAATTAGTATTGGTCTTGTATCAATGAGCTTATTAGTTACGCTAAAAGACGCGCAAAAAGAAGCGATGAAAGCCAAAGACAAACTTCGTCTTGGTGCGATTCGTGCGGTACTTGCTGAAATTAAACAGCGAGAAATCGATAACCAAACGACACTAGATGATGCAGGAATAACTGCTGTTTTAGTTAAATTGGTAAAGCAGCGTCGCGATTCTTATACCCAGTACAAAGATGCAGGGCGTGAAGACTTAGCTGAAATCGAAGCTACTGAAATTAGCGTACTTGAGACTTTCCTTCCTAAACCACTTAGTGAAGATGAAATCATTGAGCTAATTGATGCCGTGATTGCACAAACTGGTGCAGCTGGTATGCAAGACATGGGCAAAGTTATGGGCGCTATCAAGGCAAAAGCTGAAGGTCGTGCTGACATGGGCAAAATGTCTGGTTTAATCAAACAGAGACTTACTGCCTAAGCCCACATACAAATGTATGATTGAAAGTGAACCGAGCCTTGTGCTCGGTTTCTTCGTTTTAGGCGTCACGCATATCAATGCAGCGCTGATAATACCAATTTTCTTAATTAAGTGGTCTATTTTGAGGCGAGGAAATCTTGTCGATAACTCCGCTACCGCGTCCTGCTATCGCTTTGGTACCTACATCCACATAGGCAAGGCAAAAATTTTGCTATTTAGTTGTTCTAAATGAGAAATTTTTAACGCGGTTAGCGTCAGATTTATTCCTTCAAATTGAGCAAGTATTAAGTCAAATTGGTATTACTCCTTCAAGTTGAGCAAGTATTAAGTTTAATTGGTATAACATACCGCAATTGAATTAAGTTGATTTTTTATCGCCGCAACTTGATATAATAACCCAATCACTTGGTTAACTTCGGAACGTAGATGAAAGGTAAAATCCCTAGGCAGTTTATTGATGACTTACTAGCAAGGGCAGATATTGTCGAGCTAATAGACGGTCGTGTGGGATTGAAAAAAGCCGGAAAAGACTATCAAGCCTGCTGCCCTTTTCATAATGAAAAAACACCATCGTTCACGGTATCGCGAGATAAACAGTTTTATCACTGCTTCGGCTGTGGAGCTAACGGCAACGCAATTTCTTTTTTGATGGAGTATGACAAACTTGAGTTTGTAGACGCCATTGAAGAGCTTGCTGCGCTCTTAAATTTGGAAGTTCCAAGAGAAAATGCCCCACAAGGGCCGCAACGTTCAATGGCCGAAAAAAAGTCAGATTATGACTTAATGCTACAGGCTGCCAAATTTTATCAACATCAGCTCAAACACCATAAAAACGCCTCGCAGATTATTGAGTATGTGAAAGGCCGTGGTTTAAGTGGCGAAGTTGTACAAAAATTTATGATAGGTTACGCCCCACCTGAGTGGGAATCCTTGTGTAATCAAATTGCACGAAAACCAGAACATAAACAACAGCTGCTTGACCTTAAGCTGGCCTCTGAAAAATCCGCAGGCCGTCAGTTCGACTTTTTCCGTGATCGACTAATGTTTCCAATCCGCGACAAACGAGGCCGAGTTGTCGCATTTGGCGGCAGAATAATGGGAGCGGAACAAGGACCTAAGTATCTAAACTCCCCTGAGACCCGTATTTTTCATAAAAGCTTTGAGCTGTACGGCTTTTATGAAGCCAAGCAAGCACATAAACAATTAGACAAAGTATTGATTGTTGAAGGCTATATGGACGTCGTTGCATTAGCTGAAAAGGGCATTGACTATGCCGTCGCAGCGCTTGGCACAGCAACGACAGCCGAGCATATGCAAACCCTCTTTCGAAATACAGATAAAGTTATCTGTTGTTACGATGGTGACAGAGCTGGACGTGATGCGGCATGGCGAGCACTAGAGCATGCTTTACCTAACCTCAAAGATGGTAAGTCACTCCAGTTTGTGTTTTTACCAGATGGTGAAGATCCTGATTCATTAGTTCAACAAGAGGGTAAAGAAGCATTTGAAGCACGATTAGATAAGGCAACTGATTATACACAAGTCTTATTTACCAAACTACGCGAGCAGTGTGACTTAACAAATGATGCAGGCAAATCCAAATTACTCACAGATGCGATCCCACTGATAAATAAAATTCCCAGCGAGTACTACCAAGAAACACTATTGAATACCTTGGCGCGATTAATTGGCCGAACTCGAGAGCAACTCAGTGCAAAATTAGCGAATAACAAACATCAAAATAAGATTGAGCGACAATTTAAAGTAACTCCAATGCGAAGAGCCATAGGCCTTTTACTACAACACCCAAATCTGGCACAAAGTGTAGAATATATGCCTGAACTGGCGGAAATGTCGATCCCGGGTATTCAACTCTTACTCGGCCTACAATCTTTGTGTCATCAAAATCCAGCGATCAATACGGCTCAACTGCTTGAACATTACAGAGAGCAGTCAGAATTTGATGCTTTGAAAAAGCTTGCAGTTTGGCAGCATGGGGTTGCTGAAGATAGGTTAGCTGATGAATTTAAAAATACTTTTCAGTTTATTGAAGACCAGTGTTTAAATTATCGCCTTGAGACCCTATTTATCAAAGAGAAAACCGAAGGTTTGAGTAATGATGAACGACTCGAGTGTGCGCTATTAATGCAAGCGCTTAAACGGTAGAAGTTCTAGTCAATAGTAATTTTCGGTGCTATAATGTTCTATTCACTGCGTCATCAAAATTTAGCTGTTAATTAGCTGGCGCCTGTTGTATCAACTTTTCAGAGTGGAAGCAAATTTCTCTATGGATCAATCTCCTCAGTCACAACTCAAACTTCTGATTCAGAAAGGTAAAGAGCAAGGTTATTTAACTTTTGCAGAAGTTAACGATCATCTTCCACAAGACATCATAGACTCAGATCAAGTAGAAGATATCATCAGCATGATCAACGATATGGGTATTCAGGTCTCTGAAAATGCGCCTGATGCTGACGAGTTGATGATGCAAGAAACCACAACAGATGAGGATGCTGCTGAAGCAGCAGCTGCGGCACTAGCGACAGTAGAAAAAGAAATCGGCCGCACGACTGACCCTGTTCGTATGTATATGCGTGAAATGGGTACTGTTGAGCTTCTAACACGTGAAGGCGAGATCCAAATCGCCAAGCGTATTGAAGAAGGGATCAATCAGGTACAGATCTCTGTTGCAGAATACCCTGAAGCTATTACTTACCTTTTGGAGCAATGGGATAAATACGAAGCTGAAGAAATGCGCTTAAGCGACATTGTTTCTGGCTTTTTTGATCCTAATGCTATTGAAGAAGATGAAGCACCTATTTCAGCAACACACATCGGTTCAGAGCTAAGCGATGAAGACTTAGACGACGAAGACGATGATGTTGATGACGACGATGAAGACTCAGATGATGCAGATACAGGGCCAGATCCTGAAGAAGCACGTGAACATTTTGAGCATCTTCGTACACTTTACAATAATGCTCGTGAAATATTTGAAGGTAAAGGCCGTTCACATCCTGATGCACAAGCTGCAATTCAGGAGATTGGTGATCATTTCCGTACTTTCAAACTAGTTCCTAAGCAATTTGACCGCATGGTAAATAACATGCGTGACATGATGGATAAAGTACGTGTTCAAGAACGTATCATCATGAAACAAGCGGTTCAAATAGCAAAAGTACCAAAGAAAACATTCGTTAAGCATTTTGCTAATAATGAAACTGACACCGCTTGGATTGATGCGGAAATCGCATCAGGAGAAAAGCACTCAGCAAAATTAGCTGAAGTGAAGCCAGAAATCGAACGTTGTGTAAATAAGTTAAAGGTGTTTGAAGAAAGCACTGGATTAAGCATAGAGCGTATTAAAGATATCAACCGCCGCATGAGTATTGGTGAGGCCAAAGCCCGTCGTGCCAAGAAAGAAATGGTTGAAGCAAACTTGCGTCTTGTAATTTCAATCGCGAAAAAGTATACCAACCGTGGTTTACAATTCTTGGATTTGATCCAAGAGGGTAACATTGGTCTAATGAAAGCGGTTGATAAGTTCGAATACCGTCGTGGTTATAAGTTTTCAACTTATGCAACTTGGTGGATCCGTCAGGCCATTACGCGCTCTATCGCGGATCAGGCTAGAACAATCCGTATCCCAGTGCATATGATTGAAACCATCAATAAGCTGAATCGTATTTCACGTCAAATGCTCCAGGAAATGGGTCGTGAACCTAGTCCTGAAGAATTGGCAGAACGTATGGTAATGCCTGAAGATAAGATCCGTAAAGTACTGAAGATCGCAAAAGAGCCTATCTCAATGGAAACACCAATTGGTGATGATGAAGATTCGCATCTTGGTGACTTTATCGAAGATACCACCATTGAATCACCGATTGATTCGGCGACAATGGAAAGTCTTCGTGGTGCAACCAACGAGGTACTTGCGGGACTAACAGCACGTGAAGCAAAAGTACTGCGTATGCGTTTCGGTATTGATATGAACACCGACCACACATTAGAAGAAGTAGGTAAACAGTTTGACGTAACCCGTGAGCGTATTCGTCAGATTGAAGCAAAAGCACTTCGTAAGCTTCGCCACCCTTCTCGTTCTGATCTATTAAAGAGCTTCCTAGACGTTAAAGGCTAAGAAGTAGCAAATAAGATTAAGGCCGCTATCAAGCGGCCTTTTTTATACTAATTGGATTAAATAGGTATACAAACATGGCTTGGATCCAAATTCGAATTTATGCCGATAAGGCCGACGCTGATGCCCTAAGCGATATGCTAATGGATATTGGCTGCCCTTCTGTGACATTTATGGATAGTAAAAATAACCCGGTTTATGAGCCAAAACCAGGTGAGGTAATTTTATGGCCAGAAACAACCGTCATTGGGCTATTTGAAGCCAACCATGATATGCAGGCTGTCGTCGATTACCTGCAATCACAACACGATAAGCCACTAAATTATAAACTTGAGCAGCTAGAAGACAAAGACTGGGAACGTGAATGGATGGATAACTTCCACCCTATTAAGTTTGGTGAAAGATTATGGATTTGCCCTAGTTGGCGCGACATACCTGATCCTAGCGCTGTAAATGTACTACTAGATCCTGGTCTTGCATTTGGTACAGGGACACATGCCACCACCGCACTTTGCCTCAAGTGGCTCGAACAACAAGATCTCAGCGGTAAAACCGTCGTCGATTTTGGCTGCGGCTCAGGCATTTTAGGCATTGCAGCGATAAAACTTGGCGCAGAGCGCGTGATTGGTATTGATATAGACCCTCAAGCTCTGGTTGCGAGTCGTGAAAATGCAAAGCGCAATGGTGTAGAAGAGCAACTGGAAGTCTACTTACCAGAAAACCAGCCTGATTTTAGTGCTGATATTGTAGTCGCTAACATTCTTGCACAGCCTTTAAGAGAGCTCCATGAGATTATTCTTGGCTTCTTAGGCAATGAAGGCGCGATTGCCATGTCTGGTATTTTAGAGGAGCAAGCTCAGTCTGTGGCAGATGTATACGCCCCCTTTATCCACTTAGATGACATTGCTCAAGAAGGAGAATGGACTCGAGTTAGTGGGGTTAAAAAGTAACAAGGTAAGAACTGGCTTACGTTAGCTAAGTCAACACCGCTTACCTGCACACTCGCTGTTCATAAAGTTAGTAACTTTTAACTGCTAAAGCCTGTAATTAACAGGCTTTACTCATTTTTTACAGCTTATTATTTAAACTCATATTAGAGTAAAAATTGTTTTTAGGTTAAATTTCAGCCGATTTTTCCTAACTCTCAGCTTGTTATCAAAAGTCAACCCATAAAGTTCAAAAAAAAAGCAATTATGTTCAATTTATAACCTTTGATTTTTGCAAAAAAAACCGTAAACTTAGCGCCCCTTGAGGAAAGGCGGATTAAACTGTAGTGCGTATTGGTCCATACCAACTTGAAAACAATCTTATCGTAGCACCCATGGCGGGCATCACTGACAGACCGTTCAGACAACTGTGTCGGCGTCTAGGTGCAGGACTTGCGGTATCTGAAATGTTGTCTTCAAATCCTAAAGTGTGGAAAACCGATAAATCGCAAAATCGCATGGATCACAGTGGTGAATCTGGCATTCGCTCGGTGCAAATCGCAGGAGCGGATCCAGAGCTGATGGCGCAAGCAGCACAATTTAATGTCGCCAATGGTGCGCAGATCATAGATATAAATATGGGCTGCCCCGCAAAGAAAGTGAACAAAAAGCTTGCAGGCTCAGCGCTATTGCAACACCCCAAGCTGGTAGATGAAATCATCTCTGCGGTGGTGGCTGCCGTAAAGGTTCCCGTGTCGTTAAAAATCCGTACAGGGTGGGACACAGACAACCGTAACGGCGTTGAGATTGCTCGCATCGCTGAACGTCGTGGCATTGCTTCGCTAGCAGTACATGGTCGCACAAGAGCATGTATGTATAAGGGCGATGCAGAATACGCTACGATCAGAGAAATTAAACGTTCAGTATCAATCCCTGTGGTTGCCAATGGTGATATCACGTCACCAGAGAAAGCGAAACAGGTACTGGAATACACGGGTGCAGATGCCATTATGATTGGTCGAGCCGCCCAAGGTCGCCCTTGGATTTTCCGAGAGATAGACCACTATTTGAAAACCGGTGAACACTTGCCCGAGCCTGAAATAGCAGAGGTTCGAGCAATTTTGATGGAACACTTAGTTAACCTCCATCAGTTCTATGGTGAACCAATGGGAGCGCGCATCGCACGCAAACATGTATCTTGGTATTTGCAAGCCCATGACCAAGAAGGTCAATTTAGGCGAGTATTCAATGCTCTTGAAGCGCCTGAGGCGCAAATCGAGGCATTAGAAGACTATTTTGAAACATTAGGGTAAATATATTTTTTGCCCTGCAAGCTAACTAAGAAAGAGACATAACGATGTTCGAACAAAATGTGACTTCTCCATTTATTACTAACGCTCATGTTCAGTCACAAGAGAAACCGCAACCTTTGCGCGATGCAGTTAAAAAAGCTGTACATCACTACCTAAAGCAGCTTAATGGTCAAGACGTACAAGACGTTTATGAGTTAGTTCTTTCTGAGCTTGAAGCACCTCTACTTGAAGAGGTTATGACTTATACTCGTGGTAACCAGACTCGTGCAGCGATCCTTTTAGGTATCAACCGTGGCACACTTCGCAAGAAGCTAAAAAAATACGGCATGAACTAAGCACTGCTAGTAAAATTTAGTTGATAAAAAAGCACCTTTTGGTGCTTTTTTATTGTATAAAATTCAGCAGCTAGCGGACATTTATCCTTTGCATGTCGCACTTTTCTCATCTTTAACTCGCCTTTTAACATCGTCATCTTAACAATAATGCGCTAAAATACCGGCTTTCTAAGCTAGCCCTTAACTAATCATTGAGGAAACCTGAACCATCATGGATATACATCGTCCAATTCGTCGCGCCCTTCTAAGCGTGTCAGATAAAACCGGTATCGTTGAATTCGCAGCAGCTTTAGAAGCTCAAGGCGTGGAAATTCTATCAACTGGCGGTACTTGCAAACTACTTGCAGAAAATGGCATTAAAGTAACAGAAGTATCTGATTACACAGGCCACCCAGAGATCATGGATGGTCGCGTGAAAACGCTTCACCCCAAAGTGCATGGCGGTATTCTCGGACGTCGCGGTCAAGATGAAGACGTAATGACCGAAAACAATATCTCAGCAATCGATATGGTAGTAGTCAACTTATACCCCTTCGCACAAACGGTTGCGAAAGCTGACTGTAGCCTAGAAGATGCAATCGAAAACATAGATATTGGTGGCCCGACTATGGTTCGCGCTGCAGCTAAGAACCACAAAGACGTGACCATTGTTGTCAATGCGAGTGACTATGGCCGAATCATTGAAGAAATGAAGGCAAACACAGGCTCTACGACATACAAGACACGTTTTGACCTTGCTATTGCCGCCTATGAGCATACCGCCCAGTATGACGGTATGATTGCAAACTACTTCGGCAAAATGGTTCCTGATTATACTGAGGAAGCCTCTGAAGAGACTAAATTCCCACGTACTATCAATATGCAGTTCACGAAGAAACAAGATATGCGCTACGGTGAAAACTCTCACCAAGATGCCGCTTTCTATGTTGAGAACAATATCGAAGAAGCATCTGTAGCAACCGCTAAGCAGCTGCAAGGTAAGGCACTATCTTACAATAATATCGCAGATACCGATGCCGCACTTGAGTGTGTGAAAGAGTTTGATAAACCAGCTTGTGTTATCGTAAAACATGCAAATCCTTGTGGCGTTGCTGTAGATGAGACAATCTTGGCAGCCTATGACCGCGCCTTTAAAACCGACCCAACCTCTGCTTTCGGTGGCATCATCGCATTCAACCGTGAGTTGGATGGTGACACAGCAGAAGCGATTGTTGCTCGTCAATTTGTTGAAGTAATTATTGCCCCGAGTATTTCAGAAGAAGCAGCGCAAATTGTTGCTGCAAAGAAAAATGTTCGCCTGCTTGAATGCGGCCAATGGTCTACTAAGACCACAGGCACTGACATCAAACGTGTTAATGGTGGTATCTTAGTACAAGATCGTGATCAAGGCATGGTTGGCTTGGAAGACCTGAAGGTAGTTTCAAAACGCCAACCGACCGAACAAGAGCTAAAAGATCTATTATTCTGCTGGAAAGTCGCTAAGTTTGTTAAGTCAAATGCGATTGTTTATGCCCGTGACGGTATGACAATCGGTGTAGGTGCAGGTCAAATGAGTCGCGTTTACTCAGCTAAGATAGCTGGGATCAAAGCCGCAGATGAGAACTTAGAAGTACCAGGTTCAGTGATGGCATCTGATGCTTTTTTCCCATTCCGCGATGGTATAGACGCCGCCGCAGCTGCGGGTATTACCGCAGTTATCCAACCGGGTGGCTCTATGCGTGACGAAGAAGTGATAGCCGCCGCAGATGAAGCGGGAATGGCCATGGTATTCACCGGAATGCGCCACTTCCGCCATTAATCAATAAAGCGCGAAACTGATGAGTTTCGCGCTTTTTGTTTCAGCTAATTTCCAGTATTCTGGCTACAGCATGATCATAACAGAATGAAGGAAACTAACGATGAATCTAAGTATGAAACCTCTTATCGCTGCTGCCGTGTTTACGACTCTTGTAGGCTGTAACGCGACAGAATCAAACTCAAACCAAGCAGTACCAAGCGCAATTGCAACAGCCGTTGCCAACGACAATCGTGCAGAGAAAAACACAGCTCGCGATCAATATAGAAACCCAAGTGAAACGCTTGCTTTTTTTGGTATTGAACCTGCTATGACTGTGGTAGAGATTGCCCCAGGCGGTGGTTGGTATAGCGAAATCTTAGCACCTCTTGTTCAAGGCAAAGGCACATACTACGCAGCGCATTTCCCTGCTGATTCAGATGTTGGTTACTATCAACGTTCATTAAAAAGCTACCAAGAAAAAGTGGCAACCAACCCAGATTACAGTGAAGTTAAGATCACCGAGTTTGCACCAATTACACATAGTAATATTGCACCAGCAGGCAGCGCCGATGTGGTACTAACCTTCCGTAATGTCCATAACTGGTACATGGGTAAAGGTGATGAAGGTGTGCTTAGCGCATTCAATGCTTTTAACAAAGCCCTGAAACCTGGTGGTATTTTAGGTGTAGTTGAACACCGTCTACCAGAGCACCGTGATACTGAAGACCAAAAGTCTTCTGGTTACATGAAGCAAAGTTATGTTATCGATATAGCCAAAAAGGCTGGATTTGAGCTGATTGCAAGTAGTGAAATTAACGCAAACCCATTGGATAGTGCAAACCATCCTAAAGGGGTATGGACGCTACCTCCACGCTTGGCGCTTGGTGATGAGAAAGCCGCGCAATATAAAGCGATTGGAGAAAGCGACCGCATGACCTTAAAATTCAAAAAGCTTTAATAGGAAAATTTCGCCATGAATGTACTCGTCATTGGCAGCGGTGGACGTGAGCACGCGCTTGCATTCAAAGCCGCACAAAATCCATCTGTAAAAACTGTTTTTGTCGCACCTGGTAACGCAGGTACAGCGCTTGAACCTAAGCTTGAAAATGTTGCTATCGGTGTTGAAGATATCGATGCTTTGGTCGCATTTGCTAAAGAAAACAATGTGCAATTGACTATTGTTGGTCCTGAAGCGCCATTAGTTATTGGTGTTGTTGACCGATTCCGTGAAGAAGGCCTAGCTATTTTTGGCCCGACACAAGCGGCAGCACAACTGGAAGGCTCAAAGTCGTTCACTAAGGACTTTTTAGCACGCCACCACATTCCAACAGCGGCATATCAGACTTTTGAAGAGATAGAGCCTGCGCTTGCTTACTTAAAGGCACAAGGCGCACCTATTGTTGTCAAGGCTGATGGCCTTGCTGCTGGTAAAGGAGTCATCGTGGCTATGACCGAAGCGGAGGCGGAAGAAGCTATTCGCGATATGCTGGCGGGTAATGCCTTTGGTGAAGCCGGTAGTCGCGTTGTTATCGAGGAGTTTTTAGAAGGTGAAGAGGCCTCTTTTATCGTCATGGTTGACGGTAAAAATGTACTCCCTTTTGCCACCAGCCAAGATCATAAACGCGCCTATGACGGCGATAAAGGTCCAAATACCGGTGGTATGGGAGCCTACTCTCCAGCGCCGGTGGTCACACCGGACATTCATGATCGTATCATGGCTGAAGTGATCAACCCGACGGTTGAAGGGATGGCAAAAGAAGGTCACCCATATACAGGCTTTCTTTACGCTGGTTTGATGATCACAGCTGACGGCACTCCCAAAGTTATCGAGTATAACTGCCGCTTTGGCGACCCAGAAACACAACCAATTATGTTACGTCTTCAATCAGATTTAGTTGAGCTGATTGAGGCGGCTAACCGAGAAGAACTGGATCAAACAGCAATTGAATTCGATCCACGAGCTGCGGTTGGCGTTGTACTTGCTGCTAAAGGGTATCCTGGTAGTTACCCGAAAGGAGATGCTATATCAGGCCTACAGGTAAGTTATCCTGAAGGTGAAAAAGTATTCCATGCCGGTACTAAACAAGATGGCGAACACGTTGTGACTGCTGGTGGTCGAGTTCTATGTGCAACCGCACTTGGATATACGGTAACTGAAGCACAAAAACGTGCCTACTCTCTAGTGAAAGATATTCACTGGGAAGGTGTGGAATACCGTACCGACATTGCATATCGCGCGATCGCACGTGAAAGCTAATTCACGTTAAGCTTTGCTAGGCCAGCTATTGCTGGCCTTTTTAGTTTATGTACTTCGTTCACCTTGATTTGCTATGGTATCCTACCCTTTTATGAGCATTTTTAGGGGCAAAGATGCAAGTACAAGGTACACTCAGCAAGTTAAAATCTACGCTTGTTGAACCTATTCAATATCAATTACCGGTTGGGGATAACTTAGTATCACTTAATGATTACTTCGGAAAACCCATCACGCTAACCTTCACTGGCAATATATTTTGTAGTAATTGTGGTAAAAAAACCAAAAAGAGTTATTCCCAAGGGCACTGCTATGTGTGCATGAAAAAGCTCGCAAGCTGCGACATGTGTATTATGAAGCCTGAAACTTGCCACTTCGATCAAGGCACCTGTAGAGAGCCAAAGTGGGGGGAAGAAAACTGCATGATCCCACACTATGTCTATTTAGCGAATACTTCAGGACTAAAGGTTGGGATTACTCGCCATACACAAATACCAACGCGCTGGATAGATCAAGGCGCGACGCAAGCATTACCGATTTTTAAAGTGCAGACCCGTCATCAGTCAGGGTTAGTGGAAGTAGCACTGGCGCAGTTTATTGCTGATAAAACTAACTGGCGTAATATGCTCAAAGGGATCAACCCTGAAGTAGACCTCAAGGCAGAAGCCGCTAAGCTTATTCCACAGATCCAAACCAAACTCGATGAGCTGGCCGAACTCTTTGGCGCGACAGCTATTGAAGTGCTAGATGAAGAGGTGGTCGACCTCACTTTCCCTGTGGAGCAACATCCGAGCAAAATCACTTCATTTAACTTTGACAAGGATCCCGTGGTATCTGGTGTACTTGAGGGGATCAAAGGTCAGTACCTGCTTTTTGATAACGGCGTGATCAACATCCGTAAGTTTAGCTCCTACGAGATCACCTTCTCTGACGAGTAAAACGCCTGCCAGTCGTCTTCTGTAAGCGGTTTACAGAAGACATACCCCTGAATAGTATGACAGCCTAGCTTACGTAGATAACGCTTTTGTACTGGCTTTTCTACTCCCTCTGCAACAACTTGTAAATTAAGTGCTTTAGCCATAGCAACAATTGCCGCAACAATCTCACTATTACCATACTCATCAGGCACTTTTGCAATAAAGCTAGCATCAATTTTGAGTATATCTATAGGGAGTTTAGCTAAGTAGCTCAATGCGGAATAACCAGTGCCAAAATCATCAATTGCTAGCTTTACACCAAGCTCTTTGAGCTTTTTCAAGGTGTATTTCGCCTCCAATAAATTACCAATAAAGCTATTCTCAGTGAGCTCTAACTCCAAATACTTCCCTTCGACATTGTGTTTTTTTAATGCTTGGGCGACACATTGATAAAGATCCCCCTGAGTGACATGTGACGCCGAAATGTTAATCGCTAAGCGCCTTATCTCCATTCCAGCTTGTTGCCATTTAGCTAAGTGCTGGCAAGCCTTATCTATTACCCATTGGTCAAGACGGATTATTAGCCCAAGCTCTTCTGCCAGTGGAATAAACTGGGCCGGTGATATAACGCCCAAGTTTGGGTCACGCCAGCGTAGCAAACACTCAACACTGGAGATGCGACTGCTAGTTAAACATTGCAATGGCTGAAAATGCAGCTCAAACTCACCATTTTCCAAGGCGTTTTGAAAACGACTGAGCATAGATAAACGCTCAAATGAACGTGCATTCATCGACGCTTCGAATAACTGGAAGGAATTACGCCCGACTTCTTTGGAGCGATACATAGCAACATCGGCATGCTTCAATAAAGTTTCGGTATCATGGCCATCCTCGGGGTAAATAGCCGCCCCCATCGAGGCCGTCGCAGCGACCTGCATATCACCAAGTTGAAAAGGGTGCGACAACGCCATTAAGATTTGATCTGCAAACTCAATGACCTCCGACATACCGTTCACTTCGCTCAGTAGCACGACAAATTCATCACCACCAAGTCGCGCCAACGTGTCCCCTTCATTCAAAATAGACTTTATCCGCTCACTAACCTGTACTAATAACTCATCTCCAGCGCTGTGGCCAAGAGAGTCGTTCACTTCCTTAAAGCGGTCTAAATCTATAAACATCACGCTAAGCTTTTGCTTGTAGCGGTGTGCGGATGCCAACGCCATAGAAAGTCTATCGTAGAATAAGCGACGATTAGGCAACCCGGTCAATTCATCAAAATAAGCCAAACGAGCAATTTTTTCTTCTGCATTTTTTCGCTCCGTAATATCGCTAAAAATGGCGGCGTAGAGCATGTCGTCACTGTAAGGCTCTCTGATCTCAATAATCGTGAGCCATTCAACATAGATTTCACCGCTCTTTTTACGATTGCATATCTCGCCTTGCCATACCCCTGTTTCTCTGAGCGTTTGCCACATACTCTGGTAGTAAGATTCATCATGTAAGCCAGAGCTTAATATACTGGGATTTTTGCCAAGCACTTCGTAATCTTTATAACCGGTTAGCGCACTGAATGCCGGATTGATCTGAATAATTTCGCCCGAACTTTTGGTGATCATGATGCCATCCAAAGAGGCATCAATGATACGATTGGCAAGATATAAATTCTTCTCAGATTTTTGCAGTGCAATATCTCGCTGCACCAATACCTTCTCTAATTCACTGCAATACGCAGTTTCAATTTCAGTTAGTACATTCTTCAGTGCTAATAAGCCAATAACTTTTTGAGATTCGGGACAAGTGACAACTAGATGCCGAATAGAATTTACCGTCATCATGCGGTAGGCATCAAATAAACTATCCTTTGGGGTCATTGCCAGCATCGGGTAACTTGCCAAATTCCAACATGGTTGACGCCAATCGGGGTTGAGAATGATGTAGGCAATATCTCGTTGGGTGATGATCCCATATTCATGTAAAGCATGATTATATACCAGCACCGCAGTGAGCTTTAATTCACACATGCTACTAATCACATCAGAAACGCAATCCTGGCTGTCTAACACGACAATATTTGAATCAAAGTGTTGCTCAATTGGCCGAAAGTGCAGGTAATGGTCTAGTCCTTGGCTGCGAACAATATCCGACAACGACACCACACCACAAGGAATATTATCAAGGTCAATGACTAATAGATGGCGGATCCCCAGCTGATGAAACTTAACAGTGGCTTCGCTCAATGTTTTATCTATCTGAATTTTTTGTACCGGAGAGGTCATCACAGATTTGATAGGTACTTGAGCAAAATTTGGATCATTAAAGTCGAGCTTAACGCAATCGGACTCAGTCCAAATACCGATAATATCATCAGCACGAGTAACAAAAATAGAACTCACTCGGTTTGCTTGCATTTGTGCAACCGCATCATGAAGACTCGTTTGCTCATCGCAACATAACAAGCTATTGGTAAATACTTCTTTGATCTGTAACTGACGTGAATCACCAACCATAAGCACACTCTCGCAATATTATTCCAATTTGAAGTATACTGAGCGTCGCTGTTGATAACTTGACCTTGAACAAATAATGACGATAAAAAATTATCCAATCCTACTGGTATTAGACCAAAGTATAGAGCTTATTGAGGATGATAAAGCGCTATCAGACTCTATTCATATGCTTGATGACGCCACCAAGAGCAATGCCGTCGTTATCGCATCGAATGGCAGTTGTACCAATTTACAGGGGCATGTGGTTGATACCATAGAGCTGCCTGATTTAACCAGTTTAGTGCAACAGTACCTTATTGACGAAGGACAATGTTGTGTTAGTAAAATACAATTGCAGAGTGTTCAGCAAGCTTTTGCGTTACTAAAGTAATTCACCCTCTTCTACTAACGCTTTGATGTGCGTCACGGCACTACGGCCAAGTGAAGACAGATCGTATCCACCTTCTAAGTAGGAGATAATACCTAAGCAGTGTTGTGATTTTGCTAACGCAACAACTTGTTCAGTAAACCATTGATAGTCCTGCTCAACTAGTTTTAGTCCTCCCATATCATCTTCAAGATGACCATCAAATCCGGCACTAATAAAGATAAGCTGTGGTCTAAATGTTCCTAGTTTTGGTAGCCACTGCTGTTGAAATAATGCTTTTAAATCATTGCCATCAGCACCTGCTGCCAATGGAGAGTTAATTAAGCTTTGATGGTTTTCAATCGCGGTATTAGGATAGAATGGATACTGAAATAGTGAACAAAACAGAATGCTAGGATCGTCTTTGAAAATATCTTGAGTACCATTGCCATGGTGCACATCAATATCTAAAATTGCAATCCGCTCAACCCCCTTGGCTTTTGCGTAAGCCGCAGCAATGGCGACATTATTAAAGACACAGAACCCAGAGGAAGTACTTTGATTAGCATGGTGTCCTGGCGGCCTTACCGCGCAAAATGCGGCATCGAGATTACCAGCAATAACTTCGTCTACCGCTAATATTCCAGCACCAACAGCACGCTCAATTGCTTTTAGCGAGTCAGGGCACAGCCATGTATCACCGTCTAATGACGCCAGTCCTTCATTCGGGATCTTGTCTATCACCTCTTTAATCATGGCTTGATCATGCACCAAGGCATAATGCGAGGTGTCAGCTTTAATTGCGGCTTTATGTTCTACGGCTATATCTAATCCAGAGGCCAGTAGCCTATCCGATATCGCATCTAATCTGGCCGGACATTCGGGATGTTCCTCTGTCATTTTATGCTTGCGGCAATAAGGGTGGGTGATAATTGCAGTACGCATCGTAGAATACATCCTCGCTTAGTGTATGACTCTGTTGAGTCCAGTCATTGCTCCTTTTGACTATATCAAAGCCACCTCTTAGTGGCTTTGATACTTTGGTATATCCTAATGCGCTGCAGGCGCAGCCTTAGCCTTTAATTCAAGGTTGTGAAAATCAAAACTAAAATCGGTGATTTGAGGGTTTACAAATTCCATTTCAGCTGACTCTACGCGTTGTGATTTATTAATAGTAAAGTTGATATAGGCGTCAGCCTCAAGTAACGGCTCATCCCAGCGTACCACAAAAGTATTGCCACTGAGATGCTCAAGCTTTCCTTTTAGCCGTTTAGTGTGCGTAAAATCAATTCGCAGTACATTATCAAGTTGCTCTATTATCACATCACCGTACCATGAGCTTACCAAAGTTCCGGTGTAATTTTGCAACGGCAATGATGGCTGCGGCGCCGTTACTTTGGCAATGCCTGCTTTGGCGTACTTTTCTTGCTGAGCTTTAAAATAGTCATCAGCAATAAGGTTGACCCAATCTTTATCTTCTAACCCTAGGGCATCCTCAAATACTTCATTAATAATCGCTGATAACGCAGCATACTTTTGCTGATTTGACAGTACAACAACACCCAGCTTCTTCTCTGGGATCATTGCAACCTGAGAGACCATGCCTAAAATACCGCCGCCGTGGCCTACTTTTTTATAACCGAAATAATCTTCAATCGCCCAGCCTAAGCCATAACCTCTAAACTGCTGGTGATAAAATGATGCCGCTTTTTTGGCTGGTATTCGTGTTATATGAGGGTGCCACATTTGTACTTGCTGAGCAGCTGAAAATAATTGCTCGCCGGATGGCAGCTGCCCACCAGCTAACTGAGTTTGTAGCCACTTTGTCATATCATCGACATTGGACGCAATGGCACCCGCCCCTCGAAAATCTTCAAGATAGTTAACAAAAAATGGCGTCAATTTACCCGACATAGGAATATGTCCCGTTGCCCAGTTCGTGTTATCTGATGGGATCCGAGAAAACCCTGCTTTGGAATCATCCATCTCCAATTTATTGAACATTTCTTGCTCAACAAAGTCGCGCCAGTTTTTACCACTCACTCGACTGACAACTTCACCGGCTACCACAAACATGAGATTGTTGTAGGCGTATTGACTGCGAAAGCTGGAATCTGGTTTAAGGTGTGAGATACCAGCAAGTAGTTCAGGCATGGTTTTATCTGTATCAGGCCAGATCATTAAATCTCCGGCCCCTAAACCTAACCCGCTGCGGTGACTTAATAAGTCGCGAATGGTCATTTCTCGAGTGACATAGCTATCGTAAAGCTTAAACTCAGGAATATGCTGAACAACTTTATCATCCCAGCTTAATTTTCCCTGATCAACCAACATTGCCAGTGCTGCGGCAGTAAAAGCTTTGGTATTAGATGCGATCCCAAAAAGCGTATCAGCATTGACGTTAGCAAGCTTGTGTAAATGTGTGACCCCAAAGCCTTTGGTCATCACAACTTTGCCATCTTCAACAATACCTATCGCTAAACCCGGTATATTGAACCGCTTCATCGCTTCTTCGACGGCACTTTCCACATCTTGTAAATTTACAGCTGCACTTGCAGGCGGTGTCAGTATACTTGCAGCAACCAAACCAGTTGTGATGAGCCATTGTTTTATTTTCATTACTATTCCTTGGATTTATTACAGCTCAACCATTTAAATGCGAGCGTGAACTTTATATTAATCGCAGCGTGACTGATAAATCGCTAACTCTTGTTTTTGTCTATCTTTATTTTCATCAATCCTATGGGGCTGCTGTAATATAACGTTTTGATATTCAGATGGAAAGTGATGTTCTTTGCTCCCTTCAAGTACGTGCTGAACATACCAATCAAAAGGCAACTCATCATCAATAAAGGTATTGGCAATGTAGCACCAAGCCTCCACAACGCTACCATTTTGCATTACGACAGGTACACTGCGGCAGTCATAGCGCTCGCCTTCAATTTCATCCAAACGTCGCTTCTCTTGCAGGTTCAGCGTGTATAACACCCCATAAACTCGACTGTTAAGTCCTGAGCATGGCACGATATTGCACTTTGCTGAGCCATCTGTACTTAACATATCAAAGGTCAACCGATACCCGTTTAGCACGCCAGTTCCCAATAGCTCAGCTTCAGGCAATCGTGATAATAACCGAGCCGTGGACATATTCGAACCAAAGCTAAAATTAATTATGTTTTTGTCATTCATTACACCACCAGCCTTATTGCGAGTAATAACATGATCACACCGATCCCGCGATCAAACCAATGTCCAGCTAGCTGAAAAAAGTGCCTGACATTTTTTTTTGATAAAATAACAGCCAGTAAAGAGAACCATAACCAAGTTGCCAACGCCATGTATATGCCATAAAACAGCTGCACACTACTTGGAGTACTTGGCTCTATGACCAAAGTAAAAAGCGATAAAAAGAACAGCGTCGCCTTTGGGTTCAGCGCATTAACTAAAAAGCCACGCTTCAACGCATTCCAATTAGACTCAGTAACAGTGTGCTCAGTCATATTTTCATGCTCTGAACTGGGTTTTGCATATCGCAACGCTTGGACACCAAGATAAGCCAGATATAGCGCGGCTATATATTTCACTACTGTGAACAAGGTTTCAGATTGAGATAGCAGTAACGCTACGCCCAATAAGCAATAACTGACATGTACTAAAATACCCAAGCCAACCCCAAAACTTGTCCAAAGCGCATTTGCTCTACCTTGCTGTACACTTTGCTTGAGCACTATCGCAAAATCAGGACCTGGGCTTGCTACTGCAAAAAAGTGAGCAAGCGCGATTATGATAAATTCATCAAGATAAGCGGGCATGAACATGTTCCTGTAAAGCAAGTAAGTCTATACGCTCAGAGCTATCCATCATCATCTTAATTTGCTTCTTGGCTTTTTTAAACTGGCCGACCAAATGTGGTTTGAGATGTTTATGACCATCCTTTGCACCTTTAAAATGGCACACCAAGGCGTGGACGAATATGCTTTGCTGCTCAGTCAGTGCTGCCTGACGATTTGCGTACTGATTATAACAAGAGCCACACCCTCCCCTAAAGTGATACACCGTATTAGAAACCATCACGCCAAAACCAAAAAAACCGGCAAGCACATCACTTGCAGCATCCAGCTGTTCCTGCCCTCCCGGCGGTAATACTCCCCGCTGTAAAATCAGTACCTTTGCTAGCACCCCAGCTAGGCTCGCAACAAGATCCTGTGGCTGATTAATTTGATTCGGATTATAAGACACCGCTATCGGAGTTGAAGCCTCTGAAATGACAGCTTGATCACCACGCCACCGCCCAGCTACCTGCAATTTTGCCATATGCGTCGTTTGCATTTGTGCTGGCGATACCAGATGAATTGGCCATTTTTGTAAACCTGCATATGACTTTACTCGGGAAAAAACAACAGCAGCCATTTCTTCAATACTCGAAACAGGATCGGGGAAAAAGTGTGGGGTCGGTGTAATAATCTGCGTGTCGCTTAAAAAGTATTCTCCATCAAAGTGTTCAAATGCCCAAATAAAGGTATCGACCAACCACTGAGTTTCTTCTTCACTGAGTAACGGGGAGAATTTAAATAAGGACAGCATGCTAATAATTCACTCTTTTGTGGAATAACCCCAGATAAATAGCATAAACTCTACGACTAATGCAAAAACATGGAGTTTCACATGCCTCACTTTATTCTCGAACATTCGGATAATTTACCAATAGAAACCGAAGCCTTAGTATCACAAGTACAGCAATTCGCTTGTGCGTGTGGTCTTTTCGATCCAGCTTCAGTTAAAACACGTGCAATGTCATTCGAGCATTTTCAACTAGGTGATGGCAAACAAGGATTTATTCATTTACAGATCCATTTAATGGCGGGTAGAACAATAGAGCAAAAGCAGGCGCTTACCGAAGGGGCGTTAACACTGTTGCAAGCTAAAGTATCCAAACAGTTTGCGCTGAGCGTGCATTGTTACGATTTATTACCTGAAATCTATCGCAAAAACTAATTTATTATTCGAGCTATTTAACTATGAAATTTCCATGTAGGTTAGAGAAGTTTTTGAGCCATGTTGCTGAAATGCCTCGCAGTAAGGTCAAAATCAATATTAAAAAAGGTCTAGTTACCGTCAATGGTAACGTCGTCAAAAAAGGCGATATCCAAGTTACCTTAGCAGATCATATAACATTTGCAGGTGTTCACCTACAGTACCTTGGCTTACGCTATTTTATGCTCAATAAGCCTAAGGGCTATGTATGTGCAAATAGCGATGAGTTACACCCAACAGTCTTTGACTTGCTCGATGAGCCTAACTTAAAAGATTTTCATGTGGCAGGTAGGTTAGATATCGACACAACTGGTTTAGTATTGCTCACCAACGATGGAGATTGGTCACATCAAATTACCTCCCCTAAAAAGCAAAAGTTTAAAACTTATGTTTTAGAAAGTCGTGATGAATTGACCGACACAGCTTTGATCCAGCTCGAGCAAGGTGTTGAACTTCATGGCGAAAAACAAGCTACGTTACCGGCAAAAACAGATCAAATAGATAAATACGCATTACGCTTGTCTATTTGTGAAGGAAAATACCACCAGGTTAAGCGAATGCTTGCCGCTGTAGGTAATCAAGTTGTTGAACTACATCGGGAAAATATAGCTGGTATCACACTTGATCCAACGCTTGCAGAGGGTGAATACCGCACACTCACCGATGAAGAAATTAGCATAATTAATGCAAATTAACTCTCAAATTTCCGGTGTATGAGTAAATATCATCTCGAAATAGTCCGTGTAGCATATTAACCCACTTACAACTTCCCCCTAAACATGCTAAATCATTTAATAGAGTATTTTTAGGGGGCTATCCTGTGTTTTCCAATTTCACACTTAGAGCAAAAATAATTACCTTTGCAGCGGCAATATTTGTTTCTTTGCTTGCCGTCGCCTTTGTTGGTCTTCAAGCACTACGCCATGCCAGTGAGAGCGATAATATTGCTCGCATCAATCAGCTGATGAAAAGTACGGTTAACATAGTGAAACAATTTGAACATTTTGCACAACAGAACCTATTGACCGAACAACAAGCCAAAAAAATGGCAATTCAGGTCCTACGAGAGAACAAATATCACGACTCTGAATACGTTTATGTTGTTAATGATAAAATGGATTTTGTTGCAACCCCCCATGATCCTCAGCTTCATAGCACTAGCTTTAACGATTTTAGGGATGCTTCAGGAAAGAGCATAGGTGGTATGGTCAAGCGCCTGGTGGGTAATGAGGTTGATCAGATCATTACTTATCATTGGACATCATTACGGGACGGTGAAATTGTCGATCTTACCTCGGTAGTTCAGAAAACACCTCGGTTTGGCTGGTATGTTGGCACCGGAATAAGTTACAAAGAAGTCAATGAACGCTACTGGGATACTGCTATCTGGTTAGTTGCATTGTCTTTAGTAGTGGCAATTATACTGACCACGGCGCTAGCACGATTTGGTTTGTCTTTGAGTCACAAGTTGGGGGCAGAAATAAACGATGTATTGACCATTGTAAAGCATGTTTCTAGAGGAAACCTCACCACCCCTATTAATACCGCTAGCTGTAAAGACTATAGTATTTTAGCCGCAATGGCTTACATGCAAGACGGCCTAAAGGGAGTCGTTGAAGGGTTAAAACAAGCAAGTTGCGCATTGCAGACGCAAACGTCAGACAGTGAATCACGTTCAATTCAATTGGAGCAGCTCACCCATAGCCTCAGTTCAGAAACACAAATGGTTGCTTCTGCAATTACTGAGCTTACTGCATCAGCTCAAGCCGTTGTTGAACATGCTCAACAAGCAGCAGGCTCAGTACAAGAGGCTGAACGCCAAGGAAATGCAGCGGATAAACTCACAGCTCAAGCCGCGCAAGAGATTGCATTATTAGAGCAGCAAATTGACAGCGCTGGTAATAACATCCAAGTACTCGACGAAGAAGTATCAAATATAGCGAACGTCCTAACCGTTATTCAATCCATTGCTGAACAAACTAATTTGCTGGCACTAAACGCTGCCATAGAGGCTGCAAGAGCGGGTGAACAAGGGCGAGGCTTTGCCGTAGTTGCTGATGAGGTCAGACAGCTTGCACAACGAACACAAACCAGTACCGAAGAAATTCGCAATATGATCACCAAGCTGCAAAGTGCAACACAGGATGCAAAAGCCTCGGTAAACCTTAGTATTGCAACCAGTGAAAAGACCGTTAGCATGTCTTCTGATGCCTCTAAAGCACTAGTTCAAGTCGCCGATTCTTTAAAATCTATTTTACATATGAGTCATCAAATAGCACAAGCCGCGCAAGAACAGCTCAGTGCAGGTGAAGATACGGCGCAGCGAGTCGTCACAATATCAGATACTGCGTCTCAAACTGCTAGCGTTTCAGAAAAAGCCCACAAAGCAACTGATACCATTAAAGCGCTTTCTAGCAATTTAGAAATTGAGGTCGCAAAATTCAGAATATAACAATATGAATTTATTATTTTTTTTAATAAACTAGCTCAAATTCTGATTTATCAAGGCTATTACTTAAAAAAAATCTTTAATTTTTCATTCACCTTGTGTTTATTTGGTGTTAAGTTTGTACTGGTCGGAATTGTCGGTTAAGTAGTCTGGGCGACTTTCCGAAATTGCGTTTAGCGCAATTAGAGTATCAACCTCAAACACTTTGATTGCTTGCACGTCAAGTAAATTCAATAAGGACTATGTAATGCAAAAGCTAAATTTGAAAGAATGCAAAAAGGTTTCTGGTGGCGGTATTTACGAACCAACCGACCCTAACGCACAAAAAGAAACTAGCAAAGACTAGTGTGGTGCTATGAAGAAAAATTTCTCATTAGGAGACCTACTGATACCTTATGCAATTGTAGCAGTAGGTCTCTTAGTCTTATATGACATTCGTTTTCACTTCTACATTATTTATGTGCTTATTGTCTTAACAGTCTTTATTTTAGGGGCTCGATTAAAAGACGTTAATATTTGCGCACTCTCCCTGTTAGCAGTTGTTCCCTTTACCCTAGAAACTGCGGTTTTTTCGTCTGGTTTGATTAGTTTAGACTCTTCAGACAAAGACCAACGGCTCCTTCAGAATACTCTTATTTTTGGAACTCACTTTTTAATTGCGTTAATGGTAGTTTTTCCATTGACTTATCGTGTCGAGATCACCAAAAAGCTGTTCCCAAAATTAAAAACACGCTACACCTTTGCCGATGCAATTATGCCTTGGCTGGCGATTTTTAATGTTTTTATGAGCTTCGCAGCCTTAATTGAAAATTATTTTAGAAATGCCAAAGGCGTCGAAATGACCATTTTCTTTTATAGTTTTGATGTTAGCGGGTACTTAATTTACAGTGCTAATTGTCTAATACTACTTATTTTAGCCGCAATTACCTACAAAGAAGAATATGACTACGCCCTCCCCAGTCTGCGTAAAAAGCGCTAGACACCTGTTAGGAGTAGCAAAGCACTAAGTTTGCTACTTCTTCAGTGATATTTTTCCCTTGTATAGCGTTTTGTTATCAAAGATAAAGAGTATTATGAAGTCGTCGTATGCTTACGCTATTATTACCCTGCATTTTCGAGCCGAACCGTCGACACAGTGGGTTTGCGTCGATTACAAACGAATAAGTAACTGTTTCGGTATCGTTTAGCTTCTTTTTTTGCATCAGTTGCCAATGCCGCCACTTGATGGGAGTTAAAGCAGTGCTGTAGATCTGGACGCACTAAACCGATTGATAAAGTCAATAATGGTACAAACTGCTTTTGTCCTTCGCGGTTTGTTGCCCAATAGCCTCCCGCGTTGACATGCTCAGGGGTAAAAAAAGCTGTGGATTTAGTTTCAAACTCAGCAATAATCTCATGACATAGTGCTTGCGCATCATGATTATCAAATACCACCATAAAGTCATCCCCCCCTATGTGACCTACAAAACTTGGGCTGTGGGCACAAACATCCATGGTCACCTCAGCTAAAAGCTTAATGACACTGTCACCGCTGGCGTACCCATATAAATCGTTAAACTGTTTAAAATGGTTTAAATCAATATAAGCCAAAGAAAAGTCATGATTCGAACGCAGTCTTTGCTCTATCGCTTCGTTAATCGCGACGTTACCAGGTAGCATGGTTAATGGATTAGCATGCTGAGCATGACGTATTTTTTCCTCGGTAATGTGCTTTAGTATGTCTCTAAGCGGCGCTAAGCCAAGATAACAGCCATTTCTGGTGATAATAATATGGCGACGAATATCAAATTCGTGATCGGTAATTTGCTTACTGACGGAGTCAAGCTCTTGCTGTTCATCAACCACCAAAGGCTGCTTGTCCATTAATTTAATCACTGACTTTTTGTCAAATAGCGCGTGACCATAAGGTGCTGCAAAAACTTCTGTTAATTGATCTCGATGTAGCAACCCTATTGGCTCTCTCACATCATTCACAACCGCGATGCTAGCCAAGTTTCGATCTTGCTCAAATAACCTATGTGCATCAATACATTGTGTACACTCATGGATAGCATTTATATCTTTGGCCAGCCAACCGATAGCCATAGACTGCTCGAACCGCCCAGGTACAGCCGACGGATCTGAGTGTAGTGACTTAAACACCTCAAGCTCAGTAGGCGGTTTCATTTCAGGTTTAGCAAGTAAAAAGCCCTGTGCATTAACAATACCCAACTGTTCAATTAGCTTTAGTTCTTCAGCTCGCTCAATTCCCTCTGCAATCACTTTAGTGCTGGTGGCTTTTGCCAACTCTATTATCGACTTCAAGAACTCTCTTTTCACTACACTCTGATCGCAATGATCGATAAAATACCGATCGACCTTAACGTAATCAGGACATAGCTCTGACCACTTTCTTAGTCCCGAATACCCGGCTCCCAAATCGTCAATTGCAATTTGAAATCCAAGCTCTCGATAATGTGTAATAGTGGATAGCAACAAATGTGCATCATCTACTTTATCTTGTTCTGTGACTTCAATTACAACACGTTTTGGGTCAAGCCCGTAAATTTCCGTGAGGTGACGTGTTTCACCTTTGGGGTGGGAAGGATCTAGTAACGCTTTGGGACTAACATTTAAAAATAATTTACCGGGTAAGTTGTGCGACACGAACTGCTTAATCGCACTATCACGACAAATAATTTCTAGCTCAGATAATCGCTCTTGCTGACTTGCGATTGCAAACAATTTATCTGGAGACTCCAGTGATGAACCCGGAATACCACGGCTTAGTGCTTCAAATCCTAAAATTTGACGCCTCGCAAGATCATAGATGGGCTGAAAAAGTGTAGATATCGCTTTTTCTTTTATTATTGTATTGAGTAGTATCGTGCGCGAAGACTTCACAGGATCAGGCTCACTGTAAAAACATAATCGCGCACGGTAGCAACTGTGTATGACAGTTACATGTCAATCGGGTGAAATGTACCCAATTTAAAGTTGAATTTACTTCACCTTTAAATTGGGTGAGTATTAAGACAAGGTAGTGTCGCTTACTTCAGTGCTCTTTCAACTTGATCAAAATGCGCTATTACTTCAACAATTTCCATCTCTGCGCTTTTATAATCTTCAGGCCCTTTAAAGCCATTCATAGCTATCGCTTGAACTGTCGCAGGGTGAACTAATAGGTCTTTGGCATGGTAACAAACTGGGTCGTCGAATTTTGGTAACTTACCATCCGCATGATAACCACTTTCAATTTCTTCCAAAGGTAATGTTGGGATGATATCTGCTGCCTTGTCTAAAGCATCAAGATAGGTCTGACATTGAGGATACTTAGCGACGAATTCGTTCAATAGAGTGCGTGATAAATTCACCAACTCTGCTGACTGAGCCTCTAAGGCTTTATCTTCTTTCTCTACACGAATATTGGCTAATAGTGCCTCGGCTTGCGTTTTATACATACTTAGCGAGTCAGTCGCTTCCTGCACGGCAGGCGCTACTTTTTGCTCTGGCTGAGGCTGCTCTGAGCATGCTGTAACTAAGGCTAATACACTAACTGCCATCATGAGTTTGTACATGATAATCTCCTTTATTGATAACGATTATCATTATACAACAATGTAATTTTTTAGAAACAATTATATGCTAACAAAAAAAGCGGCTAAGTTAGCCGCTTTTGATATTTAACCTGAGGTTTGGATAAGGAGTGTTCCAACTCACTGTTGCTAAGCCACAACTTAGTTTTTCCTTGTCTACCCAGAGAGTTTTAGAGAAAACACCGCTCCCGCGTCCTGCTCTCGCTAAGGTACCTACATCCTGTAGGCAAGGCGAATTTACGAACCAACAGCTGGCTATTGGAAGTGAATTCAACGCAGTTAGCGCTAAAACTGGCTGCTAGAAAGGCATTAGTTATCCGCAGCTCAGGTTATTTACTCTATAGTCTGTAGTTAAGGCATGGCGTCTAAATCCGCACCTTCTTTTTCAACTTCTACTGGGATCAAGTCTTCTTTGCTCACACCCATTGCAACTGCAACAGAACTGGCAACATAAACTGATGAGTAAGTACCGATGAAAACACCAAATAACAGGGCGGTGGCAAAACCATGAATGGTTTGACCACCCCAAACAAATAGTGCTACCAACACGAGAATCGTCGTGATTGAGGTGACTAATGTACGGTTAAGTGTCTGCGTCAAAGAGATATTAATAATCTCTAATGTGTCATCAATTCGGACTTTGCGGAAGTTTTCACGAATACGGTCTGACACAACGATTGTATCGTTCAAGGAGTATCCTATTACGGCGAGTATCGCTGCTAAAATTGTTAAGTCAAACTCAAGACCAAGAATGGAAAATAATCCCATCGTTAAGACAACATCGTGGAAAAGTGCTGCCACAGCACCTACAGCAAAACGCCATTCAAATCGAAAAGCAACATAGATTAAGATACAGATAAGCGCGGTTAGCATCGCCAAACCGCCCTGCTCTTTAAGATCTTCACCCACGCTTGGCCCGACAAACTCAATACGACGCATAATAACGCTTTCATCTGCTTGTTTAAGTGCAGCTATCAATTGATTACCAAGTACTTCAGCCTTAACATCATCGCCTCTTGGCGCTAGACGTACCAGCACTTCTTGGCTAGACCCGAACAACTGTACCGAGGCATCAGCAAAACCATTTTCGGCCAACACGCTACGCACCTTGGCTAAATCAGCCGGTTGTGAGAAGCCAACTTCAACCGCGGTACCGCCGGTAAAGTCTAAACCAAAGTTTAATCCTTTGACCATAAACGAGCCGATTGACGCTAAAATCAATAACGCCGAGAAAGCCATTGATAGCTTTCTTGCCGACATAAAACGGATAGTGCTTTTTAAATTCAATAATTGCATGTCCGTCTCCTAGATTGATAGCTTGTTAATACGTTTACCACCGATCGTAGCGTTGATTACCGCACGCGTACCAACAATCGCTGTAAACATTGACGTGATAATACCGATAGCTAACGTTACCGCAAAACCTGCAATTGGACCTGTACCAACAGAGAATAGGATCACCGCCGCGATGAGTGTCGTGATATTGGCATCGAAGATTGTACTAAATGCGCTATCATAACCATGGTGTACCGCTTGTTGCGGGCTGCGCCCTTCTGCTAATTCCTCACGAATACGCTCAAAAATCAGAACGTTAGCATCAACAGCCATACCAACTGTTAATACGATACCGGCAATACCTGGCAGCGTAAGTGTGGCACCTGGGATCATCGACATTACACCCACAATCATAATTAGGTTAGCAGCAAGCGCTAGGTTTGCTACCAGACCAAAACCTTTGTAGTACAGCAACATAAAGGCAAGAACAAACGCAAAACCAAGAACAACCGCCGTCATACCAGCTTCAATGTTCTCCTGACCAAGGCTTGGACCTACAGTACGCTCTTCAACAATTTGAATTGGCGCTACCAACGCACCTGCGCGAAGTAGTAAGCTTAGGTTATGTGCCTCTGCCGGACTATCAATCCCAGTAATACGAAAAGAGCTATTTAAACGCGCTTGTATCGTCGCCACGTTAATCACCTCTTCGACTTTGATAGGTGGTAACGCTTTGCCATTTTCGTCTTTCTTGCCTGATGGCTTGTACTCGATGAAAACCGTCGCCATACGTTTACCAATGGCACGTTTTGTAAAGGCGTTCATCTTTGCGCCACCTTTACTATCTAGCTTGATATTAACCTGTGGGCGCTGATATTCATCCATTCCAGATTGCGCACCTGTGATGTGAGTACCCTCAAGAATAACGCGCTTTTTAAGCACCACAGGGTAGCCATCTTTATGCAGAATAACTTCTGTGCCTGGTGGCACTCGACCTTGTGCAGCTGCGCGAACATCGGCATTTTCGTCTACTTCACGAAACTCCAGTGTCGCCGTCGCACCAAGAATCTCTTTTGCACGAGCTGTATCTTGAACACCTGGCAATTGTACGATAATACGTTCACCGCCTTGACGTTGTACGTTTGGTTCAGCAACACCTAGTTGGTTGATACGGTTACGAATAATCGTTTCGTTCTGCTTAATCGCATATTCACGAAGCTCTTTGTACTTGACATCGCTAAGGCTTGAGAAGAAAGCAAGGCTGTCACTGCTGTCATTGATAAAGTCATTACCAGGATAGCGCTTTCGCAAGAAACTTAATGCCGCATCTTTGTCTTCTTCAGAACGCATAGTTACTTGCACACGTTCACTATTAGATACTCGTCTAACAGTGCGATAGCGTAGCTTTTCCTCTCGCAAGTCGCTCTTAAAGTCTTGCTCCATTTGCTCTAGTGCATTGTCCATCGCTGTGACCATATCCACTTCCATTGTGAAGTGAACACCACCACTTAAATCAAGACCAAGTTTCATTGGATTTGCACCTAAGTCTTTTAACCACTCAGGTTGTGCAGGGGACATATTAATAGCGGAAATGTAGTCTTCACTTAGAGTATTGCGCAGAATATCTTGCGCTTTAAGCTGATCTTCAACGTTTTTGAAGCGGACAAGGATTTGGCCATCTTCAAGCACAGAAGATTTCACGCCAAGGTTATTCTTTTGCAGGGTTTCGTTGACTTGATCTAATACGCTGAGTGTCGCATCCGCTCCTTTTGTGCCAGATACCTGGATGGCCGGATCGCGACCATACAGGTTAGGTGTGGCATAAAGAATACCGATAGCTAACACAGCGAGAACAAGTAAGTACTTCCACATTGGATACTTGTTTAACACTGGACTATCCCTTTATTGTTTTTCTTATAGAGACTTCATTGTACCTTTAGGAAGTACTGCTGAAATCGCTGATTTTTGCACTGTCACTTCAGCTTGGTCGTTTAGTGCGATTACAACAAAATCCTTATCATCGGCTACCTTTGTGATTTTCCCCACAAGTCCACCTTGAGTTAGTACTTCGTCACCTTTGCCTAATGCGCCCATTAGGTCTTTGTGCTCTTTAACACGTTTAGCTTGTGGACGGTAAATTAAAAAATAAAATACCAGACCAAAAATACCTAACATGATTAGCATTTCCATACCGCCACCTGCTGGTGCAGCCGCTGCACTGCTAGCATGCGCGCTTGAGATAAAAAAGCTCATTTCACTTCCTCGTTTATAAAATTAATTATTTTCTGTCAAACCAACGTCAGCCAACTCTGGCACCGGTATGCCACGGCGCGCATAAAAGTCTTCGACAAATTCGTCAAATGTGCCTTCTGACAAGGCGTTTCTCATTCCTTCCATCAAACGTTGATAATAACGTAAGTTGTGGATGGTATTGAGTCGAGCGCCTAAAATTTCATTACACTTATCTAAGTGATGTAAGTACGCTCGAGAGTAATTCTGACAAGTGTGGCAATCACACTCTGCATCCAATGGGCTGGTATCCGTTTTGTGTGCTGCATTACGGATTTTTACCACACCACCGGTCACAAATAAGTGACCATTACGAGCGTTACGCGTTGGCATTACACAATCAAACATGTCAATACCACGGCGCACTGCCTCAACCAAATCTTCTGGTTTGCCCACGCCCATCAAGTAGCGTGGTTTTTGCTCAGGCATTTTATATGCACATTGATCAAGAATATTGATCATGTCCTCTTTTGGCTCACCAACAGATAAACCACCTAGTGCATAGCCATCAAAACCTATTTCTTCTAAGCCCTTTTGCGACTCAGCACGAAGCTCAGGATACATACCGCCTTGAATAATACCAAACAACGCTGACGGGTTATCACCATGTGCTTCTTTAGAGCGCTTTGCCCAGCGTAAGCTCAGCTCCATTGAATCTTTAGCTTCTTTCTCTGTTGCTGGATATGGGGTGCATTCATCAAAAATCATGACGATATCTGAGCCTAAGTCACGCTGCACCTCCATCGCTTTTTCTGGCGACAACATAATCTTTTCACCATTAACAGGAGATTTGAATAGCACACCTTCTTCAGAAATTTTACGCATCGCACCTAGGCTAAATACTTGGAAGCCGCCAGAATCAGTCAAGATAGGCTTATCCCAGTTCATAAAATCATGCAGATCACCGTGCTGTTTGATGATCTCCGTGCCTGGGCGTAGCATCAAGTGGAAGGTATTGCCTAAACAGATGTGCGCGCCCGTTTCTTTAAGCTCGTCTGGGGTCATGCCTTTTACTGTGCCATAAGTGCCAACCGGCATAAACGCAGGAGTTTCTACTACACCACGGTCGAAGATTAAGCGACCTCGGCGAGCTTTGCCTTGTTTGCGATCTAATTCAAATTTCATTGTTACCTCGTTGTCAGAAAAACAGTCCAACATTGATTAAAAAACATGCTAACCCCATATTTAGGGCGGTGATCTTCCGATTCTACCAAGATTAACGGCTCAATTCTAATATTGGGATAAAAAACCCAAAGTCTATATCACGCCGACAACTTTACAGTCAGAAAAAGCAAAATGCCCAGTAATACTGGGCATTTTAATAGCTGTATGGTGTAAATTACTTATCTTGCTTTTGCAAGAACATAGCATCACCGTAACTGAAAAAGCGGTATTGCTTTGCGATTGCAGTTTGGTAGGCATTCATAATATGTTCTTGCCCTGCAAATGCACTCACTAGCATGATTAATGTCGATTCTGGCAAATGAAAGTTAGTCACCATGGCGTCAACCACATTAAAGCGGTAACCCGGGTAAATGAAAATATCGGTATCGCCGTAAAGCGGAGCAATCTCGCCGCCATTCGCTTTTGCGGCAGATTCAAGTGAGCGCACTGACGTAGTCCCTACCGCTATAACTCTCCCTCCTCTCGCTTTCGCCGCTTTAATCGCCTGAACAACGTCTTCTGAGACTTCGATGTATTCTGAGTGCATGACATGCTCTTCCACCGAATCTACTCGCACAGGCTGAAATGTACCTGCACCAACATGTAAAGTCACAAAAGCCATCTCAACGCCTTTATCCTTTAGCTTGGCCATCAACTCATCGTCAAAGTGCAGTCCAGCTGTAGGCGCTGCAACAGCGCCAGGCTTCTCTCCATAAACAGTTTGATAACGCTCTTTGTCTTCATCATCATCAGGTCTGTCTATGTATGGTGGTAAAGGCATATGGCCAATTTTATCTAAAATCGCCAACACGTTTTCTTCGCCTTCAAACCTTAACTCAAATAACTCACCATGACGCTGAACCATTTCAGCGGTTGCTTGGCCTTCAAGCTCAATTTTAGTACCAGGCTTTGGCGACTTACTTGCTCTAACATGAGCGAGTACTGTCCGCTCATCAACGACACGCTCGACTAATACCTCTAATTTTCCACCACTGGCTTTTTGCCCAAACATGCGAGCAGGGATCACTTTTGTGTTATTAAAGATGATTAAATCTTCAGGGTTAATAAGCGCTACAATATCTTTAAAAATCTTGTGCTCGATTTCACCACTATTGCCATTTAAGGTAAGAAGACGACTGCTAGAACGCTCCTTCATTGGGTGTCTTGCAATCAACTCATCAGGAAGGTCAAAACTAAAGTCTGCTACGCGCATGGAAAAGCCTCATTTCGAAAATTGCGCCAAGTCTAGTGCGGTGTTTTAGCGAAATCAAGTGCTTGTAACCTTGCGTAAATACCTTTAACCTAGCGGGTCTAAAATGGCGTTCACTTAAAAGATTTTACGAAGTTAAAACACAAAGTGCTGTACAATCTTTATTCTTTAAGTTGAAACAATAGCTTATGCCTTTTAGCGCACATTTTATACCGTCAACCGTTGTAATCGTATGCCAGTATCTGGTGAGGTTTTTTTATTGTGTCTAGACAACTAACGTTGCTCATTGTTAACGCCAGTACTCACGAAACGCAAACTTTAACTAAAACGCTCAGCGTATTAGATGTCTTTACTATTATTACTAAATCTGACTCACAAGATGCTTTGAGTTTACTAAAAACTCAACCCGTCGACTTAGTGATTACCGGCCTCAACATCGGTAAAATTGATGGCTGGCGCTTTTCTCGTATGATACGTTCAGGCTTGCTCGCTACCTCAAAAAGTACGCCTATCGTACTTATTCCGCCAACTTATTGTGAGCGTATCGCTGAGACGACCGCGCGCAGCTACAGTATAGATGCTGTGCTACCGTTTGAGCGACAAGATATGCTGCCGCAGATCTTGGCAAACGTATTGTCGACACATCTAGATAAAAGTAGCCGGCTCAACTTACTACTCCTTGAACCGGACCAAAATAAAGCTGAAAAAATTTGTGCGCATCTATCACATAATTTCTCTTGTACGCATGTAAATACAGCAAACAGTGCCCTATCGCTATTTCTTCAGGGTAACTATGCTATCGTCTTAATGGACACAACGACCAACCTTTCTGGCTCCGCTGACGAACTCGTAGAGAGCATTCTAAAACATAAACCTAGTCAAGCAATTGTGACCATTATTGACAAACGTGATGCCGATCATGCTGAGCAACTATTACTACTTGGCGTAACCGACTTTGTTCGGGCACCATACGATATGCCATTTTTAAGTAAAGTATGTGATCACGCCGCACGGCGAGAAGACTTTATGGTGAGTTACGCTGAGTTTGCAAATAAGGTTGAACAGCTAAGCAGAAGTGAAAATCGTTATAAAGATTTGTTTTCCGCACACCAAAGGATCCTCCTTCATTTAAGAACGGTTGTGGTTGAACTTGATTTAGAAGGCGCGATTCGATTTATTAACCCAGCATGGGAATACCTGTCAGGGTTTGGGATAAAGTCTAGTTTGCATACCCAACTACATGACTATATCGCCAAAGAGGAACTAGTAACGCTGCAAACCGTAATGCAAGAAATGCAAAATGGTGAGCGACAGCATGCTCAAATAGAATTACAGCTACGTCATAAAAACGGTCATCTCATTTGGGTGGAGTGCCGTTTGCAACTTATCAAAAATACATCTAGCTCCGTAGCTATCACTGCGACGCTTGATAACATTCATGAGCGTAAACAAGCAGAGTTGCAACTCAGACATTTAGCATTACACGATACACTGACAGGTTTGCATAATCGCTATTATTTTGACCAGCAGCTTAATCAACTGTGTAATGAAGTAAAGTCTACAAATGATATTGAGCATGCCCTGATTTACATCGACTTAGATCACTTTAAAATCATTAATGACAGCAAAGGTCATCAACAAGGCGATATTGTTCTAAAAGAAGTGTCAGAACTGTTTGGGGATGAAATTGGAGAACAGCACCTTACGTTTCGTATTGGTGGTGATGAATTTGCAATTTTACTCAAACATACCGCTTTACTCGATGCCCATATGTATGCGGAAAGTATTTGTATGGCCATTGAAAAGCATAAGTTTCATTTCGAAGATAATGCCTACTCTATTAGTTGCTCGATTGGCTTGACCCAAATTAACAGTGACAATGCTGATCCCAATGAGTGTTTGAAGCAAGCTGATATTGCACTTTATATTGCAAAAAATCTGGGACGTAATCTAGTTCATTGTTACAACAAAGAAGATGAGCAGAACCAAACACTACAAATTGGCTTAGAGTGGGGTCACAGTGTCAGACAAGCGCTACAAAATGACAGTATAGAACTTCATTATCAACCTATTTGGGACTTCAAAAAGCAACAAGTTGCGTATTACGAAGCCTTACTCAGGTTGAAAATCAATGATGAAATCGTGTACCCCAATCAGTTTATCCCCGCATTGGAGCTTTTAAACGATACTTTTCTAATGGATCAATGCGTTATCAGAACTGCGATCAAGGCACTTTCAGAGTTTGATGTGCTCAGCCAAGTGGCGATTAACTTGTCTGCACACTCTTTCTTAGATGAGAGACTGCAACCACATATTCAAGCCTGTCTCACTGAGTATCAGGTAAGTGCGAATCGCGTTATATTCGAGATCACAGAATCAGCCAGTATTAATAATTTAAATGCAACACAGTCTATGATCAAAAATCTAAACGACTTAGGCTGCCATTTTGCTATTGATGATTTTGGAACAGG
The DNA here is from genome assembly GCF_013366255.1 of Pseudoalteromonas sp. McH1-7. Taxonomy (NCBI): domain Bacteria; kingdom Pseudomonadati; phylum Pseudomonadota; class Gammaproteobacteria; order Alteromonadales; family Pseudoalteromonadaceae; genus Pseudoalteromonas; species Pseudoalteromonas sp. McH1-7. The sequence goes on along the minus strand of NZ_JABWPQ010000009.1, from coordinate 73,488 downwards.
CTTTAGTACTTTTAGCTACCTAAAACAGCTTCCTGCACAGCATGTTAAGATTGACGGCTCCTTTGTACGAGACATGTTAAATGATCCTATCGACTTGGCTTTGGTCAAGGCTGTAAACGATATCAGTCACTCACTAGACAAGTGTTCGGTAGCTGAATACGTCGAGAATAAAGATATATTTCATAAACTTAGAGAGATTGGTGTGGATTATGGTCAAGGCTATTTTATCTCGAGGCCACTTCCCATCGAGCAGTTGGAGTGCAGCCTAAAAACTATTTTATCCCTAAAAACAGAGCAGTAACAACTTTATACTAAAGGTTACTTTTACTTCTTGCAAAGTTCACTATAATTAAAGATATCAGTTTAAAATGTCATCAATTTTTAAGGTAACACCTTAAAAATACAGACATTCAAAGGATTGAGCTACATCTTGCTATGGACTTCAAGGGGTAAATTATGCTGTCATTATCGCTTTTTTTAATACTTGCAAACTTGCTCATCGCATATCAGTGCTACCGTTATGCTAGTGCTAAGGGATACCCAGTAAAGTTATTCACGGGGCTTGGACTGCTACCCTATTTTAACTTGGTCGTGTGGGTATACTTACTCTTTCTACCGAACTTGACTACGGCCAAAAATATTGAACAAGCGTAACACTAGATTACTCAATTTGACGTCTATTCTGCAATGAGTAATCCGTGTCGATAACACCAGCATCGCTGCCTGCTATCGCCAAAGTGTCTACGTCCATTCAGACAAAGTACGTTGGAAAGTACTATATTTAATAAAAACAGCATGCCGCTACTCTTGGCATGCTGTTTTTATTAGGGTTCCCGATATAGCGCAGGACGATAACCTGAACTCGGCAAAAAGGTGATGCTCTAGCCACTATCCCTAACCACATCATGACATTTGCTTTGCACTAAGAAATATTTTTTGGCTAGAGTAATATTCCGCTGTAAAGCTTAGGTACTTTTGTTGATTAGCCTATTTCTAACTCTAAGTTCAGGTTATACCAATTTTCTTAATTACGTGGTCTATTTTGAGGTGAGAAAATCTTGTCGATAACACCGCTTCCGCGTCCTGCTCACGCCGAGGTACCTACGTCCTGTAGGCAAGGCAAAAATTTTTTATTTAGTTGTTCTAAATAAAAAATTTTTAACGCGGTTAGCGTCAGATATACTCCTTCAAATTGAGCAAGTATTAAGTCAAATTGGTATTAGTTAGAAGCGGTAGCTAACAGCCGCTTCTTGTAGCTCTGTTGCACTTTTCTTTCCAGTCACACATTGCTGTATCAATGATTTTGGATAGATACGTATTTGTTTGCTATTTGTGTTATTTGGTTCGCTGTAGATAAAACTAATATATTCATCATCAGGCAAGCTGCGTAAGCCGGCACCGTAATCACATAGACTGGTTGCTAAACTCATCGTAAGCGCTTCTTCGAGTGCTCGCTGCTGCTGTACTCTTTCCTTTTCCCTTTTCGCTCGAGATGCTTCTAGACTGCTCTTGAGTTTATCTTTTAAGGCTTTTAATTCGGTGTCTTTATGCGAGAGTTGCACAATACGTTTTTCGACTTCTTTTAAAGACTCACTAAACTTCTGGCTGTCGGCTTCCTGCTCATGCATTTTCGCAAACTCAAGTTCAGCCTTTTCGCGCTCAAGTTCTCTGAGTCTGATCCGGTTTTCTCTTTCTTGCTCAACAGCTTCTCTTACTTTTTCAGCACCCGCTCTTACTTTATCAGCAACATCGGCATAAGCTTCAGAGAAAGCCTCAGCAATTGGCTCTGAGACTTCTACTTCAGCAATCGCGATGTCTAAGTCTGGTAATTCAAACTCACCAATAGCGGCAACGTCGTCAAGGTTCTCTATATGTGATAGCCACTCTAGTCGATGTCGACGTTTCAATACTAATTCAAACACTGCTCCTTGGTCATGAAGGTAGTAACCAGAAACGCTGCGGACTTGATCTTGTGTGTCATGCTGTAGCGCACTAGTTAGTACACGTTCAAAAATAGCCACTTCACGCTGTAAAGGTGGATTTGGCGACTCAGCCTGGACAAAGCTTGCACATAATGTTGCAGCTGCGCCTAGGCACAATGTAATTAACTTCATGGTTTACCTCGATACTGTGCTAAATTCTGCGTTGGTGTCTGCTCTACTTGCTCTGCAAGTTCATTTAGTTGCAATCTAAGTAGTGCTTGATCTTGCGCACGTTGCGCTTGGATAAGATCAACCAAGTTATTCATTGCTAAACTTCGTTCTTTGCGATTTTGCTCCACAACTTGGGTCACTAATCTGGAGAGTGCTTCTTGCTCTATCGGTTTCACTTCATCAAACTGGGATAAGACCTTCTGAATTACCTCTTGTTGCTTGGCCAACTGCATTTGTTGCGCAGTCATTTGCTCGTGTAACCCCAAGTTTTGTAACCATAAACCTGCAACTCCCAATCCTACGACCAACCAAGCAGCTACAGTCGACAAGGACCAAGTATCAGTATTTGACTGCTGAGTAAGTTGTGGTGGTGGTGTTTGCACTTGGTACGTCTTGGCATGTTGCTGCCATTGCGTTGCAGCTTGGAGCATGTCACGGTATTCACTGTTATTACGCAGCGCTGCTAATTCATCCTCTGTGATTGGCTTTCCCTCTAACCACTTTGCAAACAAAACATCCAATTTAGCCATGATCACGCACCTCTAGTTGCCCTTTCATTTTGCTAAGCGCGTTATATAGTCGCGCCTTTACCGTGTTAGTCGATAGTTCAAGTTGCATAGCAATCTCTTCGAATGTGTAGTGCTGGAAAAACTTTAGTTCAACCACAATCCGTTGCTCAAAAGGAAGCTGTTTTAGTGCATCATAAATTTCTTGATTACTCTGCTGTTGAGCCACTCCAGCATCAGGTCCAGCTTGAAGTACCTCCGGCTCTTTCCCTTCAATTGATTCGAATTTCCGTTTACGCATATGGTCAACAATCCTTGCATGGGTAATTTTAAATACCCAAGTTGAAAACTGAGAGTTACCATTAAATGTATGTAAATTACGGTGCATACTGATAAATACATCTTGTGCTATATCCAGCGCATCTTGCGGCTCACCCACGAGCCTTAAGCACTGGTTGTATACTCGACTGTGATGCTGTTTACATAATGATGCCCAAGCACCTTGATTGCCTTGTAGTGCTCTTTTTATTAATTGTTTTTCGCTATTAAAAAACACTCAGCTCACTCATTAATTCTTTTATCAGTTAATCGCTGCAAGTATTAAAAAAGTTGTATCAATAGAGAATTTTTTGAAAAAAGCACCATTACTGGTGCGATAGATAGGATTGAATCTTACTTCATACTGTCAGCTTTGGCTTGACACTGTGATGAAATATAGCCTCTAACAAAATCACTAAACAGTCTAAAATCCCTTATCCGTCCAGTGGTACGGCGCCATATTAAGCCTATTTCCCTATAGGCATGATCCTGTGGGGGCGTTGCAATAAGGGGCTTACCTTGTAAAATTCCAGCATTAATGGCCATTTGTGGTAAGAAGGTGACACCATTTTTGTATTCGACCATGCTCAGTAATGTATGCAGATTTGCCGCCTCAAATGGATTGATACACGCACTACGATTTAAGTGGCAAGCGCTCAATGCGTGCCCCGTCATACAGTGTTCTTTTTCCAACAAAAAGACGCTTTGCTCTGGTAATAAATTAAAATCTTCTATTGGCTCTGGCACACTATAATCTGCATGACGAACTAAGCTAAAGTGATCTTTGGCTAAGACTTGAGTATGGAACTTATCCGTTCGATATGGCAATGCAAGCATCGCCATATCGATATGCCCATGCTCTAACTTATCTAATAGGTTATCACTGGTGTCTTCAACTAGCACTAGGTTAAGTGCTTCAAACTCTTTCTTACAAGCTTGATAAAGGGGTGCTGCAATAAAACTCGCGATAGTTGGGATAATACCTAAAGTTAGCTTACCAGAAAGTGGGTTTTTATAGCTTTTGGTCAGCTCTTTCACACTCATGGTGTCATCGATAATTTTCCGTGCTCGCTCTACCACTTCTTCGCCAATGTCAGTAAACATTAGGCTGCGATTTTCACGCTCAATAAGCTGACACCCAAGTGTTTCCTCAAGGTTTTGTATCGCGCTACTTAGCGTCGACTGACCGATAAAGCAAGCTTCGGCTGCTCGGCCAAAGTGTTGATGCTGATGCACCGCAAGAAGGTATTGTAGTTGTTTGATACTGGGTAAATTCGTCACAAGCTTTACTCTTTATTTTCAACAGCACAAATAAAAAGACCCCAACACCAAAGGTGTTGAGATCTTTTCAAGCTAAAAGTCTGTCTTTTTGAAAAGGTGTGGTTTGCTTTTAAACGCCAAACACTAATCTCAAAATGTAGAATATAACAATAGCAAGGGCAGCACCAACTGGCAATGTAATTACCCAAGAAACTACGATGTTACGGATAACACCCATATTCAATGCGGCAATACCACGAGCCATACCTACACCTAAAACTGCACCAACTAAGGTTTGAGTTGTCGAAATAGGGAGACCGGTACCAGAGGCGATAACAACTGTTGAGGCTGCTGCAAGCTCTGCTGCAAAACCACGGCTCGGAGTAAGGTGCGTAATACCTTCACCAATGGTCTTAATTACTTTTTTACCAAGAATCGCAAGACCAGCAACAATACCCAAACCACCTAATGGTAAGATCCACCACGCAAGCGCCGCTTTCTTTGCAATTTCACCATCATTTTCAACAATATTTACTACTGCTGCTAGAGGACCGATTGCGTTTGCTACATCATTTGAACCATGTGCGAATGCCATACAACACGCTGTCAGCACCATCAGAATAGCAAATACTTTTTCAACGTTATTAAACTGCATTTGCTTATCTGCATTTGGATCCATCTTCAATTTAGAAATTGCAAATTTACCGATGATACCAATCACGATAGCGATACCGATTGCCAGCGCAAAACCTTCAAAAGTACCCATGTTGATACCGATGTGTTTTAGTCCCTTCTTAATGGTAACTAATGACATCACAAAGCCCGCTAGACCCATATAAATAGGGACGAAACGCTTGGCATTTTCTAGTGGTTTATTGGTATCAAAGATAAGCTTTTGTGCGCTCATGAAAATAAGATAGGCGATAAAGCCTGAAATAGCTGGAGTAATTATCCAACTACCAACTATCCCTGCAACCTTGCCCCACTGGATAGCTTCACTACCTACCGCGACCAGTGCGAAACCAATGATAGCACCGATAATTGAGTGCGTAGTTGATACCGGCCAGCCCAACATAGAAGCTAATAATAACCAGCTACCTGCGGCAAATAATGCTGATATCATCCCCAATATCATAAGTTCAGGAATATCAATAAAAGGAGTAGAGTCAATGATCCCTTTTCGGATCGTTGATGTTACTTCGCCACCCGCAAGATAAGCACCCGCGAATTCAAAGATCATAGCAATAATAATTGCTTGTTTGATGGTAAGTGCTTTTGAACCTACCGAAGTACCCATCGCATTAGCAACATCATTTGCGCCAATACCATAAGCCATGAAGAAACCAACTGCTGCGGCAACTAAAACCAATACCGTGCCGTAGGATGCAATAAAATCCATAACAAACCTTACTTTATTTTCAAAGATCGATTTTTATTAACGAGCTAACATCAGCTCAAGACGTGAACCAACGCGCTCTGCAATATCCGCAAGACCACCTACCCACTCGATGATTTTGTATAAGAACATCGCATCAATCGGGTTTAGCTCGCCTTCAACAGCACGTAGCTCTTGACGAATCTTTATTTGCATTTCATCGGTATCTTGCTCAATAGCATCTAACTCAACGAGCATTTTTTCAACGAGTGTAACCTCACGGCCTTTAAAGCCAGTCTCAAGTAACTCGTCAAGCTCATTGATTGCTTCAGATGCTTGTTTAGTCGCGTCTACACAACGAGTGACGTAAGCAAGAAAGTCTTTTTGAATGGATTCAGGGATCACCATTTCACGACCGATAACGCGACCGGCGATATCTTTCGCTTTGTTGGCAATCTTATCTTGGTGAGTAATTAGTTCCAGTAAGTCAGTCCGTTCTACTGGCATAAATAAACCGCGAGGCAACTGTAAGCGAACTTCACGCTTAAGTTCATCTGCTTCACGCTCAAGGTTTCGGATTTCAATGCGAATTGCATCCGCTTCCGCCCACTCCCCTTTGAAGACATGGTTAAAAAATGGGATCAAGGCCGCACTGGCCTGATGGACTATTTTTATATGCTCTTCAATTGGCTTAATAGGAGATTTAGCAAACACTCCTAAAAACGCGTTACTAGGCATAACTGACCCTTAAATCATATTTGTATGCATGTGCAAAGAGTAATTTTACAGCATTGAGCGCCGTTGTGAACGGTTTTATTACAAGTTTAGATGAACTTAGCATGAAATTGCGCGCTCAATGCGCGCAACTACTTGATAAGCATCACAAGGTTTTTGCGATATCTTCTTGAGATGTATGACGAATATCTTTGCCATTTACAAAGTAAATTACATATTCTGCAATATTCTGGCAGCGATCACCGATACGCTCTAATGAACGTACGGACCAAATTAAGTCCATAATTTTTGGAATAGAACGTGGGTCTTCCATCATATAAGTCATTATTTGACGTGTGACAGCTTCATACTCGCGGTCGACCTTTGCGTCCGCTTTGTGAACCTCAAATGCTTTTTGCGCATCCATACGCGCAAACGCATCTAATACATCGTGCAGCATCTGCGAGACTTGGCGTCCCATGTTATCAATGTTTACCAATAAATCTTGCTGATCTTTGGTAAATGAATCGAGTGCTACTTTTGCAATTCGCTCAGCCTCATCACCGATACGCTCAAGATCCGCGATGGTTTTTGCAATCGCAACGACTAAACGTAGGTCACTGGCAGCAGGCTGTCTTTTGGCGATAATTCGCGTGCACTCTTCGTCAATGTTGACTTCCATGGCATTGACTTTGTAGTCGTTCTGACTGACCTTTTTCGCCTTTTCAGCATCATTGTGATTAACCGCATCAAGCGCTGTGTTTAGTTGCTGCTCTACCAGTCCACCCATACTGAGTACGTGATTTCTCACGTTTTCTAGCTCTTCGTTAAAGCGGCCAGAAATGTGCTTATTAATATTGTGTTCCATAATATTCTCCTAGCAAGCGCGTCTTAACCGTAACGACCAGTAATATAGTCTTCAGTTTTCTTTTTAGACGGCGTGGTGAATAGAGTATTGGTATCTGCATACTCGATTAACTCACCCATATACATAAACGCAGTTTGATCAGATACACGCGCAGCTTGCTGCATGTTATGTGTAACGATAACTACAGTATACTTGTTTTTCAGATCGTTAATGAGCTCTTCAATAACTAGCGTAGAAATTGGATCCAGTGCCGATGTTGGTTCATCAAGTAACAGCACCTCTGGTTCAATCGCAATTGAGCGAGCAATAACCAAACGCTGCTGCTGACCACCTGATAAACCAAATGCACTGTCATGAAGTCGGTCTTTGACTTCGTCCCAAAGCGCAGCGCCGCGCAGTGATTTTTCAACCACTTCGTCTAACTTACGCTTGTCTTTGATACCTTGTAGGCGCAGGCCGTAAACCACATTCTCATAAATAGATTTAGGGAATGGATTTGGCCTTTGAAACACCATGCCCACGTTGCGACGCAACGCTGCAACATCGACGCTCTTATCATAAATGTTCTGTCCTTGAAGATTGATTTCTCCTTCAATACGACAGCTATCAACCAGGTCGTTCATGCGGTTAATACAACGCAGTAATGTTGATTTACCACAACCTGATGGACCGATAAATGCGGTTACCTGCCCTTTTGGGATCAACATGTTGACGTTGCTAAGAGCTTGTTTATCACCATAGTAAAGATCTAGGTTCTTGATCTCTAGTGCGGTGAGTTCTGGACTTAAATTTGCTAAATCAAGCTTGTTGTTAGCATTTGCTTGATTGACTTCTGGCGCTACTGTAATCATGTTTTTACCTGTTAAAAATCTTTACTATTAATGCTCTAGTGATCTGAACTTTTCGCGTAAGTGGTTACGAATACCGATAGCGGTAATGTTTAGTGCAATAATCACCGTAACCAGCAAGAACGCAGTTGCATAAACCAAAGGTCTTGCTGCTTCAACATTCGGGCTTTGGAAACCTACATCATAAATATGGAAACCTAGGTGCATAAACTTACGATCCAAGTGAATATAGGGGAAGTTTCCATCTAGCGGTAGTGTTGGTGCCATCTTTACCACCCCCACCAGCATCAGTGGTGCTACCTCACCAGCAGCTCGTGCTACCGCAAGGATAAGGCCGGTCATAATTGCTGGGCTTGCCATTGGTATAATGATCCGCCAAAGCGTTTCCGCTTGAGTTGCGCCAAGAGCTAATGAACCATGACGTACTGAACTTGGAATACGTGACAAACCTTCCTCTGTAGAAACAATAACTACAGGTAACGTTAAAATTGCCAACGTTAACGCTGACCAGATAACCCCTGGCGTACCAAATACAGGGCTTGGCGCTGCTTCAGGGTAGAACAGTTCGTCAATTGAGCCACCTAACATATAAACGAAGAAACCAAGACCAAATACACCATATACAATAGACGGTACACCTGCGAGGTTTATCACTGCGATACGTATCATCTTAGTGATCGCATTTTTTGCCGCATATTCATGCAAGTAAATTGCTGCGACCACACCAAATGGCGTCACAATCACCGCCATCAACATCACCATGAATACCGTACCGAAGATTGCAGGAAAAACCCCACCTTCGGTATTTGCTTCACGCGGATCGTCGCTTACAAACTTGCTAATTTGTACCAAGTAATGACCTACTTTAGCGAAAAAGCCCATATCATTTGGGAACCACACATCCAGCACTTGATACAATGGAAGTGTTACTTCTTCACCACGCATGTCGCGGACAACGACTTGGTCACGCTTTGCTTGCTTTCTTAGCTCAAAAAGGCGCTTCTCAAATACTTTGTAATCTTCACGCAACTCTGCACGACGAGCATTTAGCTCAGTTAGCCTCTCATCAGTCAGTTCGTTATCTAAATGATATGATTTTTCTTTTAAGCGTAAACGCTCAAGTTCATAGTTAATGTGGCCGATTTCACTGTTTTGTAGATCTAGTGCTTCTTCATTTAGGTCTACGGCGCGCTCTACTAACTCATGCAGTTTCTCAACTGGTTGCTCCACAACGGCATTGCCATCTTCTAAAACACGGACAACATAGCCATAGAAGTTACCATTTTTACTGCGCTCAAATACAGCCAGATCAGCTGGTACTGTTTGACGCTTTATATCAGTGGACAAGACCCATCTAAAGTCAAGCTCCACATATTCACGGTTACCTGTTTTAACTAGCAAACGCTCTACATATTCGGCCTGATAGTCAGATAAGTCGTAACCTGCGGCCTCAAGTCGAGACTTTGGTACCATTTCGCGATCATAAATTTCACCGATCACTGTTTGCTGCGCAACGGATCCCTCTAATTGCATTTCTACCACTTGTGATGGCCAGAAAAAGCTAAGCCCTTTCCACGCTATCATTGCCAAGAGTCCAATGACCGAAATCAAACTAATACTGACCGCGCCACCTGTCATCCAGATCCACGGAGAACCTGACTTAAACCACTGCTTTACCATGTCATGTCACTCCAATTACATTGAACTATATTTTTCACGCAGCTGCTGGCGGACAAATTCAGCAACGGTGTTAAATACGAAAGTAAAAATAAATAATACAAAGGCAGCTAAGAACAAGATGCGGTAATGTGAGCTTCCCACTTCAGATTCTGGCATTTCAACCGCGATATTCGCTGCAAGCGTACGCATACCTTGGAATATACTCCAGTCCATAATTGGCGTGTTCCCCGTTGCCATTAATACAATCATGGTTTCGCCAACTGCGCGTCCTAAACCCATCATCACAGCAGAGAAGATACCAGGACTTGCTGTCAGTAATACAACGCGAACCAAAGTTTGCCACTGCGTAGCACCGAGTGCCAGTGAGCCATTTGAAAGGTGCTTGGGTACGCTAAATACCGCATCTTCAGCAATCGAGAAGATAGTAGGAATGACCGCAAAGCCCATTGCGATACCTACTACTAGGGAGTTACGCTGGTCAAATGTTAGGCCTAGCTCATTAGTTAAATATTGGCGCACATTACCGCCAAACAACCAAGACTCAATACCGCCGCTCATGGCAAACGAGAGCCAACCAACAATCAGTACCACTGGGATAAGCAAAATTGAATGCCAACCTTCAGGCACAACGTGTCTTATTTTTGCGGGTAATTTAGTCCAGCCAAATGCCGTTGCAATCATTGCTATTGGTAATAACACCAATAGAGCAACCACTGCTGGTAGATGAGTTTCAATTAAAGGAGCAAGCCAAAGACCCGCTAAAAAGCCCAAGATAACCGTAGGTAGTGCTTCCATAATTTCTACCGTTGGTTTAACGACTCGACGCAACTCACTGGACATAAAGTAAGCCGTGTAAATAGCTGACGCTAGCGCTATAGGTACTGCAAATAACATAGCGTACATTGCTGCTTTAATCGTACCGAATGAAATTGGTACTAGGGAAAATTTAGACTCAAAGTCATCGCTAGCTGATGTGGATTGCCAAGTGTAAGCAGGCTCTGGGTAACCTTCGTACCACACCTCTTGCCATAATGCAGACCACGTTACCTCTGGGTGTTCATTATGCAGTTCAACAACCGTCAAGGTATCATCAGCGAGTAGTAAAGCCGAGTTCGCACGTGGTGCAACAGCAAATTTTTGTATTGCTTTATCCGTCACTTTACCTTGCCATAAGTGTGCTTCACTGGTGGTGTAATACAGACCAAGTTCACCATTTTCATTGGTTGTGAAAAAAGTGCGACGATAAAACTCACTGAACAAGTTTACTCTTTTACTCTTGGGCGTCTCAAATGAGCGTATTTTGTCAAATTGACGTCCATTATCGGTATTGATTTCAAACCATTGAGACACTTCACCATTATCATTAGCAAGCATCAGCGAGTTTGCACCAGCGAGCAAATTCATATTGACTAAGTTGGCATTTTCTTCATTTGCCGCGAGTAATTGGAATAACTCTACTTCTGAAGCATACCGTGTATCAAACACATAGACTTGGTTAGCAGAACGAACAAAGGTGCGTGATGTGTCTGGTGAAATCAGTAGCTCGTCAACACGACCGTCTATATCCAACTCCGTGCGCTCAACCGCCCATTCAACTTCACCAGTGAACATATTCTCTTCAGCAACGTAAGAAGCAAAAATTACACGCTTGTCAGCTGTTTGCGCAACCACTGCAGTTTTGTCTTCAAAATGGCTAAACGCAAATTTGCGGATTGCTTGACCTTGCTCATCTACAATAAGTTGCTTGGCGTTTAGTGGGTAACTTAGACGTGGTGTCAATACACGTTGATTACCGGGAAAGCTGACCATAAACATGGGCTTGACTAGCTGTACTTGTCCATTATCAAGACCAAATGCATACTGACCCAAAAATGGGGCACTTTCCGCAAATGCAGTTACATTACCATCTAGATCAACGTTAAGCGAGTCCAGTAGCTTACCAGCACCTTCGCCTTTGATTTGATAATAATCAACCGTACCGCTGCGGCTAAGTAAATAGGCAATTTCAGTTTGTTCTTCAACGCCGATACCTAGGTATTTCTGCTCTTGCACTAGCTGAATGTCCATTCTTTTTTCAACCTTTGCAGATTCAAAAATGGGCTGAACAACATACAGTAAGTAAAAGAAGATAAGTAAAAGTGCGATTAAGACCATTACTCCACCGGAGGTAATGCCAAATTGTGCAAACCTGTCTTTGAATAGACGGCTTCTATCCGTTTTAAAGGATGGCTTTTGCGGATTGGAAGTCATCAATATACCCTTTGGTTTTAAAATTGCGGGCATTATATTTCATCAAGATGACAGTTGTGTTACACCCAATACACAATTGCACGTTATTCAATTACCTTAGGGCAGAGTTTTATTATCAAAAAAAACAAACCAAACTGAACAAAAAGCAACCTCCATGTTAAGTTAGAGTAAAGGCCTAAATTTCGTTGCATTTCTTTACATTAAGTGTTTCCAGAGACTGGACAAAGCCAGTATTTAGACTAGTCTAAATCATGCGCCGAATTCGTTTTTTCGCCTACGGGCGCCACAAAAAAAGAGACATGATATGAAGCAGTTAATATTAACACTTATAGGTAAGGACCAGCCGGGTCTCGTCGAGAAAATATCATCTACCATTCTTTCTCACCATGGTAATTGGTTAACGAGTAATTTAAGTCATTTAGCAGGTCACTTTGCAGGTATAGTGCAAATTGAAGTCGCTGAAGAACATTTGCAAGAAATACAAGAGGCACTGTACGCACTACCTGGTTTAGAGGTAAAAATAGAGTCAGGCGAAGCGTCAGCAACACAGGCAGAGCCCGACACGCTCAATTTAGTGATTACTGGTAATGACAGACCGGGAATAGTCCAAGAGCTCGCGACTGTTATTCGCCATAAAGGGGCGAATATTACCCACCTCACATCGAAACAACGCAGTGCACCGAATTGGGGACTCCCTATTTTTAGCGCTTTTGCCACAGTTACTTTACCTGTTGGCATGGTGAAAGAAAACGTCGTAGATGCACTTGAATCAATCACTAGTGATTTGATTGTCGACATAGAAGAGAGCTAAAAGCTGCACTATACTCAAGATAGTCTTATGGCAAACACAACAGGCGCGTCGTGTTTGTCATAATAGTGTCATACACCCTGCTTAAGCTGTAGAAAAGCTGTACCTATGGAAAGCACAATGCAGGCCGTATCTTTAGAGCATAAAACCATCACATACTTTGCCAAAGAATTAAGCTGGCTCTCGTTTAACGAACGCGTTTTACAAGAAGCCAAGGATCCCGCTAATCCGATCATCGAACGGATCCGATTTCTTGGTATCTTTTCCAATAACTTAGATGAATTTTTTCAAGTACGAGTCGCAGACGTTAAACGTCGTATCCTGCTAAATAACTTACCTGATACTAACTTTGACGAAGATGAGGCACTACTTGCTGACATTCAAAAAAAAGTACTAGAACTCGGTAAAAAGTTCAATGCTATATACACTCAAATATTGAAGGACCTGAATGAGCATAATATTCACGTTGAACAGCCTGAAGCCTTATCTGATTTCCATAAAAATTGGTTAGCAAATTATTTCAAAGATCAAGTTTTGCCACACTTGCTACCGATGATGATTAATGAGAGTAAAGACTATTCAGACAATATTAATGACACCATGACTTATCTGTTCGTTGAGCTCAATGGTGAAAAGCAGCACCATGCTTTTTTAGAGGTTCCGACTGATCGCCTAAACCGCTTTGTACAGCTCCCTCCTGAAAAAACACGCCGACATAAAACGATTGTTTTACTGGATGATGTCGTGCGCTTTTTTATTGCCGACGTGTTCAAGAGTTTCTTTAAATTCGAACGTATCGACGCTTACTCGATGAAACTCACCCGAGATGCTGAATACAACTTAGACGACGAATTAGAAGAAGGCGTACTTGATACGATGTCTAAGGGCCTCAAACAGCGCCTTTATGCTGAACCTGTGAGGCTTGTATACGAAGAGACAATGCCTGAAGAAATGCTTAAGCTGATGAAAAAACGATTAGGTGTTACCGGCCAAGACGCTATGATCCCAGCAGGTCGCTATCGTAACTTCAGAGACTTTATTTCATTTCCAAATGTTGGCCGTGGCTACTTAGAAAATAAACCATTACCGCCACTACAAAGCGCAGCTTTTAGCAAATATAGCAGTGTCTTTAGAGCAATATCTGCTCAAGATATTTTGCTGTATTATCCGTATCACACCTTTAATCATATGCTTGAGTATGTGCGTCAAGCTGCATTCGATCCACGAGTGACCCAAATAAAGGTAAATATCTATCGTGTTGCAAAACAGTCTCGGCTGATTGCCTCTTTGGTCAGTGCAGCAAAAAACGGTAAAAAAGTTACCGTAATGGTTGAGCTAAAAGCGCGCTTTGATGAACAAAATAACATTGAGTGGGCAAAGCTTATGAGCGAGTATGGCATCAAAGTGATGCTCGGGATCCCGGCACTCAAAGTACACAGCAAGCTGTGTGTGGTACACCGCAAAGAAAAAGGAAAAATAGTAAAGTACGCGCATATTGGTACTGGTAACTTCCACGAAAAAACGGCGCGTATCTACACCGACTTTAGCTTATTCACTAAACATCCCGATATTACAGAAGAATGTGATAGTGTCTTTCGTTTTATCGAAAGTAGTTATTTACCATTTAAGTTTGACCACCTAATGATTTCACCACTTAATGCTCGTAGTAAAATTACTGAGTTAATTGATGATGAAATCAAACACTCAGAGCAAGGGCGAAGCGGAAAAGTAACAATAAAAATTAATAACTTAGTCGATAAACAGCTTGTTGATAAACTATATGAAGCATCTCGAAAAGGGGTAAAGATCCGCCTGATTGTGCGCGGTATGTGCGCGCTTATACCGGGGTTACATCAATTTAGCGATAACATCAAAGTCATTAGTATTGTCGATAGGTTTTTAGAACACCCTAGAGTAATGATATTTGATAATAATGGCGAGCCACGAGTGTTTATTTCATCTGCTGACTGGATGACCCGCAACCTTGACCACCGCGTTGAAGTGGGCACCCCTATTTATGCAGAGCATTTGAAAAAGCTTATCATCGACGTCATTGAGTTGCAGTTTAAAGATAGAACGAAAGCAAGAGTCATTGACGCTGAACAGAAGAATCTGTACGTTCGCCGTGGCAACCGTAAAAAAATTCGTTCTCAAATTGCGATTTATGACCATTTAAGAAAATGGGAATCACAGCAATTAACAGGAACTAAAGAGTAAACTTGTTAGGATTAATGTATGCGCGACTACCCTTCTATTGCAGCTGTGGATTTAGGTTCAAATAGTTTTCACCTTGTTGTTGCAAGAGAAGTTGATGGTCGCTTACAACTGCTCCATAAAGAGAAACAAAGAGTTTACTTGGCCTCTGGTCTGGACAGCAACTTTAATCTCAGTGACGAAGCTATCGCAAGAGCACTAGATACCTTGTCACAATTTGCGACAACTTTGCATGGTTTTCCAAAAGAGTCTGTTCAAGTAGTAGCGACTTATACATTACGAAATTGCAAAAATCTCAATTACTTTCTTGCCAAAGCAAAACAAGTTTTTCCCTACCCGATTAATGTAATTTCTGGTCAAGAAGAAGCGCGTCTTATTTATCAAGGTGTAGCAAATTACGAACATGATACGCACAACCGCTTAGTTATCGATATAGGCGGTGGCAGTACAGAACTGGTGATAGGACAACACCTGACCCATAAGCTTTTGAGTAGTCGTAATGTGGGCTGTGTGACCATGAATAAAGCATATTTTGCTGATGGTAAGTTATCAGCAAAACGCTTTAAAAAAGCAGAGATCAAGGCCGAACAGCATATCGAGAGTATTGCTGCTAGCTACTTAAAACTTGGCTGGAATACAGTGATAGGCACCTCTGGAACTATCAAAACTATTGCAGCTATGGTCGCTGAGTTAACCGCAAGTGATGAGATAACACTTGCAAAGCTTGAGCAAATAAAGCAACTCTTTATTGACGCTCAGCATATTAATAACGTCACTTTAAAATCACTGCCAGAAGAAAGAAAAGTCAGTATTTCAGGCGGCCTTGCAGTATTAATTGCATTATTCCGACAGCTACATATTGCAGCCATGCGTCTAAGTGATTATGCGCTTAGAGAAGGCTTATTATTTGAAATGCATCAAACGGAAGCATTTGATATTCGAACCCGAACTATCAATGCTTTTAGTGACCATTACAACATAGATAAATTACATGCTGACAATATATGTGAAACTATTCAGTTGTTTACATCGCAACTGAAAACCCACTGGCCGTTATCAAGCTACGATGTAGAAATGCTTTGCTGGGCAGCAAAACTGCATGAGGTAGGCCTCGCGATTAACTCATCAGGAATGCATAAACACGGGGCGTATATTGTTAGACACAGTCAACTGCCAGGCTTTACGCAAGCTCAGCAATTAACACTCAGCGCATTGGTACGGTTTTATCGAAAGAAAATTAAATTACCTGAATTGCTTGAGCTGATTGAAGGGGAATTAAGTCATTTTAGCCGCCTATTGGCAATTTTTCGCTTGAGTATACTAGTGAACCAAAAGCGTCAGCAGGAGCAACTTCCTGAACTTAGTATCGCAGCCCTAGACAATACGCTAGTGTTGCACGTTGGAGCACAGTGGCTTGCTTCCCATTCATTATTTGAAGCCGATTTAGAACAAGAGCAGGGATATTTAAAAGCATTGGGGATCCAGCTGACATTCTAAAGATTAGGACATCAAGACGCTGGCGATGACAGTGCTATCAGCAGGTTTTTTGTCTCAAAATAGCAAACTTAGTTAAGAGATATAATCAAGCAATCATAATGGATAACAGCGACAAAGAAATATACAGCGACTCAAAGTAGAGGTTTTATACCAATTTGCTTAATTAAGTGGTCTATTTTGAGGCGAGAAAATCTTGTCGATAACTAGGAAAAAATTTTGCTATTTAGTTGTTCTAAATGAGAAATTTTTAACGCTGTTAGCGTCAGATTTACTCCTTCAAATTGAGCAAGTATTAAGTCAAATTGGTATTATTCAATCTCTTCGGTAACGATGGAGAGAATATCATCCGCATACGCTCTACTAGCGAGTGCCATATCATATAAATAGTTGGTTGGTGTGGCAGGTCTAATCGCTTTTAGTATACGCTCGGCTTCTTTCCAATCGTTCCGCTCAATTTCAAACGCCAAACGCAAAGCGCCCCCCAGCAACCCCTGATAGCTCAGCAGTGCACTTGATAGTGAATCATCAAGTGAAAACTCAGATGCAATAACAGCAAGCTCGACATCGAGGATAACATCCAAAATAGACATCAATCCCAATAAGTAGCCCGTTTCAGCCATTTCTTCACCACCAGGCATGAGAAAGGTCTCTACAAATTTAGCACGTACTAAGCCCATTCTAGTAAGCTCACTTGGCTTATCAGAACCAAGTTCACTCAGCGCAAGAACTTTAACAAACTGTCTTATTGCATCTTCACCGAGATATACAACCGCTTGAGAAATTGACTTAATTTCTAATCTTTCTTCTCCAGCTCTGGCATTGGCAAGCTTCAATAATCTGGCTGTTAAGCTAAGATCTTTACTCACCCGAGATTGTATTTCTTTGAAACAAAGTGATTTTTTGGCTGTCGCCTGTAGCAGCTGGAATACCACCATTTTTGATGGTTCAACATTACCGTGATTGAGCATTTCCGGTTTAGCGAAAAAGAAGCCTTGAAAATAGTCAGCGCCTGAGGTTTTGATAAGCTCAAATTCGTCTTTTGTTTCGATCCGCTCAACGATGACTTTTATATCAGGAAACTGTCGCTTCAGCCGCTTCACAGCCATATTTGTTTTTATGATCGGCTGCTCAACTTCCACTTTGACAAACTCTACTAACGGTAATAACGGCTCCCACTTAGCATCACCATCATAATCATCCAGAGCAAAGCGGTAGCCTTTTTGCGTGAGTTTAGTCACAGTATTCACTAAAGAAGGAATATCTTTCGAACGCTCCACTATCTCAATCACAATTTTTTGTGGAGAAAGTAGTTTTGGCAACTCTTGTAATAGTGATTCATCGGAGAGATTAATAAAGGCTAACTGCCCTGCGGCTAATCGGTCTACCCCGATAAACATAAGCGAGTTAAAGAACATTCGGCCGGTTGCTTGACCATCGCTCACCCCAACAGGAAACGCGTTATTGTCTGAGTCACGATAAAGCAGCTCATAGGCAAAAACTTCCTGATCAGGCCGCAAAATAGCCTGCCTAGCAATATACTGTACTGCTGATTTGCGAATTTCAGTCACCGGACCACTCATTAACATTCGTATCCTTTAGAAGCCAAAAGGAAACCACGTATCTGGAAGCGTATAATATGGTTACGCCTTGGGCAATAAAAAGTTTCTATATTTTACAACACTTATAACCAAAAGTTACCACCTATTCATTTTAAGTGTGGTTTTACAGCAGCTTGATTACAATATAGATAAAACAGATAGTACTTGACCTGAACTTGGAGCAGGAAATGAGTTATACCAAGTCTAGGTTACTTATTAAAAGCTTCAGCGCTCCCTTGTCTTTATTTGAGCAGTTAAGCTAAGATGGGACTATGAAGCAAATTTTAATTCTTTGGCTCTTTACTTTCACAAGCTTTGTTAAAGCTGACCTCACCCCCTACTTAAAATATAGTTTAAGTGGTTCGGGTAGCTTTTATCCCTACTTTACTCATAACCCCGAAAAACCTGGTATATTTCCAGAAACAGTCGAAGCAATATTGAGCCATGCAGAGATCCGGGGGGAAAACCTACTACTTCCAGCTAAGCGTACTAACGCATATTTGGAACAGCAGCAGATTGACTTTGATATTATTAGCCCAGACTGGCTAAATGATGAACAGAAAAAAGACCCTCGATATATCTACTCGGAACCAATACTTAGCATTAGAGAATATATTGTGACTCGTCCATCGCACCCTCCCGCTTTAACGCTTACAGGAAAAAAGGTTGGGACTGTTCGAGGCTACTATTACCACGACGATAACCAGTTTCATCGAGTGGACTTTGCCTCTGAACGAGAATTGTTATTAGCGTTAAAATTGAAACGTATTGACTACATTATTATCGGTGACTTACCTGCTCAATATTGGTCAGAGCAGCTTGGTGTTGCTTTTATCTTTAATCAATTACACTCCGAAGGCATGCTGGCATTTCGCTTACTTGCTAAACATAAAAAGCTACTCAAGCCTCTCAATCAAGCGATTGCAGCCTTAAAGCAAGCGGGAGAATTCGAAAGAATTGAGCGGCAATACACCAGCACACTCCCACTAAACAAAAACACGCCAGTTAATCACGCATTAGCAAATTGATGTAACGCAAGCTTGCACAATACCACTTAGCCTTAATACTTGCTCAATTTGAAGGAGTAAATCTGACGCTAACAGCGTTAAAAATTTCTCATTTAGAACAACTAAATAGCAAAATTTTTGCCTTGCCTACAGGACGTAGGTACCTCGGCGTGAGCAGGACGCGGAAGCGGTGTTATCGACAAGATTTTCTCGCCTCAAAATAGACCACTTAATTAAGCAAGTTGGTATAAATCTGACGCTAACAGCGTTAAATATTCTCATTTAGAACAACTAAGTAGCAACATTTTGCCTTGCCTACACGGGTGTAGGTACCTTGGCGATAGCAGGACGCGGTAGCGGGGTTATCGACAAGGTTTCTCGCCTCCAAAAAAGACCACTTAATTAAGAGAATTGGTATAAATTGCCCTTTTCTAGCTGAGTATCAAGTGCGTTTCTTGCTATAATCACCGCTTTATCGCTTGGGAAGTTATTATGACAATCGCTGCCGCGCTAGCTGAGCGCAGTAACAATCAATGTGAATTATGCACATCAACTACAAACCTTGACGTCTACGAGGTACCACCAGTCAACGAAGCGCATTCAGATAAATGCGTGTACCTTTGTCAGCTTTGTAAAGACCAAGTTGAAGGTCAACAAGACTTAAACGCTAACCATTGGCACTGTTTAAATGACAGCATGTGGAGTCAAGTACCTGCGGTACAAGTCGTGGCTTATCGTATGCTTAACCGTTTAGCTACTGAGAATGGCTGGGCGCAAGATGCGTTAGATATGCTTTATCTAGAAGATGATACCCAAGCATGGGCTGAACAAGTACTTGCGGAAGATGACGATATTGTGCACCTTGACAGCAATGGCGTGAAGTTAAATGCCGGAGATACCGTTACCTTGATCAAAGACCTAGACGTAAAAGGCAGTAGTTTAGTGGCTAAACGTGGTACTGCGGTGCGAAATATCCGCCTGTCACCTTCCAACTCCGAACATATTGAAGGAAGAGTTGAAGGTCAGAACATTGTAATCTTGACAAAATTTGTTAAAAAGTAACCCTATTCTTGTTACCTTGAGTGTGGATAAAGAGCAAGAAAAGCTTTGCATTATCCAGCACTCAGGTGACTTACAACCCTACTCTTCAACTAGCTGAATACTGCGATAAAATGCCCCTTCTTCTTCAGCAAGCAAAGTGACAAGTTCAGGCAGCACCGCATCCATCGTCTTTTTTAACGTCCAAGGTGGATTAATCACTAACATGCCCGATGCCGTCATTCCTCTTTCTTGGGTATCTGCACGGGTCGCGAGCTCGAATAACTGGATATTACGAATACCAGAGTCGATGAGCTGTGACTCCATGGCGTCAATGCGCGCTCGGTCTACAACCGGATACCAAATCATATACACACCAGAGTCAAACTTTTTGTATGCTTTAATGATGCTTTGCACAGCAACGTCATAATCCGACTTTATCTCGTAGGGCGGATCCATTAATACACAAGCACGTCTGGATGCCGGTGGCACTAGGCCCTGCAACCCTTTAAAACCATCACTACCAGTTACTCGTAATGACTTTTTATGCGCAGTATTTTGCTGCAATAGTTCAAGATCTCTCGGATGTAGCTCAAAAAACCATCCTTTATCTTGGCGGCGTAAGTAATGCTCAGCAACTTTTGGCGAACCTGGATAATGACTCAGTCGCTCTCCTTCATTAAACGATTTAATCAAACAAACATAGTCGCTAATAGCTGTCACAGCGCCTGAGTATTGCCACAATTTTGCGATCCCTTGCAAATACTCTTGAGTTTTTTGCGCATCATCGCTTGCAAGTTCAAAAAAGCCTGCGCCTGAATGTGTATCAACATAGTCAAAAGGCTTCTCTTTTTTGACCATATATGACAATACTTCCGCCAATACTAAATGTTTTATTACGTCGGCAGGGTTACCTGCATGAAAAGAGTGTCTGTAACTGAGCATAAACCTGCCTTGCTAAAAGTAGCTTGCTAATTGAAACGGATTAAGTTTGAGCAGTTATTCATCTATTTTTAACTTTAATCTGAATCACTTATGAACAAAATATTCGAATACCGCTATTATCGCTTAAAAGTTGAGAAAAATCAGCAGAAAGTCGCGTAAACACTAGCATCCTCGGCCGCTTTGTTTTACATTTGCATGACAAATCACAGTCATATGAGCGCATTTATGAATAACCAAGATCTCCAAAAACTCGACCAGTTGATTGACCAACTTTTGAGCCAAAATAATCAGTTAAAATTGGAAGTTTCGGCACTGAAAGAACAAAATCAAAAACTCATCGATGAAAATGAAACATTACAGCTCGAAATGCTAGAAAGTGAAGAAAAGCAAAAAGAATTTAGCTCTTCTTTATCGGGCTTACTAGATAAGTTGCAGACCCAACAGGCGAGCTAATGTCTGAGCAAAATAACCAAGTAACAGTCACGTTGCTTGGCAAGTCGCATCAATTCGCGTGCGCACCAGATCAAGAGCAAGCGCTACATAATGCCGTAGCGCTACTTGATAGGCGTGTTGAAGAAATGCGTAAACGTTCAACCGTTCGTAATGACCATAGTGCACTGCTGCTTGCCGCTTTGCACTTATGTCACGATTTACAAGCACTAGAATTGAAACAACAGCAAGATGCTGATTTTGTCTCCTCTCTCCTTGATAAGCTCACACCAACATCTGGCGATACAAAGTGATAAACATCTGTAAACCGCTGCTATACCACATCACTTTACTTATGAGTCTAGTGTTATCGGTAATAAGCTTTCGCAGCAGCGCGAGCAATGCAATTTCGCTTCATCAGCTAAATGATTCGGTTTACTTTGTTCAAGGAAAAAACCAGCCACTGATCCCCAATCAGGCTTTAGTGGTTGGTCAGCGCTGTGCGCTACTCGCTTCTATCCATGGTGATCTGGTCGCAACAGAAGCGCTCATTTCAACACTACAAAGTCAATTCAGCGTCCCTCTTTGCTATGCGGTGTCACTACATTCAGATATAAAGCAAGATACTAGCATCGCGTTACTACAGCATGCTTTTCCAAAACTGGTATGGTTAAGCCCAACAAAGACTTCTGGCGATAAGCTACAGCAGGCTTTCGCTGCACAATTAGCGCTGTTTGAACAAAGTATTGACCTGAGTAAGACCAGAGTTTCCACTCTAGATAAAGACCAGCAGGGGGCTTGGCAAGAAAAGCTGACGATTGCCAAACAAAGAGTGGCAAGCTGGTCAGAGCGCATAACTCACTTTCGTTCAAGTGAGACCCTTGATACCCACATCACCTCTTTGAATTTAGGCGAAGTAGAAGTTAACATTGCAAATTTTACAGGATTCACAGGCTCAGATCTCACCATCTATCTTCCTCATTCGCAGGGGCTAATTGGTGGCTACAATGTCGATTTAGTCCCCTTAGTACATAGAAAGCATTGGCAACAGTGGCAACAGGCACTCCAGACTCTACGCTCCAGACCACTAAGCTGGGTGTTACCTGCAACAGGAAAGCCATATAAACCTAATATGCTCTCTATCCCGGACAAATTTTTCACCTTACTAAATCAGACCAAAGAACAGCAAGTTATTGAAAAAATAACCACTTTGTACTCAAATAAGCAGCAACAACAACGTGCAATATCACAATGGCAGCATATTCAACAACAAACTGACTTTGAATAATACTTAGCCTCTCGGTATAGTTAAAGGATGAACAGAGTCTTAATAACGCTATATGCTGTTGTGCTGATGGTCACACTCAGCGGGTGTAAAAGTAGCAGCAGTGTACAAGTAAGCAGACAAGCCATTTTGTCCGCGCTTACCCAAGTGCCCGTAGTGCCTGCAAAACAACCAGAAGCGTCCCCGGAGCCTAAAGTAATTACACCCAAAAAGAACATAAGCTCCACTCATGAGGATGATTTGTGGCAATATGTTCGTCATCGGCTTAGCTTTAATACTGCTTCTCATCCTCGGCTGGATAAACGTATAAAATGGTATTTATCACAACCTAATTATCTTCAGGTCGTTAATCAGCGGGCGGTTCCATACTTCTATCACGTAGTCAATAAAGTAGAAAGTAAAGGGCTGCCAATGGAAATCGCTTTGCTGCCATTTGTTGAAAGTGACTTTAGGCCTAGAGCCAAATCTACCCAAAATGCAGTCGGAGTTTGGCAGCTAGTTGATGCCACTGCCTATCATTTTGGGATTAAAAAAGACAAATGGTATGACGGACGACAAGACGTTTTAGCCTCAACCGACGTAGCCTTGGAGTACCTTTTATATTTACACCAACGTTTTAATGGTGACTGGCTACACGCACTTGCGGCATATAATAGTGGTGAGGGACGAGTCAAAAAAGCCATTGCGAAAAATAAAAAAGCTGGGAAACCAACACACTTTTGGCATCTGAAATTACCAAAAGAAACTGCTGAGTATGTGCCTAAGTTGCTCGCACTCAGCCATTTATTAAAAACCGCGCCTTCAGATTTTACTATTCCCAGTTTACCAAATCACGCCACAACATCCGTACTAGATATCGGCCAACAGTTTGATATTGGGCAACTCGCTAAGCTAAGTGGGATAGATAAGCGCGAAATATACGCGTTAAATCAAGGCTTTTTAAAGCACCGAAGCTCACCAAGTGGGCCACATGTCGTGCTATTACCACTGCCCCAAAAAGCATTATTACAAAGCGCATTTTTTAGAGACAACTTTAGTCACGGCTACACCGTCAAAGCTAATGACACCCTATATCGTATCGCACTTAATGCGGGCATGAGTGTGACAGCGCTAAAGGCGCTTAACAATAAAACCTCTAACTTAATCCACGTGGGAGAAACATTACGGATATCCAAAAACACAGCCCAACAACAGTGGCTCATTGACCATGAAATAAGTCCCTATATAAAGGAAATTGAAGCTAAGCCGTTACCTCAACGTGCGCATCACCATACTGTTAAAACGGGAGAATCGTTATGGACGATAAGCCGTCGGTACAATGTTGCGGTAAAAGACTTACTCAATTGGAATTCACTCACTGCACAAACACTGATTAAACCAGGGGAAGTATTGACCTTACTACTGCCAGCGGTAAATATGCGGCAGCATCAACAAGACCCGCCTCCCCCCGCCCCGGTCAATAGGGTAAAAGTCATCCAGTCGTTACTTCGCCATGGGAAACCTTTGGCAAATGAAGAGCCGAATTAATCTCGAGAAACTTGCGTCCCAGAATGCCAGTCACGTAAACTACTACCTTTACCGGTTGATGCAGCAAACATCACCTAGGACTAATTATTTAAGGTTTACTTATGCAAATTGCAAAGAACACAGTGGTAGAGTTTCACTACACACTTCATGAAGGTGACAGCCAAATCGAGTCTAGCAAAAATGGCGATCCGCTAAACTATCTTCACGGCACTGAAGGCATGCTACCAGGGCTTGAAAGTGAACTTGAAGGCAAAACAGGTGGTGATAGCTTTACAGTAACCTTAACTCCAGAGCAAGCCTATGGGGAGTACCAAGAAGGCTTAGTGCAACGTATCCCTATCAAACACCTACAAGGTCTTGGTGATAGCAAAGTGTGGAAACCAGGCATGACAGCTATCGTTGATTCAAATCAGGGACGTCATCAAGTAAAAATCGTAAAAGTTGGTCGTTTTAACGCAGATTGTGATTTAAACCACCCATTTGCCGGTAAAACACTAACATTTGCTGTTGAAGTCATCTCTGTACGTGAAGCCACAGCGGAAGAAATCTCCCATGGTCACGTGCATGCAGAAGGTGGTTGCGGACATTAAGTTATGAAAAAAGTTGCCATCGTTACCGGTGGCAGCTTTGGCATTGGCCAAGCCATTGTCAACAAGCTGCTATCGCAACATTACACAGTTTATAATCTAGATATAGTGCCTTGCGAGCAGGGTATTTTTCGTTACTGTGATGTTAGTAAAGTCGCTGATGTAAAGGGTGTCATTTCTGACATTGTGACAGAAGTAGGCCATATTGATGCGCTGGTTTCAAACGCCGGCAAACACCTAAGCGCAACGATTGAAGACACCGATGAAGCGACATTTGACGCTTTATTCGCGCTAAATGTAAAAGGTGCTTACGCTGCTATTCAAGCCGTATTACCCAGTATGAAGGCACAAAAAGCCGGAAGTATCGTGTTAATTTCGTCGGATCAAGCGCTGGTTGGTAAGCCTAACTCTTTTGCTTATAACCTGAGCAAATGTGCTCTCGCTTCTATGGCTAAAACCACGGCGTTGGATTACGCTAAATTTAATATCCGCGCTAATGCGGTATGTCCAGGTACAATTGAAACGCCGCTATTCCACCATGCCATTGACAATTACTGTCAACGAAGTGGCGCCGACAAATCACAGATAGTCGCTGAGGAAGCAAAATTACAACCGCTAGAGCGCTTGGGACAACCTCAGGAAGTTGCGGCACTTGTGGCTTTTTTACTCAGTGAAGACGCCAGCTTTATTACCGGCAGCTTACAAAGTATTGATGGCGGTTATACCGCACAGTAGCAAGCAGAGAGCCTACAATGAGCCTACCGATTATTGATACCCACCTACACTTTTTTGATTTGGCACAGGGTCAATACTCTTGGCTCAAGCACAATCCACCAGCTTGGCCGAACTTAGCGCAGATCAGGCAAAATCACCACCTCGCAAGCATTCCTGCTCATGATCGATTTACTTTGGCTGGGCTGGTGCATATTGAAGCCGGTTTTGATAATCAACATCCTATCAACGAGCTGCATTGGTTAGCACAAACTCTCACAGGGTTTCCATTTAAAGCCGTTGGCTACGCACCGATTGATGCCCCCCCAAAACAGTTTAGTGCAGCCATTACTCGCCTCATGACGCCGACGCTTGTTGCAGTAAGAGATATTACGGAAGGCGCAGATAGTCGCCGTTTGCATACGCCTTGGCTGCAAGAAAATCTAATCTACCTTGCATCATTGGGCTTGCATTTTGAAGCGCAGTTAGCTTTCTCACAGTGCGACACAATAGAATTATTACTGACACTGGCACAGCGCCACCCTCGCCTAAAAATCGTGTTTAATCATGCAGGGTTTATAGAACAAACACAACCATGTACGGCTGTCTTACAGCGGATCAGTACCTTAAAGAATGTCATGATTAAGTGCTCCGGCCATGAGATGCTTCAAAGCCCGATGGCACTGGAAAAATGGCTAGGTCACCTCATTGAACATGCTGGTGAAGATAGCTTAATGTTAGGCTCAAATTATCCGGTCTCATTGATGCAAAAGCACTACTGGCAAGTTTGGCAAGACTATTTTAATGTTATCGGACTCTCATCGACTTGGCACAAGCTGAGTCGAGAAAACGCCAGTAAGTGTTATCACTTAAGAACGGATCTGGACTAGATCATAAGCTACCAACTCAGGGACTATACGCTGTAGTTTTTCTTCCGTTTTATCCAACGAGTTTAAGCACTCACAATACTCTTCGGCTTTTTCCTCTAACTGATGGGCTTTTTTCTGTAGTGACTTGTCTATCTCTTTTGAGATGATCTCCATACGCTGCCCCATATCATTAATCCTATCTTCAATATTGCCTTCTCGAGACTTAAACGCATCACCTAAAGAAACGAGGATCGACCCTAACGAGCCATGCACAGCAGAATGAATTTTTTGGCTAATTTCCTTAGTAAAAAAATCATCAATTTTTGACAATGATTGTGGTGCGATAAAAAAGAAATCATCACCGCGTTTGAACTTGTCCATGAGTGCACGTTCAACATATTGCAGCTGAGTTTTAAGTACCTCGGGCTCTTTATCTGACATACCTTCGACGACCTGCTCAATGGCACTTAACCCTAAATTGACCCCATCCGTAGCTAAGTTAACTAACTCTGGTACCGTATCTCGGATACCTAGCGAGTATTCACGAACGACAGCCTCGCCTTGTTGGTCAAGCTCAATCCAGCGTCCAAGAATAAAAAGCTGGCTATCGTTGTTGATTTGAATACGCGTTTGTCCGTCGTCAACAATTCGGATTTCATTATCCGTAATAATAAGACCATGTCCAAGCTCAACGTCACATTTGCTTTTTGCCTGTACCGAAGTGGTCAATACTGCACAAGACACGGCTATCGCACTGATTAATCGATTCACATGGCCTCCTGTGTAGTATATAAGAAATAAAATACTTCGAGAGAGTAGCAAAATATCAAACATTCCCAAAGCCATTTTAGATAGATGAAAACTGCGTGCAGGTCAAAAAAGTAATGTAGAGTGAAATCTATAAACGATAAGTTAGTTATCTGCCTACCACGCTAAGAACTGACTACGGGGTAGGCCAAAAAGCGACAGTAACGTGCTTACTGATAGTAGCGCACTAATCGAACAAAGGCATCCGATGTTTTATTGGTTGGGTTATTCTTACCATCCGCAAACTGATATGCCCACGCAAATGTTGGCTGACTCGCTTGCGTCGTTGCAGACCAATAGTTGTTACTTTTTGTCGTAGGAAATATTGTGGCATTGACAGCAGGCGCAACACATTGATGTAGTACAATACTCGCCAATTCCTTGATATTTGGCACATGCCAATCGCTAAAATCTGCAAAGCTGTCTTGGCTGGCTGCTATTAATGCTTGCTGCCATGTTAGCTGCTGGCTATCCCCTTCACAGTTTTGTGAAGTGCTATTGTAACTTTGTCCAAAATTACAACGCTGCCACATTAATCCAGTTTGACTATCGAGTATCGTGCCATTCGCATTTACCGTATAACGGCTTGTATCCGTCACTGTACCAACACACGTTTGGGCGTAGCCTACAGTTGAAAATAATATCGTGAGTAGCATCGAAATTACATGCTTCATAGCGCTCTCCTTATGGGTTTCTAACCAATCTCACAAATGCCTTACTCGACTTTTCAACCGCAAAATCGTTACCAGTATCCATGTCTATCACATAAGCACGTCGAAGCGCTATTCCTGTGCCATCTAAACTTGATTGCGTCGTCCAATAGTAGCGGTGCCCAAGTAGTGCAGAGGCAGGCAAATTGGGAAATAGTGATTGATCAATAACCGCCGAGTTTGCATAGCTAAAATCCAACAAACCAAGCAGCTCCATGTACGTTGGTAAACGCCAATTATTACCTCCACAGTAGCTTTGCTCTCCAGTGGCAGGGTTATTAACTTCATCAATTAGCGCTTGAATTCCACAGTGGTTATCTTGCGGGCAGCTGGTATTCGCCGTTGATTGCACACTGCCTTCCGCAAATGTGCCATCTACAGATAACGCCCAGGTATAACTATTTTGTGCGTTGCGTGTAGAGGTATTCGGTAACGTCCCAGCACTGGCCTCTTTTACTTCCCAGATAAGTCCTGACACAT
This sequence comes from Pseudoalteromonas sp. McH1-7, assembly GCF_013366255.1. Classification (NCBI taxonomy): domain Bacteria; kingdom Pseudomonadati; phylum Pseudomonadota; class Gammaproteobacteria; order Alteromonadales; family Pseudoalteromonadaceae; genus Pseudoalteromonas; species Pseudoalteromonas sp. McH1-7. Next base: position 45,004 of record NZ_JABWPQ010000009.1, on the reverse strand, counting down.
TGTCTCTAATACAGGCAAAGTCAGTCGCATCATCAGGTAACTCATCAGCAAACTGGTTCAGCTTGGTAAAATCAAATCCGGCGTTACCTCGACCTTCTTTCGCTACTTGCGTTGCAAAATAGTCTCGCCCACGTAAGGCGTCTTGACCACTAAAGCTATCGCTGTTGCAGGCAATTGCAGTATTGTTGTCGTAGCAAGCAAGTTGACCACTATCATTGAGTTTACCCAGTGGTTTTTTCTCAATATCAACGACCACATTATCGGTCGCAGTGCGGTTTTGCGAGTCTGTTACTGTAAGCTCGAATTCAGCTTTTGATAACACATTTTTATCTGGGGCAATAAAACTGGTCACACAATCATTTGGTGCACTTAACGAGACAGTGGTTGTGGCTGGTATTTGCCTCCAACTACACTGCTTTTGACCAGACACTGTATCACTTTTAGAGCCATCTAGCGTCACCGTATCAAAGGCTTGTACCTGCTGATCACTTCCTGCATTCGCGACCACGACTGGGGTATTAGCTAATAATCCCACTGGAAACTGATTACTCGCCTGCCCTCCTTCATCATCGGTGACAGTCAACTTCCACACTGAGGTTTGTGCCGTATCTAACAGAGGATGGATAAATGATAATGTTGCATTGTTCAGACTTGACGGCTGTATGGTGTTGGGACCACTTAGCTGTTGCCATTGATAGGCGACAATCTGACCGTTTTCATCTGGATCGGAAGATCCCTCGCCGCTAAGAGTGATGGTATCTTGATATGTTGCAGGTAGTGTCTCAGGCGCTGTTTGCGTAATATTGACCAGTGGTAGTTGGTTATTAGACTTAACAGAAACCATCACCTGATCGCTGGCAAGACTGCCATCTGGCGCAACATAATCCACTTGGATTAATAAATCGACATTAGCCTTAACATCTGGCGCAACGAAGCTTGCTTGTTGATCTGTGATGGGAAACTCACTCACTGTCGCACCAGACACAACTTGCCAGTTAAACGTTCCCCCTGCAGGAGATCCTGTAGCATTCAAAGTAACGTCGGTCTTTTCAGTTACTTCTTGATCCATTCCAGCGTTTACCGAAGCGCTCACTTGTGTAGGCTCACTACCACCTGAGCCTCCGCCACAGCCGCTAAGTAGCAACGCTAATAAACACCAACTTCCCCTAAACGCTGTCATATAATCCCTATTTAAGTTACAAGTAACTCTCTTGATGTATGCGAACAAACAACTTGGTGCCCACTTTGCTGTAATCTACTTTATACTCACGGCCATCTAACGCTTGAATAAATAGCAAGCGCTTCACTTCCCCAAACACATCAACGCTTGCAACATGGACAACTTCTAGGTAGCGCTCTTTCGCTTCTCTTCGGTTTCTTGGTAGCTCTTCCTTAAAAGGCACCAAGCCATTGGCCGTCACCATGATTTTTGGGTGTGCTTCACCATTAACAATCACAAGATCTAATTTCTTCTCTTTGTGAATAATGGTATTGCGCCCACTTTTAATATAGGCCGTCTCTAAGCTCATATTGGTGTATCCTGTTACATCTTCAATGGGTGGTATGTTCTTCTAACAATGCGTTTACCACCTCTTTAGGGTTTAGTTTCCAGCGGTTTAACATGGCTGAAAATTGCCAAATATCCCTGTCTAAAGCGGTCGCAGGCAAAAGTAAATCATAACCTGTAACCGTTTTTAAATTATCCATTCGGTTTGCAAACATTGCCATTAAACCAGTGTATTCTTTACCAGCTTTGGAACGATAACTTGTATCTTCTATTAACCATTCCGATGGGCAATTGCCATTTTCACAATGTATTTTAACAGCTTGTAAAAAAATATGCCGCTGTTCTATCAATAATTTACCCGCAAGCCTCGGGGTTAGATTAATTAAAAATGCGTCAATATCATTAAGTTTAATACCAACTGTATTTAACTCAAGTGTTTCAATACCTTGTTGCACGCTCGGTATGCCACTTGAGTGAAAGTTTACAATAGGAAGAGACCAAGCTCCATACTTGTGTACATAGCTAAACTCTTGTTCATTAAAGCATAAACTAAAGTAGGGTTGCTGACTTTTCAAAAAACCGATAAAGATAGCGACTAGCATGGCACTCGCTAGAAATATTTCGATAATCGAAATAGGCGTGCCACGAAGATTGACAAAAAGCATGATCACCACCAGGCCGATGGCACCGACAAGCATAAATTCAGCACCGTGTCTGTTTGCTGTTGCACGTAATTTAGCTTCAAGCATACGTATACCAAGTGTAAAAAAAGTACATAATGATCGCCCATACTACCAATTTACGTATTGTGATACACCGTTTACAAGAGTGACTGCTTTTCATAATATTTAATTTAGGTACAAATACTTAAATTGAATTAGATTTTCGTTTAACGCACAAATTTACAGGATATGCCGTCGAGTTTGCTAGCCTTTATTTTTGTAAACTAGAAACAAATTATAATCTGGGTCACCTATATGCGTCATCAATCAGGGAAAGCACTGTTTCCTTTTATTATTATAGTGCTAGTCGCGATCAGCGGCTATTTATATTTACCAGCATCCCAAGGAAAAGCAAATGGCAGAGCAGTATCGGCAACACCGGTTCAAGCACACACAGTAGCAAAGGAAGAGCGTGTCATTACCGTTAATTCAATTGGCTCTGCACGCGCAAATCAAGCCATAAACGTAACCAGCGCGCAAAGCGATTACATTGCGCAACTGTACTTTGACGACGGAGCTGTAGTAAAGCAAGGCGACAAGCTTGTGCAGTTACGTGACGCAGAAGAAAAGCTCGACATAAAAGCGTTAAAAGTGACGCTAAAAGAAGAAATTCGACAGCTTAACAGACTCAAAGATCTCGCCAAAACCCAATCTGCGGCCCGCTCGCAGTTAGAGGCACAATCAGCTAAAGTAGACTCATTAACTGCGCAGCTTGAAGCAACGAAGACCAAATTGGCAGAAATGACTGTGTATGCACCTTTTGATGGCTTACTTGGTACTCGAAATGTTTCAATAGGTAGCTTCGTTAATAATAGTACCGTGATCACCACATTAGATGACATCAGCATCATCAAAGTTGACTTCCAGGTTCCTGAGAAATACCTAGCTCAACTGCAACTAGGTATGCAAGTGAGTGCAAATAGCGAGGCCTATCCAGCACAAACATTTACCGGAAAAGTATCCCATATAGATCCGCGCATCAATGAACAAACTCGTTCAGTACGTGTTACAGCAAGTTTTACCAACACAGAATATAGGCTACGCCCAGGTATGTTGCTGCACATCGCACTTGAGCTGGCGAGATTTGAAGCCCTTGTCGTCCCAGAGAAAAGTATTATTCCACGACAAGACAAGCATTATGTCTTTATCGTTGACAAAGAGGGCAAAGCCCAACAACGCGAGGTGCACTTGCAAACTCGCTTTAGCGGCTGGGTTGCGATTGATAAAGGCTTAGCAGAAGGCCAACAAGTGATCACCGAAGGCACATTAAAAATCCGTTCAGGATCAAAAGTGGAAATTAAGGGGTAACACGGCGTGAAAATCACTGATACGGCGGTTAAACGCCCGATCTTCGCGATCGTAATAAACTTGCTATTACTGACCTTTGGTCTGGTCGCATTTACTATGCTACCGCTTCGAGAGTATCCAGACATTGAAAGCCCCATAGTTAACGTAAGTACTAACTACACGGGCGCTTCTGCGGAAGTCGTGGAGACCAAAATAACCCAAATTCTAGAAAACCATATTTCTGGTATTGAGGGTATAAAAAGTATTAACTCGAGCAGTCGCAACGGTAGCTCAAATATCACCATAGAATTTAACATCGACCGTGACATTGATGCAGCGGCAAATGATGTGCGCGAGCGAGTATCACGAGCACTTGATAGGCTACCAGAACAAGTCAGACCCCCAGAAGTATCTAAGTCCAATAGTGATGATAGCCCCATAGCTTGGTTTGTATTAAACAGTGAAACTATGGATACGTTGCAACTGTCCGATTATGCCCAGCGCTTTATAGTTGACCGCCTCGCTGTTGTTGATGGCGTGTCTAATGTTCGCATTGGTGGCGAGCGTAAATACGCGATGAAAGTTTGGCTCAACAGACAAGCCATGGCGGCTCGAGGGATCACCAGCAGTGACATAGAGCAAGTATTACGTCGAGAGAACGTTGAACTCCCCGCCGGTGAGATTGAGTCTCTTGACCGCGACTTCTCGGTAAGGATTGCCAGAAGTTATAAAACGCAAGACGACTTCAACAACCTTGTTATTAAACGAGGTGAACAAGGTTACTTAGTAAGATTAGGCGAAGTTGCTGATGTACACCTTGAAGCGGCTGATGATGAAAGTACTTTCCGAGGCAATGGTAAAAATATGATTGGCCTTGGGATTGTCAAACAAGCCAAAGCCAACACTTTGGAAGTCGTTGATAATGCGCGTAAAGAGCTTGAAAAAATCAAGCGTAATTTACCGCAAGGTACCACAATCCAAGACAGCTATGACTCTTCTATTTTTATTCGAGAATCTATCACTGAGGTATATCGTACCTTAGCGATTGCCATGATTTTGGTGGTGCTGGTTATTTACATTTTCCTTGGCAATATCCGTGCAACTCTTATTCCCGCTGTGACAGTTCCTGTGGCCCTCGTCGCCACTTTTATGTTCTTACTTGCCATGGGCTACTCCATTAACCTCCTTACCTTGCTTGCACTTGTACTAGCAATTGGCTTAGTGGTTGATGATGCCATTGTAATGCTAGAGAACATTTATCGTCGCATTGAGCTTGGTGAGCCAAAATTACTCGCAGCATACAGAGGGGCACGGGAAGTTGGCTTTGCTATTATCGCCACCACCCTAGTGCTGGTTGCGGTATTTATCCCTCTCGTATTTATGGACGGTCGTATTGGTGCGTTATTCACTGAGTTTGCTTTTGCAGTAAGCGCAGCTGTCTTGTTCTCAAGTATTACCGCGTTAACATTGTCACCAGCGCTGTGTTCCAAGGTATTAAAGCCAAGCAATAAAGAAAACCGCTTTAGTCAGTGGATGGATAATCAGTTTAGTCGACTTGAGCAAGCATACCGTCGTGTATTACAAAGAAACTTGACGCGAAAATATAGTTTGATCGTAATGCTTGCACTAGCTGGATTTACTAGTTACAGCTTATTTCAACAAATCCCATCAGAGCTCACGCCAAAAGAAGATCGCGGTACATTTTTTGTCATGATGAATGGCCCCGAAGGCGCAAGCTATGAAAATAACGCCGAGAATATGGCCAAAATCGAAGAAAGATTGCTGCCATACGTCGAATCCAACGAATTAAGCCGTGTTCTTGTCCGTGTCCCTGGTTGGGGTGGCCAAGGAGGTGTTGCGATTATTGGTATGCCAGACTGGGATGAACGCAAACGCTCAACGTGGGAAGTCATTGATGAAATCAGTGGTAAAATGCAAGAAGTCACTGACATTCGTGCATTTGCCATCATGCGCCGAGGTATTGGTGGCGGTGGCAATGCTCGCCCCATCGAATTTGTGCTTCAAGGAAACGACTACGATGAATTGGCAGCATGGCGCGACCGTATACTTGCCCGAGCACGGGATAACAAAGGACTGGTTCGCTTAGATCATGACTACAAAGAAACTTTCCCGCAGTTTCTGATCAGTATTAATAAAACCAGAGCTGCCGATCTAGGTGTGTCCGTCAATGCAATTGGGCAAACACTAGAAACCATGCTTGGACAACGCCGCGTAACTACCTTTATTGATCGAGGTGAGGAATACGACGTCATTCTAAAAGGTACCAAAGCAGACTTCTCTGCGCCTGACAATATTGCTGATATTTACGTTAAGTCTAGAAGTGATGCGCTGGTGCCTTTAGATAGCTTGATCACGATAAAAGAAGAAGCAACCGCAGCACGACTGAATCGCTATAACCGTATGCGTGCAATCACTATCACCGCCAACCTTGCTGGTAACTATACGCTTGAACAGGCTCTGGACTTTTTAAATAAAGTTGCCGCAGAAGAAAATGACATAGATGGTGCTATTGATTATAAAGGTGAGTCTCAATTATTTTATGAAGGCGCATCAGCAATGACTTACGTCTTTATTCTTGCGCTCACCGTGACTTTCTTGGTCCTAGCGGCACAGTTCGAAAGCTTCGTGCACCCTTTAGTTATCATGTTGACTGTTCCATTGGGGTTAGTCGGTGCTATGTATGGACTATTCTTAACGGATAGTACATTAAATATCTACAGCCAAATTGGCATCGTTATGCTTATTGGGCTAAGTGCTAAAAATGGTATCTTGATCGTTGAATTTGCCAATCAGCTTCGTGATAAAGGAATTGTATTTGAGCAAGCAATAGTCGATGCCGCAGCACAACGACTTAGGCCTATCATTATGACTTCGTTAACCACTGTGATGAGTTCTATTCCGCTGGTGTTTGCTACTGGTCCTGGGTTTGAAAGCCGTATGGTTATTGGCGTCGTGATCTTTGCAGGTGTAAGCGTTGCGACCATTTTAACGTTATTTGTGATCCCAACGGCTTACACTTTACTGGCGAAAAAGACCCAATCTCCAGAAGAGACGAGCAAGCGCCTAGAAGAGCAATCTCAACAATATCCAGAGCAGGAGATGTAGATGGCAAACTTACAAACCGCAACCTTTGGTGGTGGCTGTTTTTGGTGCATTGACGCGGCATTTCGCCGTGTCAGTGGCGTCGAAGCAGTAACATCGGGATATGCTGGCGGTCATACGGATCAGCCTACGTACCAAATGATCTGTCGTGGTGACAGTGGACATGCTGAGGTGGTGCAGCTGCAATTTAATCCTGATAAGGTCAGCTTTATCACACTACTTGAGATGTTTTTTACGCTACATGATCCGACCCAGCTTAACCGTCAAGGCAATGATATAGGTACACAATATCGCAGCGTGGTGTTTTATCACAACGAACAGCAGCAACAGCAAACTCAAGATTATATAGCGCAGCTGCAACCCCAGCTACCTGAGAAAATTGTAACCGAAATAAGTCCAGCTCCGATCTTTTATCCTGCAGAGCAATATCATCAGGACTACTTTACTGAGAATCCAAATCAAGGATATTGCAGTGTGATGATAGCACCCAAGGTTGCCAAGTTCGAAAGCCGATTTGCGGCAAAATTGAAAAACTAAATGACTCGATGTTTAGAAAAGCCGAGTGCGCCATGCACTCGGCAACAGAAACTACGGTAACATAGGTACTGCAAATACATAGAAGCTTGTTTGACCATCCTTAATACGTAGATGCCCTCGCATAACTTCCATCTCTAGGTTTGCTGTATCTCCAGGCCTTAAATTGTCCAGCCCTTTGAGCGGTACAGTCCCAGCCCCGATAAGCTGCACATTGTGTTTAATCACTTGGGGAATATCCTCGCTCATATCCACACCTAGGAACTCAAAGACATCAATTACAATGCGACTAAATTCAGTATAAAGTTTATCAAAGATCCCTGGAGTCAAGCGATCCATCAGATCTAGGATCCATGGTAACTCAACCTCTGTGGTAACCACAGGTTTAAAGCTTGAAATCAAAGGGTCTAACTCAAGCTGCTGAGTTCGCACGTCATACTTACCCTTAATGGTAACATTCTCATTATTAATATGAACATGAATATAGATATTCATACCAAGCTGTTTCTTACGAAATTTGGCGTAAGACTTTAAGTCGAATCCATCAATTAAAACTGGTACTTTATTTTGCCCATCCACACGACCTGCAATTTTCATGTGCATAGTGCCAAATAAGTTTGTGGTGTGGCTAACTTTAGTCGCGCTCGCTTGCGCCGCAACCGTATTTACTATATCTGTGGTTAACTCTTTATAGTTATGCTCAACATTAGAAAATTGCTGATGAATAATCGCTGAGACCTGATCATACATTGCTTTAGGCCCTTGGCTAGAAGTCGTCCTACCTGTAGACCAACATTCCCCTCCAGTATAAATCACAGGCACTGACACAGGGGTCAAATGATCATTACCGGGGTGGCGGTAATACAGCATGCTTCGGATCTGACGGCAAGTCTGGGACTGGGCATTAAACCAGGCAAAATCACCACTCATTGCTTGTGTAGTAACATCGGGTTGTGTCGCTAAATCTACTTCACTGGCATAGGCGGACGTAACCAACCCTAGGCCAACTAGTCCTAATAAAAATGACTTCATACTCTTTTCCTTGAAGTTGTTAAATGCTAGCTCGTCTTTATATTTCAATACCCCTTGCTGTCTAACCAATTTATGCCGTTAAAGATAGCCAATTAACTAAACACTCCAGCTGTAGTAACAAAAAGTTTAACCAATAATAAAAACGAGATTTATTATTAACAAAATTTCACTAAGATTGCTAGTTACAAATGTAATTTGTACCTATTCACTTAATTAAGTGACCTATTCTGAGCCAAGAGATCTTGTCGAGCACCAGGGAGACTTGCTTTCAGCTGTTCTGAGTAAGAAGTTTTTAACGCAATTAGCGTCTGATTTACTCCTTAAACTTGAACTAGTAGTAAGACTAATTGATAACACAACCGAAGCAGCTAACTTTATAGGTAAGAAAAATGAGATTAAAGATTAACCTGATAATCAGGTTAATCTTGATAAAAGTGGATAGACGCGAGCTTTATTTTATCTTCAAGCACGATTGAAGCCTGAGGTTAAAAGCGGTAGCTTACCCCAACGTATGCCTGTCGACCCGGTGGTTTATAACCGAGTAGCGAGCCATCTTTCGCTTCCCCAGCAGTTGCATTGAAATAGCGCTTATCAGTCAGGTTTTCAATGCGTCCTGTTAGTTTGAACCTATCGAAGAAAGTATAGTTTGCAGCTAAATTAAATACGGTATAAGACGGTAACGTTACAGTATATGAGCCTTGGGCTCCCCATACTTTATCGTTGCGCTCACCACGATGCACTAACGTCAGGGTTGCATCCACATCTTGCCATGTTTTACTGATCGTATAGGTCAGCGTGCGTCTAGCACGACGCTGCAATTGCTGCTGTGTTTTTGCATCCTTTGCACTAACGTAACTGGCATTGAGTGTATGTTCAACTCCAAAACTATCTTCAACTTCAACAACTAAATCTGCACCTTCAAAATCAGCCCGTTCAATATTAAACGGTACGTACTTCCAATCGCTATTCGGTTCATAAACGATTTTATCGGTGATGCGATTATCATACACTGCCGCTTCAATTCGAAAACGCTCATCACTATAAGTAACGATGATTTCGCTATTTTTTGCCTCTTCAGGGCTCAGATTAGCGTTAGGTAAATAATACGGGCTATCGATAACAAAAGTCTGAGATAAAGAAGGTGCTCTAAATGCACTACCATGATTGAATTTTACGCTCAGTCCATCCGTAACTTGTTTACCTAGCGCTAAGGTGTAGGTATTTGCTCGACCGTGAAAGTCATAGTCATCAGTTCTTAACACGACCTCTGCTAGCCAGTTTTCATCATTATAAAAACCGCCAAATGCCACTGAGAGATTGTCACGCTCAGATTCTGAAAACGTAGCGGTTGATTCACCAACATCTTCATTTAAAAACGTTATATTACCCGTTAAGCTCAATGCTTCACTGATATGATACTGAGATTGATATTCAAATTGTCCACGCTTTGTTACATAAGCGTTGTCATCAGCACTACTGCCTATTTGAACATTTTGCTCTTTTCCTAGGCTATAAGAAACATGCTGACTAAGTTTTTCGGAACTTCTTTTCCATGCTAATTTATTGGTATAGTTATGAAAACGGTAGGCATCACTTCCCCAAGCATCGTATTCACCTTCACCCTCACTGTACTGTGAGCGAAGGCTAAAAATACCACTTTGCTCATCACCATACTGTAAAGTTAAGCCTGCGTTACCGTTATAATAACCATCGCGGTCATGGTTTTTACCGACGATAGCCTGAGGATCTTTTTCAATTACGTCATAGCCATCAGTATGGCTATACCCCGCATTAGCTGACAGAGTGAACTTATCTTTTTTATAGCTTGCTGTTGCTTCAATATCAGAATAATTGTGACTACCCGATGTTAACGTAATGGTGTTGTGGTTACCTTCACGACTGATAATATTAATCACACCAGCAATCGCATCAGAACCATAAATTGCCGCCTTCGCACCACGAATGATTTCAATTCTTTCAATACTATTTAATGGAATATTCGTTAACGAATTATCACCCGAGTTAGCGTCAGTAACTCGTACACCATCAACTAAAACCAAGGTATGCTTGGCATCATTACCGCGTAAAAATAAGCTCACGCTTTGGCCGAAACCACCATTTCTCACGGCCTGAATACCGGCGACATTGTCAAGTAATGAAACCACATCTTGCACATTGCTTTTTTCGATGTCGCTACGACTGATCACCGAGATCGCGGCAAGTGCACTTTCAAGTGGCTGTTCAAATTTGTTCGCCGTGACTGTGATGTGTTCAATATTTTGATCTGCAAATACAGAAAAAGAGAGCGCCGCAGTGATGGCTGCGCTTAGAGCAGTTTTATTTAACATGGTTTCCCCTAACTTGTACCCACCGTACAAGAACACAAAGTGACTGTCTCAAGGCCGGTCTCCGGGCTCAGTTAACTTGGATTTGCATATTAACTCTACCGTTGCGGGGGCAGCGCAGGCATTGAACCGATCCACACTAAATAATACACCTGATTGTGATACTTTCGCGTACCTAGTATCAAGACTATTTAGTTGTTCCCTTGTGTTCGCACCAACTTCCCGATTATCTATGCACTTGGCAACCAAACTAGGTTGTGCATAGCACCTTGAAAATTCGTGGCTATTGTCTTGGGTTTAGAAGGAATTGTCAATGGACGTCTAGAAATCTAAAAGTGCAGCGTGCTGCACTTTTAACATAGGCAAGGTTAATCGCGGAAGTTTTTAAACTGGAAAGGCTGTCCTAGCTCTGCGCCACGGATAAGCTGCATAGTTTCTTGTAAGTCATCACGCTTTTTACCAGTTACACGAACTGTATCACCTTGAATTGAGGCCTGAACTTTAACTTTTGAGTCTTTGATCAACTTGACTAGCTTTTTCGCCATGTCTTTATCGATCCCTTGTTTAAGGGCAACTTTACGTGACACATATTTGCCCGAACGCTCAATGTCTTTTAATTCAAAACTTGCTACATCTAAACCACGTTTGGCTGCTTTGCCAACAAGCATATCAAACAACTGCATTACTTGTTGTTCTGCTTCAGCTTTTAGGTTGATCACCTCTCCTGTTAACTCAATAGAGGCATCAACACCACGAAAGTCAAATCGAGTATCAAGTTCACGAACCGCGTTGTCTACGGTATTTTTTGCTTCTGTCATTTCTATTTCAGATACAATATCAAATGAAGGCATGCTTCTCTCCTAAAGTCGTTTTGGCTGGATTATAACAGTTTATACTCTGTTTGAGTTATTTTAAGTTTTTACCCTATGTATGTTCACCCAATGGCCAGTTTTCAATGTTATACTGCCGACTTAGTCATGTAGAAGTGGAATGAATTGTGACACGGCGCGTTTATAAAACCTTGCTAATTATTTCTTTAATCATATGTACTGTGCTATTTGCTAAGGAAGTGAGCTTGTCTCCAAGGCTATTTCCACATGTCGATAAAGTAGCGCATTTTGGTGTCTTTTTTATACTCGCTTTTATCTCGCACCACGCATTTAAGTTTAAGGTTTGGTTTCACTTACTCCTGCTTTCTTTATACGGTGCGGGAATAGAGTGGATGCAAGACTCACTGCCCTACCGTCAAGCATCAACAGCAGATTTTATTGCTGATGTTGCCGGTGCGCTCAGCTACTTTGTGTTATTTTATTTTTGGGCGCGCTGGCGTAAAAAGCAACATGGCTAGTATCCACATTGTTGGTGATGGTGCGATAGGCTTGCTACTGGCTCAACATCTGAGTCAGTCTCATCACGTAACCTTGATCACACGAACAAAACGTGCTGTAACCTACCACTACCAGCAACAAAGTGACACTCAAGTAATAGCATGCCAACATACACTATCAACTGAGATCCCAGCAAAAAGCATAGACACCCTGATTATTCCTGTTAAGGCTTACCAAGTCGTTGACGCTATCACTGAGCTCTACCCAAAGCTATCTGCACATGGCAGCTTGATCTTAAGCCATAATGGCATGGTTGATTGCTCAAAAGAACTGGCAAAATTAGGTAGCAATCAGTCAGCTTACTTTTTAAGTACCTCTATTGCAGGATACAAGATTAAAGATACGGTATACCATACAGGCCAAGGAGCGACTTGGTTTGGCCCTCTAAATTTGTCAGCTCAATGTCATTATCAAAAGCTATTTTCACAGCTGTTTGGCACATTCAAAAATGCTCAAACCACTTCTGACATCATGCCAATCCTTTGGCGAAAGCTCGCTATAAATATTGCTATTAACCCATTAAGCGCACTTGAACAAATCAAAAATGGTCAGCTCAGGCAGCCCAAATATGCGGCCAGAATACTCAATTTAATGAATGAAGTACAGTTTATAGCTGCAAAAGCTGGGGTTAACGTAGCACTGAACGAGTTACTGACGCTTGCCTACACCGTGATGATGCAAACAGCAGAAAATCGCTCTTCGATGAATCAGGATATCGCGAATAATAGACGCAGTGAAATTGATGCCATGTGTGGATATATCTGCAAGTTAGCTGCGAAGCAACATATTACCGTTCCTTATAATCAGCAACTGCTCGACGAAGTAAAGAAATGTGAGTTGAATACCTCAGTATAAAAACCTATCCACGCTCTGCTGGCAACTTAACGTTTATGTCGTTCACCAACAATAATTACGCTATTCATCTATTGGGTGAGCCGCATGCTCACCCAACACGATAATACTAGTTAAGCTAATCGGTATAAGGTTCTTTATTTTAAGGACGATACACCTTTACATTGGTGTAGCCATTTTCATGCAAAATAAGCGCTTGTAGTTGGCTCATTACGCCTTTGGCGCAATATAAATAGTATTCTTTATCTTGTGGTAAATCGCCAAATTTGGTGGCTAACCTAAAGAAAGGTAAATGAATGACCTCAGCGCCTTCGAGTTCTAGCGGGTTTGCATCTTCTTCATCTGGAGAGCGAATATCCAGCACTACCGCGTTGTCGGGTAATTCGCTTACCGACTCAGCCTCTTTGACCTCTTCTTTTGCTTCAACTTCAATGTCACGAATACCTTTCACTGTGGCATTTGAAACCACGGTGTTTAACACATCAAAATCAAACTTTTCTTCTTCCGCTAAAATTTTATCAAGCTGTGCTTTGACCGTCGGTTTTTTAGAGATCACACCGCAGTATTCCGGCATCGCTTCAGCCATTTCATTGGTACCAATAGCACGCGCGATACGAATGATTTCTTCTTTATCATGCTGGATGAGCGGTCGTAGGATAAGCATTTCGGTAACACGGTCAATGACATTGAGGTTAGCCAGTGTTTGACTTGATACCTGGCCGATACTCTCACCGGTCACAATTGCAGGGATCCCCAAACGTTCTGCAACCACGGTACCAGCGCGCATCATCATGCGCTTCAGAACCACGCCCATCTGCCCACTTTCGACGTTTTCAAGAATTTCAGCAACAACAGGTTCAAAGTCAACCGTGATAAACTTCACTTTATGCGTTGAGCTAAACTGTTTCCATAAATAATGGCTCACTTGCTTAACCCCTATCTCATGCGCCGCGCCGCCCAAGTTGAAGAATAAGAAGTGAGTACGCGCCCCTTTTCTCATCATTTGATAGGTCGCAACACCTGAGTCAAAACCACCGGAAATCAAAGAAAGCACATCTTCTTGCGTTGGCAATGGGAAACCACCCAAACCAAAATGCTGATGGCGGACGATATAAGCTTTATCGTCTTTAATTTCAATTTTTACCGTCACATCTGGTTTTTTCAACCTAACACTTGCGCCCTCAATGTTTTGGTTTAATCCCCCCCCGACATAACGCTCGACATCGCTTGATGTAAATTCATGCTGACCTTGGCGTTTTACGCGAACGCAGAAAGTTTTACCTACAATTAGTGGTGCAACTAGTGCAAGCGTTTGCTGATAGATATCATCAAGCGTTTCAAACTGGGTCTCTTGCACCTCAATAAATTGCACGATCCCAGGTGTGCGCTTGAGATTATCAATTAACGCCAAGCGCGTTTTTTCATCATCGAGCTGACTGGTCACTGAGATGTTGTCCCAGTTATTTTTAACTTTTACGTTTTCGTCAACACGCACCAACAGCATTTTGATGTTTTTCTCTAATACTTTGGTGAAGCGCTTACGGACAGATTTGCTCTTAATAGCAATTTCAGGGTGTAATTTGACGATAAATTTAAGCATAAAAGTCACTCTACTACAGGTCGATTATCGGTTGCGATGCTGCTTCGATTTGACCAAAGAGGACGATATCGTGGCGCACACCGGCCGAGGGACGGTTCGGGCGCGCGAGTATATCAAATTCAGAAGCGATTAGGAAATAATCAACGTATTTACTATCAATCTTCACGTGCAATAGCGAAACCTAGCTCTGTCACTTTGATAATAATTAAGCAATACTTGGTAAGCTTGCCTCAGCTAATGCCTGATAATGTTGCTGTAATTGCGTTATTTTCGGCATACTCATTTGCGTCGCATAAGGTTTAAATAACATGAGCACCTTGACGATGCCGTTGTATATATCTTGCTGTTCTAACACGCCCGTCATTCGCCTTGCTTTCACATAAGGCGTCCAAAAGCTCACGGTCATTTTTAGCATATGGGCGAGCTCTTTTGCATCAGCGTCATTAATCGTGATAACCCCCGACTCTCTCAGCCCAATCACCACCGCTTTTACTTGCTCTAGTAGGCGAGCTTGAAACGCAATATAGTTTTTCTTTAGCTCATCATCTTTGGCTAAAATATCTGTCAAATTGTCATAGAAGAAATGATAGCGCCACATTAAGTCAAACAATGAGTCTAGGTAGAGCGTTAGTTGCTCAAGCGGCTCACTATGTTGCTCTAAAGGCTTAAAGTGTGTATTTAAATGCTCGCTATACAGTGCGAATATCTGCCTGATAATGTCTTCTTTATTTTTAAAATGATAATACAAATTGCCTGGGCTAATACCTAAACTAGAAGCAATATGGTTGGTCGTAATAGCGCGCTCTCCATGCAAGTTAAATAAAGCAATGCTGGTACGGATTATTTTTTCCTTGGTATTCATTACAATTCTCTATGATTGTTGAAACTTACTGAGCCCTATCATTTTCGTCTTGAGCGCCCTTGATAAAAGTAGCACTAATTTTACCCTGAGATAAGCACCATGCCGACAGAGCTGACCAGTGTTTTTTGAAAAAAACCTTGCTACCATACAAAAAAATTCAACACAGTTATGCTCATGAAAGTCACAGCACTCTACCCAGGTACATTTGATCCATTAACCAATGGACATGAAGATTTGATTAAACGAGCCGCAAAGATGTTTGATACTGTCATCTTAGCCATTGCCCACAATCCAAATAAAAAGCCATGCTTCTCTTTGGAACAACGTGTTGCTTTAGCTCAAGAAATTTTAAAATCGCACGAAAATGTAAAAGTCATTGGATTTTCTGGTTTATTGGTAGATTTAGCTAAAGAACAACAAGCCAACGTTTTGATCCGTGGCATTAGAGCGGTATCTGACTTCGACTATGAATTTCAATTGGCAAATATGAACCGTCGATTACACCCAGATTTAGAAAGCGTGTTTTTAACGCCATCTGAAAAGAATTCATTTATCTCATCAACTTTGGTAAAAGAAGTTGCCCTTCACAAAGGTAATGTCAGTGAGTTTGTTCACCCACTGGTCGCCAACGCGTTAGAGGAAAAATTACACGGATGAAAAAAAGCCTATTATCCCTTGCTGTATTGATGGGTACATGTGCTCATGCCTCACCATGGATAGAAGTATCCCAGAGTGAGCTTAAACATAGTATAGACCTGCTCGTTGCGCAGGGAGTGATCAATCGCCCAGTGAATCAATACCCGCTACTGTGGAGCGGAATTGTCAATGATCTTGCAAGTGTTGATGATCGTAACTTATCGCAAACTGCAAGCTTCGCGTTAGCCCACCTGCGCCATGCACTAAAGCAAGCAAAAAGAGAACGCTATAGTAGTGTAACTGCTCACTTTAATGGTGCTGACGTACGCTCAACCGGGTTTGGACAACGTCATGATGCTCGTTCTGGGGTACGCAGCTTTGGGATCATCACCGGCAAGTCTGTCAGTGCCAAGGTAGCGGTTAACTACACAGATGAAGGCCAAGATGGTAAATATGTGAATCATCATGGTAGCCATATGGCAGTGCTATTTGGTAATTGGTCACTCAGTGCTGAGCGCTTAAGTTACTGGTGGGGGCCAAGCAATGAAAATACGCTGATGCTTTCTAATAATGCAGCACCGATGAAAGCAATCCGCTTAAGTCGAGCAAATAATAACTATAGTGGCCCAAGTTTTCTGTCTTTTGTAGGGCCTTGGCAAGTAACCGCTATCATGGCAAAACAGCGCCCAACCATCAGCAACAAAAAAGAAGGTGATTTCTGGGGATTTCGAGCCGCAGCTTTTCCTATTCAAGGGTTGGAGCTGGGCTTTAGTACCACCTACAGTGATTTTGTGTATCAACAACAAAACCTTGAAAGTGAAAAGCAATCACAACGACTCACCAGTGTTGATATAAAGTACTCCACTCGCTTAGGCGACAGACCATTTGCATTTTATGGTGAATTTGCGGGAGGAAACGACAGTGGCGCTTTGCCAGATGAGCCAATGTTTACCTTAGGAGTAGAGAGCTACTGGGGTAACACAACTCACCGCCTAAAAGGCTTTGTTGAGTATTCAGATACCAATATTGAGTGCAAAGATGCCCTCACTCTGTCACTTTGCCCAAGAGATAATAGCCTCGACTTAGCGAATTACCAAGAGCGAGGCTTATGGCTTGGCGCCAGCACAGGACTAGGCGCAAAAAGTATCACGGTTGCGCTAGACTATTTTAGTACCAATGGCGTAGGTGCCTATGCAAAATTAAAGCGCATTGATTATGAAACTCAAGACCTCGAACGAAACCAGTTGGAGCTTGGGTATCAACAAGGTGTATTTGGTACACTTGCTAAAGTTGGTGTAACTGCTTGGCAAGATAAATCTTTAGCAGAAGATGATAGTCATGCTGCTTTGACATTAAGCGTCGAGTATCAATTTTAATGAGCGGCTAAAGCCGCTCATTTATTTTCATTCGCGTAATCAGGCATACCAAGTCGGTTTATTCTGGCCATTAGCTTTTTCAGCCCAAGCCAATCTTTATCAATAATCAAAGTAATGACAATCGCGCAATCACAAACTAACACAGCAACGGAATAAACACTCCAAAACCACCACTGCTCGCGGGTCTCAAATACCCCTAAATCTATATATAACCCCAAATAAAGTAGCGAGTTAATCGCTAGAAACAAAAAGACATAGTGCAGCGCAGTACACCATGGTACTTTCAGCTTATAATTTATCCCGATTAATAAAACAATGGTAAGTAGGTCATAAAAAAACCACAGTAGATAGAGAGTGTGATCAGCTTGGGTTAAATCAAGGAAAACGTTACTACCCAAGTAAGACAGCGCAACAATGCCACTGGTAACAATTAAAGAAAGGTTATCTTTTATCTTCAGTAAAAAAAACAGTAAATTTAATAGGAAGCCGGTCACAAGACCGACCACCACTATCGAGTCAAAGAAGATACCAATTTTTGTAAGATCAAAATACATAGATTATTTTGATCAGGACTCGACTTTTTTCTATACATTAGCAGAATCTTGGATCCTTAATAAGGATACCGCCACCGCCGCGAGCACCTGATACTTTACCTAAAACAGACTCAGTTAAAATTACCTTATCAGAAAGTAACTTTACTTGACTAGTTGTTTTTGCTTGGTTTTTTCTAGCTAAGATGGCTTTTTTCATGATTTCCCTCAAAAATACAAAATATCAATTCAACTCCTAAACAGAGTCGTCTACAAAATTATCAGGAAATATCAAGCACACAACATGCCAACATTTACACAAAATTAACATAAAACAAGTCAACTTATAAAAAACGCGCCAAATAATGCGCGCCCTTACCCAATACCTGATGACTATTAAGCCACAAATTTACATGGAATACTTAAGCTAGATGATTGTTTTATAATGAAATCCATAGCAATTTCATCACAATTATCTTTTCGCAAGCACAGCTCGCAATCCTTCATGACTTTTTCAGGCAAACTGTCTTTAGTACAGTTATTAAAACCTTGCTTTGTGAAAAAACCTGGCACTCTAGTGAGTACGATTATCCGATTAAGCGCCAACTTTTTGGCTTTCTCTAATAAGTGCTCAACCAACCTTTGACCTTGCCCCTTCACATTGCAATTGGGATTCACCCCCAAAGAGCGGATCTCAGCAAGCCCAGTGTCATAGATATATAACGATGCACATCCTGTCACTTTGCCGTCAACTTCAGTCACTGCAAACTCATTAATACTATGGATCATGTCACTCTTGGCTCGAGGTAGGTTTTCCCCCACCTTTGCCCAGTACTGTATAAGCTCCGCTATCGCTTCGACATCATCTAAATTGGCATCACGAACTTGAATTTTTCGCTTTTTTTTTGCCGCTTTAATCGCTTTTGTCACTTGCGGCAAAGAAGTGCCGCCTAATGCTTGGCGGGCGGCAATACATGCGTCAATTTCAAGTACAGGATATACATCTTTTTCGATCACTGAACATACCTGCTGAAACTCTTCGATACTCAAGTTCTCAAGATTTTGTCCTTTGCTAATTGCTAACTGCACTAACTCCCCAACAATATGATGACCTTCTCTAAAGGGGATCCCTTTAGCAACAAGATAGTCAGCCAGCTCAGTTGCGTTAGCATGTCCTCCTTTGGCTGCTGCAAGCGTTTTGTCACCATTGACTTTAATGCCTTTTACACACGCTTCAGCCATATGAATACAGGCAAGCCAAGTCGGCATGGCATCAAATAAACCTTCTTTGTCTTCCTGCATATCTTTATTGTATGCAAGTGGTAGTGCTTTTAATGTCATCATCATGGCACTGAATGCACCAAAAACTCGCCCTGTTTTGCCACGGATTAACTCCAATGCGTCAGGGTTCTTTTTTTGAGGCATAAGAGATGAGCCTGAAGTTACACTATCCGCCAGCTCTATAAACCCTGACTCACCAGAATTGTAAAAAATCAAATCTTCAGAAAAACGGGATAAATGTATCATTGAGATAGAAGCACAGCTTAGCAACTCAACGACAAAGTCCCGGTCAGATACCGCATCTAAACTATTGCGAGCAGCTTCTCTAAACCCAAGGTTGACCGCCAGTGCTTGACGGTCAATGGGATACGCAGTGCCAGCTAGTGCGCCTGAGCCTAAAGGGCACACGTTCAAGCGATCTAAAGCATCATGCAGCCGTGACTCATCTCGCTCAATCATTTCTACATACGCCATACACCAATGACTAAATAAAACTGGCTGTGCACGCTGCAAATGAGTATAACCTGGCAAAATGGTACCTAACTCTTGCTCAGCCAGCGTGACTAGTGCCTGTTTAAGCCCGCTCAACGCATTTAGTAGCTGCTGCGCCGTTTTTCGACTCCACAATCTAAAATCAGTCGCTACCTGATCATTACGGCTTCGCCCTGTGTGCAGCTTTTTACCTAAATCGCCAACTTTGTCGATTAGTTTAGCTTCAACATACGAATGAATATCTTCATATCCAGCCCTTGCAACGCTATGAGGATCAGCAAGCACCTCATCCAACAGTAGCTTAAGTGCTGAAACAATCTGCTGGTGCTCACCTTCACTTAATATGTCAACCTGCTTCAGTGCTCCAGCCCAAGCGATAGAACCAACAATATCTTGTTCTGCCAACTGATAGTCAAATGGCAAAGAATCATTAAATTGCTTAAATGCTTCATCAGGACCTGATGAAAAACGGCCGCCCCATAATGCCATTTTATGCTCCTAATTTATTGCTGTTTTAGTTTGTTTAATGCCGAAATACGGCTAGACAGAGAGAAAAGACGAATAAAGCCTTCAGCATGTGATTGGTCATACACGTCATCCTCACCAAAGGTCGCGAAGTCCTCGCTGTACAAGCTATTTATTGACTGCTTTTGAACGGCCTGCACATGGCCTTTATAAAGCTTAAGTACCACTTCCCCTGTTGCTTGTTGTGCGAATGATTCAGCCGCTGCCAAAATAGAGTCTTTGAGAGGCGTAAACCAACGACCGTCATAAACGAGATGTGCAAACTCCTCACTCAAGCTGGCTTTCCATTTGCGGCATGATTTATCTAGAATTAGCTCATCTATGGCTTGTAAAGCAGCCATCATTACTGTGCCTCCCGGTGTTTCATAGCAACCACGAGATTTCATACCAACTAACCGGTTTTCAACAATATCGACCCGACCGACACCATGCGGCGCCGCAATCTCATTGAGTTTCACTAAGCATTGATATGGAGAGTAACGCTCACCGTTAACCGCTGTGATCTCCCCTTTTTCGACTAATAAAGACACATATTCAGGCTTATCTGGTGCCGCTTCAGGGGAGTTTGTCATAGTCCACACTTGTGAACTTGGTTCATTCCACGGATCTTCTAATTCTCCCCCTTCATGGGAAATGTGCCACGCATTGGCATCACGGCTATAAATTTTAGTGGCAGAGGCAGCACAAGGAATATTTCGCTCGGCCAAGTAATCGAGTAACGACTCTCGACTTGATAATGACCATTCACGCCATGGCGCAATCACTTTAAGATCAGGGGCAAGGGCAGAAAAACAAGACTCAAATCGCACTTGATCATTCCCCTTACCGGTGCAGCCATGAGCTAAAGCATCAGCGCCAACTTTGCGCGCGATCTCCACTTGTGCTTTAGCGATAATAGGACGAGCCATTGAGGTACCAAGCAAATAAGTGCCTTCGTAGGTTGCGCCTGTTTTCAGCGTTGGATAAATATAGTCGCTAACCATTTCTTCTTTTAGGTCGACGACATAACAAGCAGAAGCACCTGACGCGATTGCCTTTTGCTCCACTCCGGCAAGCTCTTCTTCGCCTTGACCGACATCCGCAACGAATGCAACTACTTCACACCCATAGTTTTCTTTTAACCAAGGGACAATCGCTGATGTATCTAAACCACCTGAATAAGCCAGTACAACCTTATTAATCTTGCTCATGTTTCTCACCTCAAACGTAATCTTTGTTAAACAGCGATACCAACAGTGCATTTTGCGCATGCATACGGTTTTCTGCTTGTTGAATAATTTTTGACTTCGGCCCATCCATTACTTCAGACGTAATTTCAAACTCACGGTGGGCAGGCTGACAATGCAGCACAGTTTGTGCACCGCAAGCCTCTAGCAATTGTTGGTTGATTTGGTAGGGCATAAATGTGTCTTTCACTTGTTCAAGTGGTGTCTGATTTCCCATTGATACCCAAGTGTCAGCATAGAGTACATTTGCCCCAGCAGCCGCTTCCACTCGGTCACTGACTAATACAGATGCCCCATTTACCGCAGCAATCTGCTCTGCTTGTTTAACAATTTGGGCATCAGGAGAATGGCCTTTTGGACATACAGCAACAAAGTCACTACCTAATGTCGCTGCAAGCAGCATCAATGAGTGAGTAACGTTATTCCCCTCACCAAGATAGGCAATTTTGATTTGGCTGACATCCTGATAGGTTTCAAATAAGGTAAGAAAGTCAGCTAAAGCTTGGCATGGGTGGTAAAGATCGCACAAGCTATTGACTACAGGAACAGATGAAAACTCCGCCAATGTTTCAAGCGTACTGTGATGATTGACTCGAGCAACTAATCCATCAGCCCATGTTGCGATGTTTAAGGCAAAATCTTTTACAGACTCACGCGCTCCCATGGCGCCATTTTGCTGGTCAAGATAAACGGCATGGCCTCCTAATTTATGAATACCAATATCAAACGAAAGTCGAGTTCTTAAACTCGGTTTTTCAAATAAGGTAACGATAGATTTCCCAGCAAGGACTTGGTTATATTCTTGTGGATGATCCTTTATATTTTTTGCAAGTTTCAGCAACGCGATTACTTTGGCTTGATCTAATTCCAAACCGGTTAAAAAGTGTTTTGTCATGGTTTTGATCCTACGGAAGTATTTGTGTACCCACATGCTCACCATTGAGCAGTGCAATTAAGTTTTCTGGCTTTTTCCAGCTAGAGATGTACACCCCTCGTCGTAAGTGTTGGGCAGCGTGAAGACTGGTCTTAACTTTGACCTCCATCCCGCCCACAATGACCTTTTGTGCGATTAACGTAGTAATTTGTTCTGCGTTGAGCTGATTTAGTGGCTGTTTTTTTTCATCCAGTACCGCAGCAACATCCGTCATCAAAATAAGTTCAGCCCCCAGTTTATTGGCAATTGCAGCGGCTGCTTCATCAGCATTGACATTGTACAAATGACCATCAACACCAATACCCACTGAACTCACCACTGGTAACTTGTCGAACTCCAATATAGCTTCAAGCATCCCTCCAGCGGTCGCTTCACATGTACCGACACGGCCTAATGCTTTTAGTTTTTGAGTGGTCGTAAACCCAGCATCGTACAAGCACAACCCGACAGGATTAAGCTGCGCCGTTATGGCATCTGCCATCAGTTGCTTGTTTGCACAGCCAGCAAGCGCACCAACAATATAAGGCATTTGCTCTTGTGGGCTTATGCGCAGACCTTGATGTTTTGCCGTAGCAAACCCGGCATCTGCTAACCATTTGTCAACTAATGCCCCACCACCATGAACAATTACAAACTGTTTATGTGGTGCACTTTGTTGAATTTGTTTAATGGCTAAAAATAGTGCTTGCGCTGCACCTGATTGATTCAGCACCGCACCACCGAGTTTAATCACCCAAGTTTGTTTGCTCATGCTGACATTCCTAAACCTTGATAATGATCCAACCCCGCCGCCAAGTTCATGCACTGTAACGCTTGCCCTGCCGCGCCTTTAAGCAAGTTGTCAATTGCCACCACCACGATCAGCTGATTGCCTTTTTGTTGCCAACCAATATCAACAAAAGGCTGATTTTCAACAGCTTTAATTGATGGAAGTTGACTTGCCTTTAGTCTAATAAGTGGTTCATCAGCCAGCACCTGGTAAGCAGCATCGACTTGATTTGTAGTGACATTTTCCTTCAGAGTGACGTAGATTGTTTCTAAGATACCACGCTTAAAATTTCCTAAATGCGGCGTAAACAACACTGGATGACTTAGATATTTCTCAATTTCGGGGGTATGTCTGTGCGTAAACAAACCGTATGGTGCGAGTGATACCTCACAAAAATGGCTTGTAACATTCGCCTTTCTACCAGCACCTGTTACACCAGAAACAGCGTTGATGATCACAGGCTGCGCTGATATCAAGTCAGCCTGTTGTAATGGTTTGAGTGCATTGAGCGCAGCGGTTGGGTAACAACCAGCAACGGCCACCAACTTCGCCGCTTTAATCGCATCGCCATACCACTCAGCTAAACCATATTGCGCTTGTGTTAGCCAGTCTTGGTATGGATGAGAAAAGCCGTAGTAGGTTTCATAATCCTCATTGTCAGATAAGCGGTAACCACCAGAAAGATCAAATACTCGCTTTCCCATTTGTAAAAACACCGGAGCAAGCTCCACGCTTACCTTATGGTCAGTGCACAAACAAACGTAATCTGTAGATTGTTCAATGAGCGAAAATGCTTGCTGATTTAGTGGTTCAAGCTCAATATCTAACAAGCCTGTATGTTCTGGATATAACTCGCTGATGAGTTTGTGTTTATCTGTGCTTTGTTCAGACACAAAGCAGTGCGTAAGGGAAAATTCAGGGTGTCTGGCAACCAGCTTAGCAAGCTCAGCACCACTGTAGCCGCTCGCTCCGATTATAGATACATTCAACATAGTACTCTCAAGATTAAAAAGTTTAATTGGAATTGTTTTTTCTAAGTGTTGAAGTCAAATCGTCGCATTGCCGCCTCTAAATATATTTATGCCAAAAAAGTGAATTGATATTCACTTTAAACACCTTTATATTTTTATGCAAGAACTTTGAATAAGTATTTTAGGAATTTTTATGAAACTTCCCGCTTTTATGGACATGTACCAACAGCTGATCGCAGCGCCATCTATCAGTGCATTAGAAGAAAGTCTAAACATGAGCAATCGGAATGTGATCCAGCTACTCGCACAGTGGTGCGAAACGTTAGGGTTTACAGTTGAAGTGACGGAACTTGAACAGGCAAAAGGTAAGTACAACCTGATTGCAAGACGAGGTAGTGGTGATGGCGGCTTAATGTTAGCGGGACATACCGATACCGTTCCATTTGATGAAAGTCGATGGCAATTTGATCCATTTAAATTGAGCATGGAAGACAATAAACTTTATGGCCTTGGCAGTATTGATATGAAAGGTTTTTTTGCCTTTGTATTAAACGCTATTGGTGAATTAGATGAGTGTGAGCAATGTGCACCAATCATGATTTTAGCTACCGCTGATGAAGAAACAACCATGGCTGGTGCACAGGCTATCGCTAAGCACCCCAACCTAAGACCTGCACGCTGTGTGATTGGTGAACCTACCGATATGGTGCCCGTCTTTACTCATAAGGGGCATATGACCAGCGCCATTCGTATTGTTGGTCGTTCAGGGCATAGTTCAGACCCTGAACGGGGCCTAAATGCCATTGAGATCATGCACCAAGTGATTGCAAATTTATTAAAGTTAAGAGAAGAATTAAAGAATAAATATTCAATAAAACATTTCGCAATTCCCTATCCAACTCTAAACCTTGGGCACATCCATGGTGGCGATAATGCAAACCGTATTTGTGGCTGCTGCGAATTACATATTGATATACGCCCTTTACCTGGGTTGAGTATTAAAGAGCTACAAGGCATGTTGATAGATGCAGTTGCGCCCATTAACGCTCGCTATCCACACTGTGTTTCGGTTATGGATATGCACGACCCTATTCCTGCGTTTACTGGCTCGACAGACTCAGCGCTGGTCAAGATGGCTGAGCGCATATCAGGGCAGCAAGCGATTGCGGTTAACTACTGTACTGAAGCACCATTTTTGCAGCAACTTGGCTGCGAAACCATTGTGATGGGGCCAGGCTCTATTAACCAAGCACACCAACCAAATGAATTTCTAGCAATGGAAAAAATTCAGCCCAGCCAAGCGATACTGACACGTTTGATTAAAGAGAGTTGCTTTTTATAGAAGTCATAAAGAGAGGGTATATAACCATCTTAAGATTTGGATAAATATTGGGTTTATATCCTTTATCTTTATTGAGTGGTCTATTTTGAGGCGAGAAAGTATTGCCGATAGCCGCGCTCTGCTATCGTTAACAGTAGATACTAAAAAACCTCGCCATATTTTGACGAGGTTTTTCTATATCAGTAGCAACCTGAGTCCAGGTTTACCTGATTACTGAATAGGCTTACATTTCAGTTTTACAAATCACAATAGACATAGTGTATGTAGTCGGTCTGTCGCAACGTAAACCATCGCTGTTACATAGGTTTGTTGCTACACCACCGGCAATAGCTGGAGTTGCGTTTACAGGTAGCGCTTTGTTATCACGAGATAGATTTTTGATGCTTTTTTTATTTAGGTTTAGTTTCATTTTCAATTTTCCTGTTGAAATAATCCAATATCTCAGAATACAGCCAATGTTATCACTTAACGAAATAATAAAACTGGCCTAATTATGTCTGCTAAATTGAGTTTGTACCCATACAAGCCTAAATAGCAGTCATTTGAAATTACCAAAAAAGGTACTATTGTCAATAAATAATTTCTTTTTTGTTGATAATTTAGCTTTCAATAACACTAAAAAAGTGCACAGTTCTATATTCAAGCAGTAAGGCTTGAACTCAAACAAGCAACGACTAAAGAGCATGTTATTAATCCAAGTTCAAGCAAAGTGAAAACCACCTATGATGAAGGTTGTATATTAGATTGGTGAGCCTGGTGGCATATCGAGTGTTTTAAAGTGCCCGCTCCATTCACCAGAACGTAGATACTGGTTTATTTGCTCAGCCAGCATATGCCTGAACGCCTTATCAAATGATACGTCGTTAAACACCGATGAGTGGCTAAACGCGTTCGCTATTTCTGCTAAATAAAACTTTAGTTGCGCTTGCACTTCAGGAGCGACCTTATCACTTTGACTCAGTGTCACCAGTTTCACCGCGCTTAGATATTGCACCCTTTGCTTTAGTTTTTGTCTCATACCTGCACTCTCTGATTGCTCAAATACGCGTGTATACATTGAATCTAGTAGCGCCTGTGTGCCAAAAGATTCAGGGTCGCGCGCATGTTGTTGTGCGAGGCGGTTTAAACGTTGAGGATGTAACAATAAATCTAGACTATGCTGTGCAGCAACCTCTGGAAGCGCCATGGCATCTAGGGTTAGCCCTGTGCGACCTTTGATACTCTCGCGAGTTTTATACTCTCCATAAGCTTTGGGTGGGATCAAAGCTAAAATCGACTCCGCGATAGCCAAGGTATCAGGTGAAAGCGTGTCCAATAGTGCGTTTGTTGCACTTTGTTGCCGTGCCTTGTCAACGACTTGCGCTCCTTTTATTACCTCTTCACCACGTACTTCATAGTCATAGTCTACCCCCGCGATAAGTTTAACCGCAGCTTCAACTTGATAGCGATGGAATAAATAAAGCGGCACGAGTCTTTCTTCTAACTGTGACAGTGCAACTCCTTTTTTAATGCTGTTAATTCCAAAAGTATCCAAGGCTTGTTGACGTACCTCTAGTACTCGCCGTAGCTCAGCAGCAGGATCTGCGCCATTATCCCAAAGGTGAGCTGTGGGGTGTGCACCGCCTTTAGCCCTGGCATCTGAGTCCGAAATAAACTCCAGCTCCAGCGCTTTATTTTCAGCTAGGATGGCAGCAAGCTCAGTGGCCTCATCGGCACCGCGAAAGTCACTGTAACCATATTTAATAACCTGCGTATCCCATGCGCCCATTCCTTTGGCATAGCCTTGGGTCACATCTAATTTGCCATTTTCAAAACTTACCAGTGGATGAGGGTAATCCATCACAGATGCTCGGTTTTTTACCGATGCAGAGAAATTGTGCGCAATCCCCAAAGTGTGGCCTATTTCGTGGGCACTGAGTTGACGGATACGCTCCAGTGCCATCGCATGTAACCGCTCGGTGGTCTCATTTCCTTCAACAAACGGCGCAGAAAGAGCCTCTGCAATAAGGATATCTTGACGCACACGCAACGAGCCTAGCGTAACATGCCCTTTTAAAATTTCACCGGTACGTGGGTCGATCACCGATGCGCCGTATGACCAACCTCGCGTCGCACGATGCACCCACTGGATCACGTTGTAGCGAATATCCATGGGATCAGCATGCTCAGGTAAGATTTTGACCTGAAAAGCATTTTTATAGCCCGCAGCTTCAAATGCTTGATCCCACCACTTTGCACCATCAAGTAATGCGGTTCTCACCGGCTCAGGTACGCCTGGGTCTAGGTAATATACGATTGGTTTTACCGCTTCTGATACTGGCGCAGTTGGATCTTTTTTCTCTAAACGATGGCGCGGAATGTAGCGCACTAGCATCGACTCTCCAAGTGGTGCAGAGTAATCTTTATGCTCAATACTCCAGTAACCCGATTGCGGATGAAATGCCCGCGGCTGATAATTGTCCTCGGGAAGCTCAATCAAAGAGTGGTGTTGATGTACGGTGAGCGCGTGAGGATCTGCACTGACTTGACGAACATACTCTCCAGGCTTATTACCTGTAAAAGTCAGCACAGCCTCCAGTTCCGTATTTTTTATAAATGCCTTTGAGCGTGGCATAAATACTGCGCTGCGGCTGCTGTCTAGGGAAAACGTGCCTTGGTTTCGCCTAGCAAGCGTACGAGAAACCCCATGCACATCACTAAGTAAATAAGGGGTATAGTCTATCAGTACACTGTCGTTATCCTCAGCGACGACTTTAAACCCATGCAGTATGCTTGAGGCAAAGGCCTCTTTCACACTTTGTTTTTCCGCTTCATTATTGGCACTAGCACGATAATACGTATTTATCGCACGAAGCATGACTTTATCACCAAAGCGTTCAAACTGAACAAGGTGGGTGCCACCTAACTGGCCTCTATCTAAACCAATATCATTAGAACCAATGCCGTAGGGTAAGCTATGCTGTAGTAAGAAGGGTGCATTAAACTTGTCGATGTCTAAATATAACTTGCCGCTTGAAGCGTCACTGTAAAAGGCGTAAAAACCGGGGTGATGATTAAAACTGGCAGTAAATTCATCTATAGGCTTAATTGCTGCGTGTGCATGAGTTATCATACACAACAACAAAGCCGACACAGTGTGAGTGAAGTACTTTATTTTGCTCATGGCTGCTCTTTGTTATTTATGGTTTTGAGGCTTAACCCCAGTTGTATCTGAAATCGTATACAATTTACAGCCTTTCAAGACGAATTACAGCGCAGTTTATAGCACCTCTCACATTATTTATTGCTATAAACACAAAGTAATCAGGACTTAAAAAATGCGTAGACTCCCTCCGGTGTTAGTAGAAGATGGTTGTTCTCGTGAGTTGGTATCTCTTATCCGTACCATTCTCGCGGCATGTAAAGAAATATCGTTCCGAGTTGGTCAAGGTGCACTCTCAGGCGTACTTGGCTCTACCCTTGATGAAAATATCCAAGGTGAAACTCAAAAGAAACTCGATGTATTGTCAAATCAACTCTTAAAAGATATTTTGCTTGAGTCTGGATATGTAAAAGCCATTGCTTCTGAAGAGGAAGACTTCACGGTGGCAGGTGATCCTAACGCTAAGTATATTGTTGCCTTTGACCCGCTCGATGGCTCTTCAAATACTGACATTAATTCACTAGTTGGTACAATTTTCTCAATTATGGAAGCGCCAGAGGGTTCTGATCCAAGCGATCCTGCAATTTTCATGCAGCCTGGCCATAAACAAGTCGCAGCGGGTTACGTATTGTACGGCCCATCGACTATGCTAGCGCTTTCCACAGGTAAAGGTACACGCCTATTCACGCTAGATAAGACCCACGGAAGCTTCTTGTTAACGCAAGATTTCGCTGAGATACCAGAGGACACAAAAGAGTTTGCCATTAACGCTTCCAATCAACGCCATTGGACACCTCCTATGCAAAACTACATCGAGGATTTGCTTGCAGGAGAAACCGGACCTCGCGGTAAAAACTTCAATATGCGCTGGATAGCAGCAATGGTAGGAGATGTTCACCGTGTATTATGTCGTGGTGGCCTATTCACCTACCCAGAAGATCGTAAAGATCCTAACAAACCGTTTAAACTTCGCTTGCTTTACGAAGCAAACCCTATGGCGATGCTTATCGAGCAAGCTGGTGGTATTGCACATACTGGCCGTGAGCGTATTTTGGATATTCAACCTGAAGAAATACACCAGCGCGTTGGTGTTATTTTAGGATCGAAGAACGAAGTTGAAGCTTGCCTTGCTTATCACAAGTAATTGAAAACGAAAAAGGGGCCATGTAGTGGTGCCCTTTTTCAACCAACGACCCTACATGAGGTGACATTTTTCCAGCTCAAAAGTGTAACATCACTCTCATCAGACGTGATATCCAGTTTAGGTTACTGTTTCAACTGGGACATCGGGATCAGCGCCCCATTCACTCCACGAGCCGTCATATACCGTCAACTGTTGGTAACCTAGCTCGTCAGCCACCAGCGCTAAAATACAAGCTGTAACACCTGAACCACAAGAGAATATCAGAGGCTTAGTCTTATTTTTTGATAAGTCGCTATATAACACTTCAAGCTCAGTGAGTGGTTTAAAGCAGCCATCGGCGTTTAATAAACGCGTGTAAGGCAGGTTTTTACTTTTAGGCACATGACCGCTGCGCATATCTGCACGGGGCTCCGGCTCTTCTCCAGAAAATCGCTTCGCGCCTCTGGCGTCAATCAATAGACTTTGTTGTGATGGTATATTGGCAATCACAGCATCTTTATCAATAAATGCACTATCATCGAAGTTTGCGACAAAGTCTCCAGCTGTCGCTGGCATCAGGTAGGATTGGCAGGTTGGATACTGCTTTTCACACCAAGCAGGAAGTCCGCCATCTAGTACAAAAACTTGCTCATGTCCCATTTTTTTGAGCATATACCATGCTCTTGCCGCACTAAACATGCCTTTATCATCGTACACCACCAGCACATCATCATGGTTAATGCCAAGCTGGCGCATTTCTGCCTGAAACTGAGCGGCACTACAGCACATATTCGGCGTTTTAGCTTGCTCGGCACACAGTGCACCACTAATATCAAACCGTAGCGCACCTTGGATCTTTGCGGGTGGTTGGTATGGTCCCTGCTGATCGGGTTTAACGATGCCCGCATCAAGTACCTTTACGCGCGCTAAATTAGCAAAAAGCCAAGTTACATCCACCGCATGCTTCATGATTAGTTGTCCCTAGGCTGACGTACCACTTCAATAATCTCGGTTGTTGATATAGAAGGGGTGCGCTCTAGATACACTACATCACAAATATCCTTATAAATATCAAACTTCCCCTTCCAGTCATCGCCCATTACCAGTACATCAGCATCAAAGTCTCGTAGATACTGCGCTTTTAACTCCAAAGACTCCTCAACAAACACTTCATCAACAAACCGTAAAGAGCTGATTATTTTTAAGCGTTCAGCAATAGAGTAAACTGGGTTTCTACCTTTTTTAGAGAAATTCAACTCATCTGATGAAATCCCGACAATAAGGTAATCACCAAGCGCACGTGCACGTTCTAGAATGTTTACATGGCCAACGTGGAAAATATCAAAGGTGCCGAATGTAATGACTTTTTTCAAACTAACTCTCTTCTACAAGTTATACCAATTATCTTAGTTAAGTGAATTGGTATTATGCGTATCAAACATCATACCGATAAATGAGTATAGGCTATGACTACACTTTGGATTAATGCCACTAAGAGTACAGAAATCCCCTAAAGAATTCAGCTTTTTTGCTGAATATCTAGGTTAAGGGCGTCAACATCAAAGTTTCTCGGGCAAAACTTAACTCCACTCGGTTGAAGATATTGGCCGAAGCTCCACTAATCGAGCTGGTAGCTTCTCAAACTCGCTCTACTATAAAACCCACAGGCTCACTCCGTATCTTTTAAAGCGTAGCCAGCAAGAGTGGCCTACAGCTTATCCTCCTTACCATAGGCTGATGTCCCAAATAACATGGTGATAATGGCAAGCTCACCCCACCTCATGATACCTTCCTAACCATAAGTCAAAGTCGTCAGCTTTAAGCGGTTTACTTAAATAATAGCCCTGTGCGTAGTCGCACTGCATATCTGCTAATAGCTCAAGTGATGCTTTGTCTTCTACTCCCTCTGCCACCACACTAAAACCAAGTTGATGCCCAAGCGTAATGGTTGAGTTTACAATAAATTGGTCTTTTTCAGACTGTGCCAATTTTAAAATGAATACCTTATCGAGTTTCAATTCATCTATTGGCAACATTTTAAGTCGCCCAAGCGACGTTTGGCCAACACCGTAATCATCGAGTGAAACCTGTACACCTAAACGCTTAAGCGCTTGCAAAACCGAAATGCCTTTTTCTTCGTTTTCTATCATGTCACGCTCCGTAAGCTCAATAGTGATAAGCTCAGGCTGCACCTTATGACGCTGTAGCAATGATTGTAAATGTGGTAGAAAATCTTTATCGATAATGTCTTGAGCCGATACATTGATGGCTGCTTTTATATGCTCACCTTGTCTGCTCCAATTAGAGACCTGCGCTATTACTGTATTGAGTACCCACTGAGTCAAATCTACAATTAGCCCCGACTGCTCGGCCAAATCAATAAACAGTTCAGGAGATACCCATTCACCATTGTTACGCTGCCACCGGATCAGTGCTTCAACTTTATCAATGCGATTGCTTTTCATATTGAGTTTTGGCTGATATGTCATAAACAATTGACCATCATCACTGTTGATTGCTTGTCTCAACTCGTCAATGATTTGCAACCGCTCTAGGTGAGCTTCATCCTCACCTGACTGATAATAGTAAACTTCATGACCATCATGTGCTGCTGTATCTACCGCAATCAAGGCACGACGCACTACATCTTCTGGGGTATGTGCTTGTTTGGGATAATGCACTACGCCAATACTAAAGCGAAGAGAAATATCCAGTCCTTGTACCATATAGGGCTGACTCAAGTCTTGATTTAACCGCTGTGCACACTGCACAATACCTAATACAGCTTGCTGTGGGTCTTCACACGCTTGCGCTTGATGGGCAACTAAAAACTCATCGCCTCCTAAACGCACATTCAACCCTGTGTCAGAAGCATTTATCTCTGCAATGCGCTGCGCTACGGCTTTGATACAATCGTCTCCAACACGAGGCCCTAACTTGTCATTAATATGACGTAGCCCTTTTATGTCTATGGCAATAAAATAATATTCAGTACCACCTGCAAGTACTTTATGTAACTTATCCAGTGCAGCATTACGATTATAAAAGCCAGTTAGGTAATCATGACTTGCTTGAAATCGAATTTGCTCTTCGCGCTCTTGAATATCTTCACCCATCTCATTAAAGGCATCAACCAACTGGCATATCTCTTGTGTTGGGCGAGACTCTTCTAATTTGGCTGAGTAGTCGCCTTTAGCAAATCGCTTAGCAAGCTCAGTTAGCTTACTAAGTGGTGTAGTAAGGTTTTTTGCAACAATGCCGCTGGTAATAAAGCCGAGTAAAATAGTAGCTGTGGAGAGCAATATAATAGTAAACACCATTTTATCGAACTCTTGATATTGCGTCGTTAGGTCTGCACTTAACACTAAACTAATGGGATTACTCTCCAGTGATGGTAAATTCACTTCGGCGCTTTTATAAACCGCATACTCGCCAAGCCATCGAGTTGTCTTTTGCGACTCAAGAAAAGCAAAGAGATCACTTCCGAGGGACAAACCAGCAACAGAGCTGGCTTTGAGCTTGTCAGTCGCACCAACAAAACTACTCTCCATACCTGTGAGTTCTTTTAGTTCCTCAGCAACAGATTTACCAACTTCAAACCCTATTACTGAATATGCGATCGTTCTTGGCGCACGAACAGGTAAAATGATGACTTGATAAAGCTGCTCACTCAACACTACGAAAGCGGAGTGATCTTGATGATTTTTCAATACTTGCATCCAAGTGCGAATATCGCTTGGTACCTCTATACCTTGAGCATTTGCAGAGATAAGATCACCATTAACATCTAGCAACAGCATCAGATCAGCGTCTATTCTGCGGGAGTGATTGAGTAATACGCTACTTATTGTTTGTGCATCTCGTGTTGCGACAGCCTGCTTAAAACCAAAGTCAGCTGTCAGTACCGTCGCAGCAGTGACCAGCAGGCGCTCTCTTGCTTTCAAGTACTGTTGATACACATTTTGTGCGACTTGGATTTTTCGTTGTACTTGAGCTTCATTAAATTTACTTGTAGACCACCAAAAACTTGCCAAGCTTATTCCTGCGGTTAACAAAATAAGCGCAATACATAGACTGATTATTTTATGTTTAAAACTATTGTTCATTCATGCTGCCCGAAGCGCGCCCCAAACGTATTGCGTGGCGCTGGAGTGGTTATTTCAATTGTTATCGATATCTGACTATTTTTGCTTTCGATCTGAACAGTTTGTTTTTTATCGATATCTTTAGTTTGATAAGGATGCCATACCATCACGGTATCAATATTGTCTGGTAAATTAACCAAGCCTTGTGCATCCGTTATCAATACCGGCTGTTCAGCGATATAAATATAGCCCACCATTGAATCATGGATATTACAACCTAACACTACTATTCCTGCTTTTTCAAACATAAGTGGTTGATTTGGCGTACCAGAGTAAAGTTTTAGTTCAAATGGCTTGGTTTGTGAAAATGAATAAACGTGATGACGAATATCATCGCTATTTGGGAAGCTAATCTCTTGCCCTGGCTGAATTGCTAACACAAAGGGCACAAAGGCCTTATCGAGCTGATCCATAATAGCGATGTTGTTTGCGATTGGTTGTGCTGCTGACGATTGCAATTCAACAACGGCATGCTGAAGCGACATACCGTTTTCATCAACAATCCGCAACTGCGTAGCCGCCACGACGCGACTAGTCAAAGCGCATAGCAGCAACAGCCAAAATTGAGGCAAAAGAAAGGCACGCATCAGCAGCTCTATTAATCGTAATAATTAGGTTAAGTAAAAGAGACCTTGCCTCGAAAAGCAAGCAAATAAGAAAATCTGCCTTAATAAACTTGTTATTAAGGCAAACAAATTGGTGTGTGAAAGTTATTTGATAAGACCGTAATGCTTATCAAGAATATCAATGACTTCTTGACGTGGATCTGTTGGAATGACTAACTCACGGCCAACAATTTTACTGGCAATACCCACGTAAGTTTCGCTCACAGACATCATTACCGCTTCTGGCAATAAATAATCACGGGCAAGCGCTTCACGCTCTGGCATACGATCTTTATTTAGTAATACATCGCTGTCAGGCACATTGTTTATCAGGAGTTGGCGGAACCCTTCTTTTGAGTTTTCAACTATCTTGCCATCACGGTAAGCAGGCCCATCCCAAATGCGAGATGAGTCAGGCGTACCAACTTCGTCGATATAAATTAAGCGCGCTTGGCCGTCTTTGTCTTCAACATAGCCAAACTCGAACTTGGTATCGACAAAGATCTGATCAAGCTTTTTCAGCTCGTTGCTGATCAGAGTAAAGCCTTCAGTGAGCAACTGTTCGTACTTATCCACATCAGCGGCTGATTTGAAGTTAAATGCACTAAGGTTATCTTCAATGTTTTGACGAGAAATATTCACGTCATCCACTTCCGGTACATCAGCGACTCCTTTGATGATCCCTTTCGTTGACGGTGTAATCAAAACATCATCCAGCTTCTGATTGGCTTCTAAACCTTCAGGTAGCTGCAAGCCACAAAACGACCGAACTCCTTTGGCATAGTCACGCCACATGCTGCCAGTAATATATCGGCGCGCTATCGCCTCAACTCTTACTGTACTGGCTTTACGTACAATCCAAACATAAGGATGTGGAATATCGACAATATGGTTACCCGCAAGGCCCGCTTCATTAAATAAGGAGAACCAATGCGCCGCAACACTATTGAGCGCAATCCCTTTACCTGGGACACCATTAAGGCCATTTTCGCCTTGCCAGATACAATCAAATGCTGAAATACGATCTGAGATCACCATGATTGCCAATTCTGTACCGGACGGAACATCATAGCCTTTTTCTTCAATTAAACGCGCACTGTCGGCGTCGGTTAACCAATAAACTGAACGTACTTTACCGCTGTGAACCGCACCTTTAGTGCGAATTGGAAGATCGTCATTGACGTCTAAAACTTTGTAGCTACTCATTGTTACTCCGATGACAGGATGTGCCTTGCTAAAGGGCACAAAATAATGAGGGGGTTAGGGGCGCTATAATAGTCGAGCTGAACAAAAATCACAATTTAATACCAATTATCTTAATTAAGTGGTCTATTTTGAGGCGAGAAAACCTTGTCGATAACAAGGCAAAAATTTTTCTATTTAGTTGTTCTAAATAAGAAATTTTTAACGCTGTTAGCGTCAGGTTTACTCCTTCAAATTGAGTAAGTATTAAGTTTAATTGGTATAACTTGCATCCTTGTTGTTGGGCTTAACGGGGTTTTGCTTTGCAGGCGACTGTTATACCATCACACAATTGTTTGCCAGTACAGAGACATTATGCTCACTATTACACACTTACAGTTTACTTGGCCTACAGCGAGCAAGCCGGTATTAAATATACCTATGCTTAATATCGCCCGAGGAGAACACGTGTTTTTACATGGCCCAAGTGGCAGTGGTAAATCCACGTTACTTGGCTTGATTGCAGGTACTTTAGATTGCCAACAAGGCATGATTGAGATAGCAGGCACCAAAGCCAGCACACTTAGCCGTAGTCAACGTGATAAGTTCAGAGCTGACCATATTGGTACTATTTTTCAAAGCTTCAATTTATTGCCTTATTTATCTCCTATTGAGAACGTCACCCTTGGCTGTGAGTTTTCCAAAAAGCGTAAGCAAAGTATCACATCGCAAAGCAAAACCCTTGAACAAGAAGCCAAACTTTTACTCACTGAGCTTGGGATTGACGAACATACCCAACAGCGCAGTGTCGCAGAGCTGAGTATTGGCCAGCAACAGCGAGTAGCTGCAGCCCGCGCCTTTATCGGTAGACCCGAGATAATTATTGCTGATGAGCCAACCTCGGCACTCGATGCCGATAGCCGTGATGGCTTTATCAAATTGCTCTTTAATCAAGCTGCCGTTTACAGCGCATCTATCCTCTTTGTTAGCCACGATAAGAGTTTAGCTCCCTTATTTAATAGGCAGCTCAGTCTGAGTGAATTAAATCAAGGAGCTCAGTATGCTAGTTAAGCTTGCATGGAAAAGTACACTAAATAGGAAGGCCAGTGTCGCCCTCACTCTGGTCACCATTGCCATTAGTGTGATGTTACTGCTTGCAGTAGAGCGTGTTCGCCAAGACGCAAAGTCTAGCTTTGCAAATACAATTTCGGGTACCGACTTAATTGTAGGTGCACGTACTGGTGACATTCAATTGCTCCTTTCAAGCGTATTTAGAATTGGCCATGCCAACAATGCCGTACAATGGCAAAGCTACGAATATATAAAGGCGCAACGTGGCGTCGCTTGGAGCATTCCGATAAGCTTAGGTGACAGCCACAAAGGCTTTGCTGTACTAGGCACAGATGACAATTACTTCAAACATTATCAATACGGCAAAAAACAGCACCTTACCTTTAAAGCTGGCCGCGCATTTCATAATCCTCAAGAAGTGGTGCTTGGGGCAACAGTTGCTAAGCAACTAGGATACAAGCTGGGACAAAAAATTGTTATTTCTCATGGGATGGGCAACACCAGTTTCCATCACCACGATGACAACCCGCTGGTTATTTCTGGTATTTTGGCTGCAACTGGCACACCGGTAGATAAAACACTACATGTGCCACTCAGTGCAATAGAAAAGATGCACAGCACAGGACACAGCAAAACATCGCGCCAGATTTCACGACCACAGCACACCGCAAACCACGACGATGAGCACGAGCATGAGCATGAGCATGAGCATGAGCATGAGCATGAGCATGAGCATGAGCATGGTAGTACAAACAATAGCGCCTTACTGCACAACCTCAATTCAACACCTGGTGATTTAATTGGTTCAACCAAACAAATTACGGCATTTTTACTGGGCTTTGAGTCACCTCTTTATACCTTACAAGTGCGCAGAAATATTAATTTATATAAAGATGAACCTCTACTCGCTATCATGCCAGGGGTAACATTAAGAGAATTATGGGCAATGCTAGATATTGTCGAGAAAATTTTGCTACTTATCACGCTCGCAGTTGTATTGATAAGCTTACTTGGTATGTTGACCTCCCTATTGGCCACCTTAAACCAAAGGCGTCGGGAGTTGGCTATTCTGCGCTCCGTTGGGGCGCGACCTTGGCATATTTTTACCCTGCTTGTCAGCGAAGCAATTTTAATTACTGTGTTAGGTTGTATTTTTGGTGTTGCACTTTTCTACGCTCTGCTCATTGCTGCACAATCGGCTCTGCAAAGCCAATTTGGGGTAGTGCTCAGTTTCAGCCCACTCTCAGCCTATGAACTCACGTTACTTAGCGTTATTATAGGCGCAGGTACACTGATTGGCGCTATTCCCGCCGCCCGCGCTTACTTTTACTCGCTTGCCGATGGCATGCAAATTAAAACCTAAGAGGAAAAAAATGCAGTTAAACGCACGTACTCACGTTTTTTATTTTATTGCATGTATCACAGCGATGATACTCAGTGGTGCCGCAAAGGCAGCTCCACCGAAAGAACTGTTTTGGGAAGACTTAATTCCAAAAGGGCATGTACAAATTAGTAATCAAGATGCGGCAAGCCATGAAGGCGCTGAACAAAACTGGATCCAACCCGATTTAGACGCCCCTGTCGTTAAAGAGTTGGACGGTCAACTAGTAAGCTTACCAGGCTTTGTGGTACCACTTGAAGGTGACAGCGAAGTGATCACCGAGTTTTTACTCGTACCTTACTTTGGCGCTTGTATTCATGTGCCACCGCCACCGCCCAATCAAATTGTGCATGTCAAAATTAAAAACGGTGTTCCCATTGAAAGCTTGTATGATGCAATCACAGTCAGTGGCATTATTAAAGTTTCAACATGGAAAGGCGACATAGCGCAAACCGGCTATATGATGGAAGCCAAAGGCGTCGCACCATTTGAGTTGTAGCAAAGCTATAAACAATAAAAAAGAGTGCCAACCGATACTCTAGCTTGATTGGCACTCTTACCACTGCAAACGGTGCTTTATCGCGCTATTCCGTACTCGGTGCACTGGCATATACCAGCTCAACTAGATTATTCATTGAGCGTGATTTCTGCATATACGCTTTTTCCATGTGTGCCAATTCTTGTAATTCAAATAACGTACTTTCCACCAGTGAAAACCACTTCGCGGTGGTGTCTGATGTTTTCGGGTCATTGTGGCTTGCTTTTTTCAGTGCCACATAAAGAATATTCAGGTCGTTATATTGACGTAGATAGTCCATATCATCCTCTGTTGTTACACTATTATTAACGTCATAAAACAGTATCAAAGGCCTTGCAAAAAAATCTTGTCGAATCAATTTTTATATTAACTAAATGAAAACCAATAGATCTGCTCACAAATTAATTTCCTCTTGCAGAAACATTTTTATTGATTACAATTTGCAGTTAACAAAGATTATACATAAAAGTAACTTGGGTGGCATTGAGCATACTCCCCCATACAAGAAAGGACTATATTGGTGGGCAATCCCTATTTTAAATATAACGGTGACGACCTCAGAAGAATGCGTCTTGCAGCCCAAAAAACCACGCAGCAAATGGCTGATCTTGTAGGTATTAGCCGCCAAACCTACGAAAACTATGAAAATGGTGTGAGTCGAATACCATGGGATCACTTTCAAGTTTGGTGTAGGTATTGTGATATTGACCTTTCTCCCATAATCAAACAGTTTCAAGCTTTAAGGAACTTAATTAGTGACTCTCAGCTAAGACGCAAAAGCCCGACACCAGCCAACTGTAGTGGCCAACAAACACCAGCCAACACCAAAAAGGTGGAGGAATAAATACATAGGTTATTAATTAGTTTAAACCGCTAAAGGATTAAAAAGGAAATCAGCTATGCAAACCTGGAAAGGATATAGATAGTCCAATTTAAGAAGTTTAGTTATATGTAGGTAATTAGGCATTTTATTAACTCAAAATTGCTCAAAAGCTAATTAGGAAACGCACTTTAGCCTCTCAAACTGTTCTCAATAGGTGCTTTCCAGAGTAGAGTGTTAATAACTTTAACCACTGCAAAAAACCTATTAAGGAATAGAACATGATGTCTTCAAATCAAAAAAAAATGACAAAGATAACTAAAACAAAAGTATTATCAAAATCTGAAAATGAGCAAGTTTTTGGTGGTAGCTTGGGAGTCATAAAAGATGACCCTAGAGGCTCAGCAGCTCCTTCATCTGGTGTTAATCTTTTACCTATATCACTAAGGAAGTTTAAATGATTAAAACATGGCACTTTGCCTTGTTAGCTATCGTAACATGGTGTTTTACCTCATATATTCAAATTAGCTTTGAAGAGTATGCTTATGTTTATGTCATTGTTACAACTTTAATATTAACATTTTTTTTCAAAGAACAAGAAAATATTAAGCACATTTCGTTGGGGTTAGTTTTAGTTATCTCTTTTGAGTTTTACTCATATTCATTAATCACTGAACGATTATTCCCTGAGAAACCTGCTTATTTTGTAAACGGCTTAATATTTGTTCTGCATTTTATTACTGATCTGGCACTATTTTTTTACTTTAAAAATAGAACGAGGCTATCTATTACCTTTATAAGTAAATTCCAGCCTGAGAAGCGAGAGTTTATTTATATGACTCATGCAGACATTCTATTAGTTGGAATTTATTTCCTTTTCATAATAGTAGATGTTAGCGCCTTTATTGAAAACTTAATTCGTAATATGGACTACATTTTCGGTGTTGCAGAAGAGACAGCTAAGCCATATTGGAGCTGGAATTGGATATATCAAAGCTACCCATATGCTAAAGCTATCTTGCTCGCTGCAGTTGTAACTGTGCTCTTGGCAACCGTTTACGTTGAACGTTTTCGTCCTGCACCAATTAATGAAAGTGAAGAAGACTTAACGCCTAAAAAATCCGAGCCGCAGCATAAGTCATAGTCCTCTATGCTGCTTTTATCTTAACTCAATTGAAGGAATAAACGATGGATTTAAAACTGAACAAGAAGCAACTAAAGTCATTATCAGGGACTCCGCGAATACTGGATTATCATAACACTCGTGAGATTGGCGGCGGTTGTTCTTATCACTGTAGCCGTAACTTAAACTGTGATACCGATGCTGCAACACTAGAGTGCCCGTCAAAGGCGCTAGCCTGTGTTCCAGAGCCAAATACGTTACATTGCGATTGTCCAACCAATATGTGCTAATACCAATTTGACTTAATACTCTGTATTAAATAGGGGTATCATCCAGTAGGTGCAGCCCACTCTGTCGCGCTGTGTAATGTATTCTCGCTGCACAAATAATTTGCCCCCGTACTAGTTACGGGGGCAAACGAGTATACAGCTTAAAAAAGCACTGTGCTTAGTTCGTTGATGGCAGCTCCATAATGCCGTCAATTTCTACCTGTGCACCCTTTGGTAATTCTTTTACACCAATGGCTGCACGTGCTGGATATGGCTTTCTAAAGTATTGCGCCATAATCTCATTGACTGTTGCAAAATTACTTAAGTCTGTCAGGAAGATATTCACCTTAACCATATCTTGAAGCTCACCACCGGCCTCTTCACACACTGCGGTTAAATTTTTAAATACTTGGTGTGTTTGCTCTGCAAAATCGTCAGAAATAAATTCCATCGTTTCAGGGACCAATGGGATCTGACCCGATAAATAAACAGCAGTGCCCACTTTAACCGCTTGGTTGTAAGTGCCAATTGCTGCTGGCGCTTTATCTGTTGAAATAATCGCTTTGTTCATGGATGTTCCTTTATTTTTTACGATACACGCGTTGCACATCTGGCATTACTCGAATTCGACGCATGATATCTGCAACATGAACTCGGTTTTTCACGGTAATACCTAAATCAATCACGTATAAATTACTTTCTTTTTCATCTGTTGCGATCTCAACAATGTTTGCTTGTGTTGTTGCGACCACATTGGTTAACTTAGCTAACGCACCTTGGTGATTGATTATCTCAACGCGAAGCGCGGCGATATACTCTTTCTCTGGGTTGTCCTCCCATTTCACCACGAAGTACTTTGAGCGCTCGTTTTGCCAACCTTTAATATTTTTACATTCTTGACGGTGCACCATTAGCCCTTTGCCTTGGCTTACGTAGGCTGTAATGGCATCTCCTGGCACAGGGCGACAACATTTAGCATAAGTCACCAACATACCTTCAGTACCGATTATCGCGGCTTTCGCAC
The DNA here is from genome assembly GCF_013366255.1 of Pseudoalteromonas sp. McH1-7. NCBI lineage: Bacteria > Pseudomonadati > Pseudomonadota > Gammaproteobacteria > Alteromonadales > Pseudoalteromonadaceae > Pseudoalteromonas > Pseudoalteromonas sp. McH1-7. Next base: position 3,247 of record NZ_JABWPQ010000009.1, on the reverse strand, counting down.
GTTTTGCAATATCTTCTACAGCATTATCATCTTGCAATAAGCGCTTTGCTATCAATACACTCATGATATTACCGCAGCCAATTTCAACCAATAATTCTAGTAAGGTGTTGAGCTTGTGTTCTTCCAGTACATTATCAATTTGTTCTTGTGGAATATCATCCAGCTTGTGCTCACCAAGGGCTGAATCAAGCAAACGACGACCTAATAAAATAGCTTCTTCTTCTTGCTGGCTCTTGAGGTAGTTACGGATCCCAAGGCGTGCCTTACCCGTTACTACAAAATTAAGCCATGTTGCATTTGGATGTGCGCCTGAACTGGTTATCACTTCTACTGTTTGCCCGGTGTCCAGCGCCTTGCTTAGTGGGTACGGCTTGCGGTTTACACGCGCACCAACACAGGTATTACCGACATCTGTATGCACGGCATAAGCAAAGTCTACCGCCGTTGCCCCCATAGGCAGCTCCACAATGCGGCCGTCTGGCGTAAAGACGTAAATTTCTTCAGGGAATAATTCGGTTTTGACGTTTTCAACAAACTCAAAAGAGGAACCGGCACTTTGCTGTAATTCCAGCAAGCTTTGCATCCACTGACGCGCGCGCTGCTGCGCAGTGTGGCCAGCGTTATCACCAGATTTTTTATACATCCAATGCGCTGCAACCCCTTTGTCTGCCATGTGATCCATATCATGTGTACGAATTTGGATTTCAACTGGAATACCATGAGGGCCAACTAATGATGTATGCAGTGATTGATAACCGTTGGTTTTTGGTACGGCAATATAATCCTTAAAGCGCGTTTCAATTGGTTTATATAGATTATGTGCAACACCTAGCACACGGTAGCAAGTATCAAGGTTATCAACGTTGATCCTAAACGCATAAATATCCATCACCTCGTTAAACATCAGCTCTTTATTCAGCATTTTGCGGTAAATACTATATAAGTGCTTTTCACGACCTTTAACTGAGCCTTGGATCCCAGCTTCTTCTAACCTAGATTCGATTTCAGTTTGAATATTACTGATCACTTCTTTACGATTGCCACGTGCTTTTGCGACCTCTGATCGTAGCGCACGATAACGCATTGGATATAACGCCTGAAACCCTAAGTCTTCTAACTCGTTTTTAATATCATGAATACCTAGGCGGTTTGCAATTGGGGCGTAAATCTCCAACGTTTCACGAGCAATTCGACGGCGCTTATCAGGACGCAGTGCCCCAAGCGTTCGCATATTGTGTGTTCTATCGGCAAGCTTAATCAAGATGACTCGAATATCTTGGGTCATCGCCATGATCATTTTGCGGTAGTTTTCGGCTTGGAACTCTTTTTTATCTTTGAAACTCAGTTTGTCGAGCTTTGACACCCCTTCCACCAGCTCAGCGACAGTATCGCCAAATATTTCGGCTAAGTCGTCTTGGCTAAAGTCTGTATCTTCAATAACATCGTGCATCAGCGCGGCCATGAGTGTTTCATGGTCAAGCTTCATACTCGCTAAGATCTGGGTGACTTCCACTGGGTGGGTAATATAAGGCTCACCACTGGAGCGCGTCTGTCCCTCGTGTGCCTCACGAGCCACAACATAGGCTTTTTGCACCAACTCAACGTCTTCTGGTGACAAATATTCTGAAATTTTCTTTTTGAGGCCTTCAAACAGATACATTCACACTCCAATGTTTCAGAGAATATACTCGGCGAGTATAAAGCGGGTTACAAGCTAATTACTTAAGAATATACGATGAAAAACCAGCAATGCCAATGAACAATTTATGCGACTTGTTAGGAAGTTAAGGACATGACACGGATGTATTTTGCTGGTTCTCAAAACAATAATGCCAGCAAAAGCTGGCATTATTGAAATTTAGACAGTGGTTGGATTAGCGGTTGCCACCAACGATTGCAGCAACAGCTGCAAGCTCTGCAGCTTCTTGGCTCTGCTGCTCTTCACGGTCAATAATATCTAGTGAGTCTGTGGTTACAAAACCTTGCTCAATTTCACGTAGCGCGATTACGGTTGGCTTGTCGTTTTCAGCATCAACCATAGGATCTTTACCGCCTACAGAAATTTGGCGAGCGCGACGCGCTGCTACTAAAATCAAGTCAAAGCGGTTACCAATTTTATCTACTGCATCTTCTACAGTTACGCGAGCCATCGAAGCACTCCAAATTCAGTTCATTATGCAAAAGGCTAGTTTACTGTATGTCTAGCCTTTCGCCAAGTATTGATGGTTAAAAAACCTGAGCTGTGGATAATTAATGTCTTGTTAGCAAGTCAGCGATCAGCGCTTGATGACGTACAGCTTGTGCTTTTTGTTCTAACCGTGCTGAAATCACAATATGCTCAAGCTCACTGCGTGTTTGCTCAAAGTCATCGTTGACCAAAATATAGTCAAACTCATTGTAATGTGAACTTTCTGATTTCGCTTCTGCCATACGACCTGCAATGACTTCTTGCGAGTCTTGGCCTCGGCTATTTAAGCGACTTTCTAATTCAGCGGTTGACGGAGGGAGAATAAAGATTGTTTTTACTTCCGGCATTAATTCACGCACTTGGCGCGCACCTTGCCAATCGATATCCAAAAATACATCGACACCCGCAGCAAGTTGCTCTTCGATCGCTTGCTTCGAAGTGCCATAGTAGTTTTCAAATACTTGTGCCCACTCGAAAAAGTCGCCTTTGTCGATCAACTGATTAAACTCATCTACAGAAACAAAGTGATAATGAACACCATTTTCTTCGCCCGGACGAGGCGTGCGCGTGGTATGAGACACAGAGACTTTAATGTCGTTGTGCTTTTCTAATAGCGCTTTAATTAAACTTGATTTACCCGCACCAGAAGGTGCAGAAAGGATAAACAGATTACCGCGTGTAGGTGATGTCATAGTCGTTCTCAACAATAAATACCGGCCGAGTAATGTTGCTTTACTCAAGTCTGCCGCAGTGCTAAAAGCGGACATTATACCGAGTAACGTATAAGAATACACTAACGAAAAATCACCTTAATTGACTCCAACCGAGGTGTGTATCCACAGATGTAAAACCCTCATGTGGGAGCGAGGTTACCTCACGCTCCCTTAACTGCTCGCCGCGTGAAGCAGCTCCTACCAAGGTGCTTACCTACTAGGAGCAAAACTCTCGTGTAGGGGCGAGTTTACCTCGCGATCCCTTAACAGCTCGCCGCGTAAAGCGGCTCCTACCAAGGTGCTTACCTACAGGAGAAAAACCCTCATGTGGGAGCGAGTTTACCTC
>NZ_JABWPQ010000008.1:0-166368 GCF_013366255.1 Pseudoalteromonas sp. McH1-7 | reverse complement strand
TCTTATTTAGAACAACTAAATAGCAAAATTTTTGCCTTGTTATCGACAAGATTTTCTCACCTCAAAATAGACCACTTTATTAAGAAAATTGGTATAACTTTAAAAAAGCGACGAACAGTCGCTTTTTTTATGAGGAAAATCATGGAAAAAAAACGAGTAGAAGTTGCTGTTGGGGTAATTGAAAAAAACCAAAAAATCTTTGTTTGCTTGCGCAGCAAAGATCAACACCAAGGTGGGCTGTGGGAATTTCCTGGCGGTAAAGTTGAAGCTGAAGAAGACGTATTCTCTGCCTTAAAACGTGAGTTAAAAGAGGAAATCGGGATTGATATACACAGCTCTACTGAGTTGATGAGGATAGAGCACGATTATCCTGATAAAGCGGTGTGCTTACATATTCATATAGTTACTGAGTTCGCAGGAGAAGCACATGGCGCTGAGGGGCAACCATCACAATGGGTAGCGATTTCGAACTTACACGAGTTAGACTTCCCAGCGGCAAATAAAGCCATTGTGGAACGGTTACAAGCGGCACAAAAAGAGTGACAAACTTTGTTACTAAATACCAAGCTTGAATGATAGTCATCCATATGGAGCATCAGTAGACTAGTGTATGGTCGTCATACGACGAAACTCTATCAGGGGAATTTACATGAAAAAATTATCATTGACCGCTGCAAGTGTTGCGCTTGCACTGGGGTTGATTGGTTGTAGCGAACAACCGCAAACACAACAACAAGTTGAGCAGCCTAAGACACAAGAAGTTACGCTAAGCTCGGGTATTGAACTTAGTAATATAGATAAATCAGTTCGTCCTCAAGACGACTTTTACTATCATGTGAATGGACATTGGCTCGAAAATACGATTATTCCAGCAGACAAATCCAACTATGGCTCATTCACGCAACTGTACGATGACTCCCAAAAGGCATTGCGCAAAGTACTCGAAGAAGCAGCCAATAATAGCACTGCAAAAGCGGGATCAGACGAGCAAAAGTTGGGTGCGTTTTATCAAAGTTATATGGATGAGGGTGCAAGAAATGAGCTGGGGCTAACGCCTATCAAGCCTTATCTTAGTGAGATCCAAGCGCTGAAAAGTAAGTCAGAACTGCCAACTATCTTTGCTAAAATGCGTTTAACTGGCGCACATACTCCTTTTGGTTGGTACGTAAATAATGATGCCAAAAACTCAAGTGAAAATGCCCTATACATGTTCCAGTCGGGTTTAGGCTTGCCAGATCGTGACTACTACCTAAAAGATGATGAAAAATTCACTAAGATCCGTGAGCAATATCAGCTATATATAGAGCAGCTCATGGCCAAAACTGGGCATAAAAACCCAGCGCTAGCCGCGTTAAATATTCTAGAGCTAGAGAAGCAAATTGCTGAAGCACAGTGGACGCGTGTAGAAAGTCGGGATGCAACCAAAACCTATAATAAATTAACCGTTGAAGCTTTTAACAAATCAATGCCAGATTTTGATGCCGCAGCATTTTTACGTGCATTAGGGATCAAAACGGACTCATTGATCGTCAGTCAACCGAGCTTTTTTGAGTCATTATCTAAAATAATTGCAAGTACCGATTTAGAGGTGTGGCAAGACTATTTTGCTTTCCACTTTACCAATGACTACGCAGAGCTATTGAGCAAAGATGTGGTTGACCTTAAGTTTGGTTTCTTTGGTAAGACGTTACGTGGCGTTGAAGCACAAGCACCAACATGGAAAAAAGCCGTTGATGCGAGTAACTCAGTACTTGGTGAAATGCTTGGGAAGATTTACGTTAAGTCTTACTTCCCACCTGAAGCTAAAGCACGAATGGAAGAGTTGGTAGCCAACCTGATCAAAGGTTTTGACCAAGCTATTGACGGCCTTGAGTGGATGAGTTCAGAAACCAAAGTCGCAGCAAAAGAGAAGCTCAATAAGTTTACTCCTAAGATTGGTTACCCAGGCAAATGGAAAGACTACTCGGCACTAGACATTAGCCCAGATGACTTAGTAGGAAACTATGTTCGTTATAGTGAGTTTGCTAATCAGGAGATGATTGACAAGTTAGGCAAGCCTGTTGATCGTGGTGAATGGTTTATGACGCCACAAACGGTAAATGCTTACTATAACCCGGTAAACAACGAGATCGTATTCCCTGCGGCCATTTTACAACCGCCATTTTTTAATCTAGAAGCTGATGATGCTGTAAATTACGGCGCAATTGGTGCGGTTATCGGCCATGAGTTAGGTCATGGCTTTGATGACCAAGGCGCTAAATATGATGGCGATGGTAACCTTAGAAACTGGTGGAGTGAGTCTGACTTAGCTCAGTTTGAAACGCGTAGTCAAAAATTAGTTGAGCAGTTCAATAGCTTTAAACCATTTGAGGATGCAGCGGTAAATGGCCAGCTGACGCTTGGTGAAAATATTGGTGATTTAGGTGGATTAACGGTAGCTTACAAAGCCTATCAGATTTCTTTAGCTGGCAACAAAGCGCCTGTTATTGATGGCTATACGGGTGAGCAGCGGTTCTTTATGGGATGGTCACAGATCTGGCGCCGTAAATACCGTGATGAAGAGCTGCGTAATCGTCTAATGACAGATCCGCATTCGCCAAGTCACTATCGAGTCATTGGTGTATTACCAAATATGCCTGAATTTTATCAGGCGTTTGATGTGAAAGAAGGTGATAAGATGTACCTGAAGCCAGAAGACAGAGTAAAGATCTGGTAATTTCGCACACATCTATTATTGCGGGTTTACTCAGTGCAAAGAGTAAATCCGCTCTTCTCATTACGCTTTAACTTTTCAAATAACCTCAGTAGAACAACACCCTACCTACAAAAATAAGATTGCCTTTGTGACAAAAGCGAGTAGCTTACATTTGCTTAGCATAAAGAGATTAAAAAATAATGATAGCGCTGTCATTTTAACTTTTATATGATGTTTGGGAACAATAAGTGATTAAATGCTGTTCATATTGAATTGGACATGAAGACTGGGAGCAAAAGATGAAAATAAAAACGACTTTGCTTGGGGCGATGATTGCTGGGTGCGCGTTCTATACACAAGCATCATTGACTCAACAGCAACTCACGCAGTTTGCAACTGACACACATTTTGAATTTGCCGTAGAAAATAATTTCAGCAACGGAGCTGAGGGGTTCAGTGGCTCTATTACATTGACTAATAATTCAAAAGTGGATCTACCTAAAGGGCAAAGTGACTGGGAAATTTATATCCACTCTGTACGTCATATTTCAACCGAGTCTTCAAACGGATTACGATTTGAACATATTAATGGCGATCTTCACCGTATAACACCGACAGCATCATTTGCAGGATTAAAATCAGGCGAAAAACTACAGCTTTTATTCGATGGTAGTGCATGGGTTGCTGCATACAGTGATTTTATGCCGCGTGCTTTTATGGTGTCTGGTAGTAATAAACCAGTGATATTTGCTAACACAGATACTGAAGACATGACCCAGTTTGTTGCGCCATTTGAACGTGAAAACCAGCTTAAAAGATACAGCACACCAACCGACTACACCAAAATAGCCACCGCTGAATTACGCTTTGAACATAATCAAAGTAATGTTGACGTAGCAAAAGCTGATGCGCTTAAACGTATCATTCCCAAACCAGAATTTATTGATTTTAATCGCGGTGAGATTACCTTAAATAGCGATTGGCAAATCCGTTATGCTGGACGGCTAAAGTCTGAGGTTGAAGTCTTTCAAGAGGACTTGTCGGAATACGGCCTCAACCTAAAGGCTGAGCCAAATCATATCTCTGAAGGTAACTTACCAACTATTCGCTTGAAAGTTGCTAAAAGTTTAGGTCGAGACTATGACTACAAGAAAGCCGGCTCATACACCCTAGAAATAGACGACGATGTCATAGAAATTGTCGGAATTGATAACGCGGGTGTGTTTTATGGTATCCAAAGCTTGCTCGCGCTCTTTCCTGCTGGAAGCAAAAATGAAGTGACTTTGTCTCATGTGGAGATTAAAGACTCTCCTCGCTTCGACTGGCGCGGTATGCACTATGATAATGCTCGTAACTATCACGGTAAAGAGGCGCTATTTAAGTTAGTTGAGCAAATGGCACGCTATAAGCTGAACAAGTTCCACTGGCACTTTTCTGATGATGAAGGGTGGCGCTTAGAAATTCCAGATCTTCCTGAGCTGACTCAAGTTGGAGCTTATCGCTGTTTTGATCTAGAAGAGCGTGAGTGCTTACTAACTCAGTTGGGCACTGGTCCTTTTAAATCTGGAACGGGTAATGGTTACCTTTCCCGTGAAGATTTTGTAGAGTTACTTAAATTTGCCAAAGCACGTCATATTGAGATCATCCCGGAAATAGAAAGTCCAGGACATGCTCGGGCAGCTATTAAGTCTATGGAAGCACGCTACCATAAGTTAATGGCCGCAGGTAAACGTGATGAAGCAAAAGCTTATTTACTGACAGATATTGATGATAAATCTGAATATTTAACGGTACAGCTTTATAAAGACAACTCGATTAATGTGTGTTTAGACTCAAGCTACGCTTTTATGGAGAAAGTTGTATATGAGCTCCAAGATATGTACCGTGAAGCTGGGACTATCTTAAATACGGTGCACTTTGGTGGAGATGAAGTCGGTAAGGGGTCTTGGACACAGTCACCAGCTTGTGATGCGTTATTTGCAAAAGCAGATAATGGTGTTGCCGGGCCTAACGATCTTAAGCCTTACTTCACTCAGCGAGTCGCAACATTACTTGCTAAAAGAGGGATAACACCGGGCGCATGGGAAGATGGCCTAATGTATAATACCACGACAACTTTCAAGCGTGATGAATTTCCGAATCCACAGTTTTTAGTAAATACATGGGATAATATTTGGGAGTGGGGGGTTGCAGATCGCGCGCATCGCTTTGCCAACAATAACTATCAAGTTATTTTATCTCATGGCACTCATTTGTACTTTGACCATCCGTATGAAGCACACCCGCAAGAACGTGGTTATTATTGGGCGACTCGCTACACCGATACTAAAAAATCTTTCTCTTACATGCCGGATTATGTTTATGCAAACGCTGACTTTACCCGAAACAGAGAGCCGATTGAAAACTTAGAAGCATTGGTTGGTCGAGCGCTACCACCGTTGAAAAAGCCACAAAATATAATTGGGATGCAGGGACAGATATGGAGTGAAACAATCCGTACTGAAGAGCAAGTGTTGCGGTTAATCTTCCCGCGTATACTCTCAGTCGCCGAGCGTGCATGGCATAAAGCCGATTGGGAAGGGCGCAAAATAGATAAAGCGGAGTTAGACAAAGACTTTTCATTATTTGCAGCCGCACTATCACTGAAAGAAATTGCTAAGTTGCAAAATGATGGGGTTAATCCAAACCTACCTGTGCCAGGTGCCAAAGTGGTACTTGGAAAGCTCAAAGCTAACAGTGCATTTCCTTTTCTTCCTATCGAGGTGAGTTTGGATAATGGCGAGTCTTGGCAACGATATACTGGACAGATAAGTATTGCTGATGAAAGCAAAGTGCTGCTCAGAACACGCATGGGCGACAAAAATGTCAGTCGCGTTACGGGGTTAAATTAATTTACTTTGAACCACTGCGCGCTGTTTGGGTTGGCGCGCTGCTACAAACACAATAAAAATATTCAATTAGAACAATTGAGTGTAAAATTTTTAGCGAGTCTATATGGATGTAGACTCGTAACGTTTGTAGCGCAGTGGGGAAATGTATAATGTGCTTTTAACAGCTTTAACGCATAGTTAAAGAAGCAAAAAGAGTAAAGCGCAGCCTTCTACATACAAAAAGCTGGATGTAGCTGAGCGCCTTGCTCAAAATCTATCTGGAAATGAAACAGATTTTAACGTAAAGTTAAATGTCAGCGCTGTCATTTTTGTAAAAGAAAGACTGTAAAAGCAAAAATAAAAAGGCAAAAGCCAAACGAACAATAAACGATGAGTAATGTTTATGGAAGCTACCGTGTCGAATACAACAAAACGAAGTAATGCTATCCCAATGGCGATAGTCGCCGCCATGTTTTTTATTCTTGGCTTTGTGACTTGGCTCAACGGGTCTTTGATGCCATATTTGGAACAAGTGTTAAAACTTACTCCATTCCAATCTTCATTTATCCTTTTTTCTTTCTATATTGCGGTCACGTTTACTGCCGTGCCTTCAGCACTTGTTATCAGAAAGGTCGGCTACAAAAACGGTATGGCTATCGCCATTGCAATGATGATGTGTGCCGCGCTACTTTATATTCCAGCTGCAAAAACACAGATGTTTGCACTATTTTTATTTGCACAGTTCACCATGGGAATTGGGCAAACATTATTGCAAACTGCGGTAAACCCATATGTGGTTCGTATTGGCCCTGAAGAATCAGCTGCGGTGCGAGTGAGCATCATGGGTATTTTGAACAAAGGAGCAGGTGTGGTTGCACCATTGGTGTTTACAGCCTTAGTGTTAAGTAATTTTACGGATATGGCAGGTAAAGACTTAACTCAGGCCGACATCGACGCGATGGCGAATGGCTTAGTAGGGCCTTATCTTGGTTTAGCCGTTTTTATTGGCATATTTGCTTTAGGTATCAAGTTTGCGCCACTGCCAGAGCTTGAGAAGGAAGGTGAGGAAGAGCATGGTTCAGTAAGAGAAGCATTACAGCACCCGAACCTAAAACTTGGCGTCATTGCGCTGTTTTTATACGTTGCGGTTGAGGTAATTGCAGGAGACACGATTGGCTCGTTCGCACTAGCGCTTGGAGTTGAGAAGTATAGCGTCATGACTTCTTATACCATGGCATGTATGGTTGCAGGTTACATATTAGGTATTTTATTAATCCCAAGAGTGATCTCTCAAGAAAAGGCTCTAACCGCTTCTGCTATTCTTGGTGTATTACTGACACTGGCAATTTCATTTGGTAGCCCCGACTCGTTCATTATCTCAAACCTATTTGGTTTGTCAGCGTTACCTGATATTCTATTAATGGTTGCAATACTCGGCTTGGCTAATGCTATCATGTGGCCTGCAATTTGGCCTCTCGCATTATCTGGACTTGGCAAGCTAACCAGTGTAGGCTCAGGGTTATTGGTTATGGGAATTGCCGGTGGTGCATTTGGCCCTGTATTCTTAGGCTTAGCTAAAGGTACATCAGGTACAGTAGAGTCGCAGCAAATAGCGCACCTTGTAATGCTGCCTTGTTACTTATTTATTATTTTCTATGCTGTGAAGGGCCATAAGCTCAGAAAGAAGGCGTAGCAAAATAACGTAAAGCATTTCTATGTATGTAGAAATAATCCCGTGTGTGATGCCACCTGAATAAGGTGGCATTTTTTATTTCTATACCTATCTATCAGACCATGTGGTTATACCAATAGACTTACTACTTACTTAATTTGAAGGGTTAAACCTGACGCGAACCGCGTTAAAAATTTCTTATTTAGAATAACTGAATAACCTGAGCTTTGGATAATTAATACCTTTCTAGCAGCCAGCTCTAGCGCTAACTGCGTTGAATTTACTTCCAGCAGCCGGCTATTAGCACGTACACGTATATTCGCCTTGCCTACAGAGCGTAGGTACCTTAGAGAGAGCGGGACGCGGTAGCGGAGTTATCGACAAGATTCTGTCGCTTCAAAGTAGACCACTTAATTTAGATAATTGGATATCGATGTTTTTTAAAGTGTGAAAGCAGTGTGGTCGGCAAGCTAAAACCAATCGTTTTTTCAAATCAGCCAGACAATTTAGTCAACAGCAGAAAATGGCGTAAAAAACGGTTTGATTAGGATGAATTAAGTACTAATAAGGTAAGAACTACTATAATGCAGGAAAGAATGGGGCGACTGATGGGGCTCGAACCCACGACAACCGGAATCACAATCCAGGGCTCTACCAACTGAGCTACAGCCGCCACAAAAAGAATTGAACACCTCGTTTGGTGTGGCGCGCATAATACATAAGTTTTTAAAAAAAGCAAAGCGAAATATGCAAAAAAACGGAGAAAAAGATTTTTTTGCATAAAAATTCTGCATACAGCAAATATTCATATATCCTATGTATAATCCGGACGATCTAATAATATTTCTAATTGACCAGACTCACATGAGGCTTAGATAAGAAGTAATCTAACTCATTGCTATTATCGATGGCTCCGTTTTGGCGTGGAGCTGACGCTGCTGTACTTATAGCGCTTCAGTGGGGGGGGGGAATTTGTTCTAGACAAGAAGGGGTTGACGCAGTTAGCGTCAAACCATCAGAGCAACAAGTATTCAGTCGATACAAACTACTACTGCGTAACACAAATAACAAGAGGAATGGGGATGGAAGCTATCTGGAATTGGGTTAACGAAAACTCAGACTTAATCTTGCACTACGCACTTCAAGGTGTGATTGCGCTAATTATCTTTTTTATTGGTTTGAAGCTTGCCAAACTCAGTGCGAAGCTCACAATCAAAGCATTTAGTAAACGCAATGTCGACAAAGCGGTTGGCTCTTTTGTTGCTAACATAGCATATGCAATAGTGTTTGCTGCAACACTTCTGATGGCGCTGTCTCAAGTTGGCATAGAAACCACTTCATTTATCGCAATTTTGGGTGCCGCAGGTCTTGCTGTGGGCCTTGCACTACAAGGCTCTTTATCTAATTTTGCATCAGGCGTATTGATCATCATGCTACGCCCTTTCAAGTCTGGTGACTATATTGAAGCAGGCGGTAAGGCCGGTAGTGTACAAAAGATAGAGATCTTTTCGACAGAGTTACGTACACCAGATAACAAAGTAATTGTGATGCCAAACTCGTCGATTATGTCTGGTGCCATTGTTAACTACTCGCGTGAAAAAACGCGTCGCATTGATTTGGTGATAGGGGTTGGTTACGATGCCGACCTTAGAGAAGCAAAAGCAGTATTAAAATCCGTACTCGACAACGAACCAAGGATCCTAAAAGAGCCGGCGTACACTGTTGCAGTTCTAGAACTGGCAGATTCAAGCGTTAACTTTGTGGTGAGACCTTGGGTTGAAACGCAAGAGTACTGGCCAACTTATTTCACCCTAGTAGAAAATATAAAAATTGCACTAGACGACGCGAATATCACGATTCCATTCCCGCAAATGGATGTTCACCTACACAAAGATCAGTAAAAAGGTTAGTTTGAAATGAAAGTAAAGGTTTTAACCTGTTGTATTCTTATGGCTGTTAGCACAACAGCAGCGGCAGAAGGAAAAGCGAAAAAGCCAAAGAAAGTTTGGGATGTAACAAGTGAGGTAGGTGCGATCATAACCAGTGGTAATACTGAAACAACCACACTAAAGGGTGGCATAAAAGCAAAGCATAACCTCACAAATTGGCATAATGAATACAAGCTGGATGGCTTCTATAAAGAAGACACACGCGAAAATGATGCCGGTGAAGATATCACATCACGCACTAACGAAAAGTATTCGGCTTCGGTACAAGGTAACTACAAGTTAAATGAAGATCACAGTCATTTATTTGTATTTGGCTCTTACGTATCTGACTACTTTGGCGCGTATCGCAGTGAAGCTGTGGCTTCTGTGGGTTATGGCCAGCGTTTATTTGAAAATGATGATATGTACTTAAATGCTGAAATTGGTCCTGGTGTTAAGCGTTTTGAGCACCAAGATGATAGTAAAGAGCTAGGCGATAATGGCGAGCTATTAGCTGGTACATCTGAGAGTGAGTTTATCGGTGTTGGTAAACTAGACTATCAATGGCAAATTTCTGACAACGCACGTTTTACTCAGCTGATCGCGATAGAATACGGTGACACAAACACCAAAACAACGTCAGAGACCGCACTATTAACTAAAATCAACGGCTCGCTGCAGATGAAAGTGGCTTATAACATTATTCATAACTCTGACGTAGCAGACGAAAAAGAAAATACAGACACTGAAACCTCACTTACGTTGGTTTACAGTTTCTAACAAGTATCTTGCCAAAGGGTACCTCAGTGCCCTTTTAATTCTTTTAAACTTCGGTAGAATGCTCAAAGTTTAACAAAAATCCATAATGGAAGAGATTTCAGTGAAGTTCTTCAGAATATTATTTCTCTCAGTATTTATACTTATCTCGCATCAAACCGTTGCGATTACACCGAGTAAACAGCAAATTGAGCAGTTTAAAAAGCTTCCAAAAGCGCAGCAGGAAGCGCTTGCGAAACGTTACGGTATAGATTTGAACACCTTAGACGGGAATACTAAAGGTGATAAAAAAGATGAGGAGAAAGATTCCTCAATTCGACCTCGTGATCAAAAAGATTTGCTGGAGGAAGAGACAGAGGAAGACAAATACAAGCCAAAATTAGAAGAGTTAAAACCTTTTGGTTATGAGCTTTTTGCAGGAGAGCCAACGACCTTCATGCCATCAGAATTGGCAGCGATACCTGACACTTATTTGTTAGGTATAGGTGATATGGTGAAGATCAATCTGTATGGTAAAACCAATGAAGAGCATGAAGTCCAAATTGACAGAGAAGGTCGCCTCGCTATCCCAAATTTAAGTCCTATCCATGTGATTGGACTGTCATTCAAAGAGCTAAAAGCACTGATCTCAAAAAAAATCGCAGAAGAAATGATTGGAGTACAAGCCTTTGTTTCTATGGGTGAGCTAAACCCTATGCGTATCATGGTTGTTGGTGAAGCATACAAACCAGGTAGCTATACGGTATCTCCTCTTGCCACTGTGACGCATGCGTTGTTTGTGTCTGGTGGGGTGAGTGATAATGGCTCATTAAGAAAAATTCAAGTAAAAAGAGCTGGCGAGCTTGTTACTACTTTTGATCTATATGACTTATTATTGTTTGGCGACAGCTCAGATGATGTTGTACTAAAACCTGGTGATGTTGTATTTATTCCGCCGGCTGCGAAAAAAATCAAAGTTAAAGGTGAAGTAAATCGCCAAGCTATTTTTGAGCTTAAAGATTCTGACTCACTTGACAGTGTCTTAGCAATGTCTGGCGGTTTTAAAGCGAATGCAAATAAATCAAAAGTGGTAGTTTCACGCTACAACGGTGATGGTAAACGCATTACGCTTAACTATAATTTTACTCAGAATACCAGTTACAAGCCGCAAAATGGTGATGAGATTTCCGTAAATGCGGCTTCCACACGGTTTCAAAATACCGTCACTGTAGTGGGGGCGGTAACGAGTCCAGGACACTATGAGTGGCACCAAGGTAAGACATTAAAAGACGTATTTAGCGCACCACGTGAAGACTTACTATCGATAGCAGACTTTGGTTATTCACTTATCATCCGTGAAGTAAACTTCAAAGGTGACATCGACATCTTACAGTTCTCATTACAAGATATTTTTGATGGTAAATCCGGTGACATTGCACTGTCTTCCAACGACACGATTGTTGTTTTTAGCCGTTATCAATTGAAAGAAGAAGAAGAGCAGCTATTAGACGATTTAGCTTACAATAAAGAGCAATTGAAGCTGCGTGAAAATGTCAAACTGTGGGAGCAATTTGAGCGTGACGAGTTCTTAAAGTACATTGGATTGAAAGACGATGAGCTTTTTGAATTAGAAGAGGAAGAAGTCAAACTCATCACCAGCATAGGGGCTCTTTTCGAAGAGCCGGAAGAAATTGAAGAAGATGACTATGCAGTATTTAGCCGTCAAAAACTTCTTGCGCCTATAGTTGCTAAGTTACAAAGGCAAGCAACGCCAACTGAGCCTGCAAAGTTATTTGCTGTTAATGGGCAAGTTAAATTCCCAGGCGTTTATCCTCTAGCTAAGCAAGCGAACTTCCAAAAAGCAGTACAGGCAGCCGGTGGCTTTCTTGAAGCAGCATACCTTGAGCAAGTTGAGTTGACCCGCGTTATATATAATGATGGTAAACAAGTTGAGCATATTCAATTTAACGGCTTAGATGAACTAACAAGCCCCACGCACGCACTAACGAGTAAAGATACAGTCAATATCTTCCCGAGACCAAATTGGCAGGATAGATTGCAAGTAAAAGTTGTGGGTGAGGTTAGGTTTCCTGGTATTTATACCATCAAGCGCGGAGAGACGTTGGAAAGCCTACTTACCAGAGTTGGAGGACTTAGTGAGTTTGCCCATAAGGATGCGGCAATTTTCACTCGTGAATCAATTAAGCGTAAAGAAACCTCGCAAATTCAACGCCTAACGCAAGAGCTTAGACGCGATATCATTACGAATACCTTCCAAAAAAGTGCGACAGCAAATACTTCGATGCCTTATGAAGATATGGATAAAATTTTACGTGATTTATCTAAGGTTGAAGCATTGGGGCGTCTTGTTATTGATTTAGATAAACGCGCGACAAAAACGATTCAACTAGAAGATGGCGATGCGCTGTATATTCCAGCGATGCAAGATTCAGTGAGTGTTATCGGAGAGGTCAATCTTGCCGCGACACACTTATTCGATGCGGGTAAATCGGTTGACGACTACATTAAAGCCAGCGGTGGTCTAAAACAGAAGGCTGACGATGAGCGCATTTACATTATAAAAGCTAATGGGTCGGTTGTTCTACCAGGTTCAGGTTCATGGTTTGCGGTGAGCAATTACGCAAACCAACTAGCTCCAGGTGATACCATCGTCGTGCCACTAGACGCGCAGCATATGGATCAACTGACTCTCTGGAGTACTGCGACTCAAATATTGTCACAAATTGGTCTTGCAGCAGCATCGCTGGCAACATTGAATAAAGACTAATACGTCATAAAAATCTAACACAAAAAGGGTACGGGAAACTTGGGTTTCCCGTATTTACGTTTTATGCAGAAACTAAAAAAGCACATCATCAATACCATTGAGTTTACCCGAGGAGCTGTGCGACCTTTTTTTGTTGCTGTGCCGACGTTAAGTCGACTTTACTATTTACTGTTTGACCGCGCATTTGGCTACGAGCAGCAGGCGATACTAAAAGCAAAGATCCAATATCAAAAGCATCAAGGGATCCAAAAAAGCGCCAGTGCATTACTCAGGCGTAACATTCATAGGCTGGAAAAGGGGTTGATTATGCGGCCTCGAAAACCAGTATTTGCTCTGGACTATATTGCTGAAACTGTGTCTGTGTATGAGCGGGCTACACAAGTTGATAATCTAGAACAGACAGATCTAAAGTGGGCTCATTCGGTGCTCAAACAGTACTTTGACGTCTGTGATACCAGTCATCCTATTGTTAAAAGTAGTTACCTTACTTTTCAAGCCATTGAGTTTGAAGATGATTGTAGCGCCATACCTTATTCAAGTAGTCAGCGAGTAAAGCATGATGTTTCTTACGAGCAGCTCAAAGCACTTGCTACATCAAGGCGCTCAGTGAGGTGGTTTGAGCAAAAAAACGTAGATAAATCACTATTAATTGATGCTTTGACTATCGCAACCCAAGCACCCAGTGCATGTAATCGTCAAGCTTATGAATTTATGTGGATTGATGATGAGCAGATAAAGCAAAAAGCTGCCACGTTACCAGGTGGCACGGCGGGCTTTGCAACCCAAATCCCTTGCTTATTAGCGGTAGTGGGTGATTTGTCAGCGTACCCTTTTGAGCGAGACCGTCATGTAATTTATATCGATGCGTCGTTGGCCAGTATGCAGTTTATGCTAGCATGCGAAACGCTCGGATTATCGACGTGTGCGTTAAACTGGCCTGAATTACACAAATTAGACGAGCGAGCTGCGCGCTTACTTAATTTACCCCAGCATAAGCGTATTGTAATGTTTATTGCCGTCGGATACGCCTTAGCTGATGGTGGCATTCCATTTTCAAACAAAAAATCAGCAGAAGTGCTACTAACACGTGTGGAACCAAAAGAGTGATTAATATAGAAGTAAAAGGGGTTCAGTTTTCCAATAAAGGTGCTGAACTAATGCTGTTGTCTGTGTTAGAGCAGCTAGATAAAGAAATAGGTGAGTACAATCTAGTATTGTCTCCAGGTCCAAACCTTCCCTACAAACAAAGAGCTAGATTAGGGGCGTTGCAAAAGCTTAGTTTTCGGAGGGGACCCTTCGACTTAACGGGGTTATTCGGCAAATTACCGCAATTTGCTAAACGCCTACTTAAACGTTATGGCATTGTAACAGAGGCAGATGTCGATATTATTTTGAACGCCAGTGGTTTTTCGTATGGCGATCAATGGCCATTAAATGATTTGAAAAATGCAGCAAAGGAAGCTGTACGATTCAAACAAGTAGGTAAGCCTTATATTGTGTTACCGCAAGCACTTGGTCCGTTTAACAAAGTAGAGCATGCAAAAGCGGCTCGAAAATTGATAAACTCAGCGACAAAAGTATATGCCAGAGATAAAGCATCCTATCAGGCTTGTGCCGCACTTAATGAAGTTGGCACGTTACATCAAAGCCCTGATTTTACGGCGCTAATAGAACCAAGTATTATTGAACCATTTGCGACAAAGACGGTCTGTTTTATTCCAAATAATAAAGTGATTTCTAAATATCACCATGAAACAGCACAAACTGGCAGCGAAGCATATATTGCATTTTGGCGTTATCAAGCCGAGTTTTTTAAACAGCATGGATTCGATATTTTGCTCCTAAACCATGAAGGTGCTGAAGATAAGCATTTGTGTGAACAGATAGCTGAAGTTATAGGGGAAAGCGTTGAAATCGTCGATGGTTTGGGTGCAGTTGAAATCAAAGCGCTGTTAGGGCGCTGCCAGGCAGTGGTTAGTAGTCGCTTTCATGGTTGTGTCAGTGCGCTATCACAAGGTGTTCCTTGCTTGGCTACCAGTTGGAGCCATAAATACGAAATGCTCTTTGAAGAGTATGGCTTAGCAGATAATATTTTGGATTACCTAGCGAAGCCTGAGCAAGTAAATAAGCAGCTAACGCAATTTATCAATAACCTAGATAGCCAGAAACAAGCCGGTTACGGGCATGCGACGAAGGTAAAACAAGAAAATCGAGCAATGTGGCAAGCCGTAATTGCTGAAATTAATGGGTATCAGCCAAAATAAGCTGATAAAATAGACCGCGTATAGAAACAAGTTGGGTGCCAAATACTTTATTGGGGCTCAACCAAAAAATACAGATGTAGCTCATCAACGATAGAGGAACTAAAGATGAAAAAAGCAAGAGGTTTTAGCTTAATAGAACTGTTGATCGTATTGATCATTCTAGGGTTATTGGGTTCCTTAGTTGCACCTAAGTTATTCTCAAAAGTCGGTTCATCTAAAAAGAAAACGGCTGTAGCCCAGATGCAAATGTTTGAAACGGCAATCGATACGTATCGTTTGGATATGGGCACTGTACCATCTGCACTAGAAGAGCTAAGACGCAGCAATGCAGCTAATTGGGATGGTCCATATCTGCCAAAAGATATTCCACTAGACCCGTGGGGTAAACCGTATGTGTATACCGTACCAGGCAGTGACAATCGCCCTTATGACATCCTGTCTTATGGCTTAGACGGTAAGCCCGGTGGTGAAGGCGAAAGTGAGGATGTAGTACATAAATGATGGATATTAAATCGCTACTGAGTGAGTCATTCAAAGTATCAAACTCGGACATTGATAAAGCTGCAACTTATCAACAAAGATATGGTGGACGTTTAGAGAATATCCTCATCAATATGGGGTGTTTAACGGAAGATGATTTACCTCCCTTATATCAAGTTTTGCTTGGTTATGAGAAATTTGAGCCTGCACATTACCCCAACTGGCAGCCAAGTGACTCGGTAGCGTTTGAGTGTTACGAAAAGTTAAAAGAGCTTAACTGTGTCTTGTTATCCGCGGATAACGACAGCTGGGTCATTGCTTGTAAAGACCCTCTTGATACAGAGCTGTCGCAGTATTTGATGCGCCAAAACGTAGCGATTACTGTATTAGTTGCAACAGAAGCGCAATTACAAAGCTTCTTCTATGAAATTCAGAGTCAAACAGAAGCAAACTTCAGTGAAGATGAGCTCACCGGAGCTGAAGAAGCAAGACTGCGGGAACTCGCTTCAGAAGCGCCGACTGTTAACTTATTAAATTCATTGATTACTAAAGCGTTATCTCGTGGCGCATCGGACATGCACCTTGAGCCATATAAAGGGCGTTTTAGGGTGCGATATCGAGTTGATGGTGTACTGCATGAGGTTGACTCATTAGCACCGAAAATGCAGTTACCTATTACCACTCGTCTTAAGATCTTATCGGGCATGGATATCGCTGAAAAACGTCGTCCACAGGATGGCAAGATAGAGATGCGTATTGCCAATCAAGAATTAGATATTCGTGTATCAGCATTGCCGTTGAATGAAGGTGAAAGCATTGTTTTACGTTTTCTGAGAAAAGACTCTATTCGATATGATATGTCTGTGCTTGGTTTGTCAGAAGATACTCAAGGGCTAATCAATCAAGACTTGAAAAAGACCACGGGTGTGATCTTACTGACCGGTCCTACAGGCTCAGGTAAAACCACTACGTTGTATACCTTTCTTAATGAGCTAAACACCGAAGACGTAAAAATCATTACGTTAGAAGATCCGGTAGAATACCAGCTTGAAGGTATTAACCAAGTACAAGTAAACCCTGAGATAGGGTTTGATTTTGCCGCAGGTCTTCGCTCTATCGTCCGACAAGACCCTGATATCATCATGGTCGGTGAGATCCGAGATAAAGAAACGGCACAAATTGCGCTTCAATCAGCGCTAACTGGTCACTTAGTATTTAGTACAGTACATACTAACGATGCCGCGGGTGCTTATACTCGACTACTTGACTTAGGTGTTGAAGAGTTCTTATTAAACGCAGCCCTTGTATCAGTGGTTGCTCAGCGTTTGGCGCGTCGACTCTGTGCGCATTGTGCACAGCCTGCTGAAAATGCAGATGAACTAATCAATAAGTACCCTCTACAAGAAATAGCTGATATGGCGGGTATAAAAACCTTAAACTTAAAACAGCCCAAAGGCTGTGAACACTGTAATAATTCAGGTTTTAAAGGACGTATTGCAGTGAATGAATACCTCCGTTGTGATGATGATATAAAAGCAATTCCTAAAAATGATCAATTTATCGGTAAAGCCAAAGCCCATAACAAAAAGCTACAAAGAAGAGACTTGCTTGAAGATGGTCTCTTTAAGGTGATCACGGGTGTTACCACGATAGACGAAGTCTTAAGGGTTGCAGGCTAATGGAGTTTGAGTACAAGGCAATAGACAGCAATGGTTCCCGCCATCAAGGAACCATTGAAGCCAACGACCAAGCACAAGCTCAGCAACGCCTCAATGCAGAGGGGCTTAGTCCGATAGAAATAAAGGCAATTGCTAAGTCATCCTCTTTTTCTGGGTTATTTACGCAAAAAGTGACGCTCGATCAACTGGAGTTTTTCACCAGTGAACTCTCCTTGTTGCTCGAAAGTGGGGTGAGGGTAGACAAAGGGATTGATATTATTCGTCAATCTAATTCCGATCCAGCACTTGGGCGGCTGCTAAATCAAATTGCCAGCTCGATAAAAAAAGGGGAATCGCTCAGCCAAGCGTTTGGCAAACATGAAGCTCTGTTTGGACCGCTATATATTAGCCTGCTAAAAATTGGTGAAACCTCTGGTAATTTACCCGAAGTGTTGCAACGTTTAGCGGCTGATCTTAAATTTCAAAAAGATCTCAAATCACAAGTAAGTACCGCGCTTACTTATCCAAGTGTGATTTTCTTTGTCTGTTTGATGGCTGTGTATTTTGTGCTGACATTTATTGTACCGAAAATGTCAGGAATTTTTACCGACTTGAGTCAAGCGCCGTGGTACACCCAAATGATCATCGGGGTGAGTCAATTTTTTATTGATAACCAGTTGTTTATTATTGGTGGTGTAATTACGAGTTTAGTCTTAGGTGGCTACGCTCTACAACAACCAGAGGCAAGAAATTGGCTATATGTACAAGCCAGTAAAATCCCCGGTATTGGCGCTATTATCACTACCTCTGAAAGGATTAGATTTGCCCAATCTATGTCAATGATGCTAGAAGCCGGTTTGCAACTAGACACTACACTTGCGCTAACAGCTGAAACATTAAAACACCCAGATTTTAAACGTGACGCAAAACAAGCGCTAAAACAACTAAAGTCAGGTAAACAGTTGGGGGTTGTACTTAGTAAAACACGGATATTTCCTGACTTCTTTCTATCCATCATCAAAGTGGGTGAAGAGACAGGGCAACTACCCAAAGTATTTAATGAAGTTGCAAATCGCTCACGTACAGACCTAGAGCAAGTGATCAGTAAATTTACCACAATGCTAGAGCCTATCATGTTGCTATTTATGGGTGGCTTTGTTGGCGGTATTGTTATCACGATGCTGTTAAGTATGGTGTCTATTAATGATGTTCCACTCTAAATCCAGTCAAGGCTTTTCACTCATTGAGTTAATGATAGTCCTTGCCATCATGGGGGTGGCGATGAGCTTAACGGGTGGGCTTGTCGTGAAAGCCGTCTCGAAAAGGACTGAAATAATAGAAATAAAAAAAGTGGAAAATATATTCAAAAGAGTAATGTATAAGTCTTACTTTTCGGGGCTTGAAACACATATATCGATAGTCGGAAACACGGTAATAGTGCATTCATCCGAGAATGAGAAGGAGGTTATTAAGTTCGAAGTGATCCAATTTGTACCTGAAGATTTTATAATCAATACAAAGGCTCAGATATTTCCAAATAAATATGGGATTATTGACCCAATTAAAGGGCCGTTATTTTATAGTACTCCAGCGATCTTTGATAATTATGCTGAATAAAAAACGTGGGTTTACTTTAATAGAAGTACTTATTGCTGCTGTTATTTTATTTACCGCAATTGCACTTACTTCGGAAATTTATAATTCCAGTGCCAAGTTTTCATCAAAAGCGGTAAGCACAACTAACTACAGCCAATTTGCTTCCATTGCTATTTCATCTATTAAAAGTGACCTGCGTTATGAGTTTAAAAAAGAGGCACTTGCAGAGCTGTACATTGGGAAACTAACGATTGGAGGTATGGAGTTTGTATGGACGGCTTCAAAACTCAGAGAGGTCAGCCACTATAGTAATTTAGCTTCTGAGAACACGCCGAAAGCGAAATATGGAAAATATACTGTATCAGTGGATGTCGACGCTGCAAACAAGCAGTTTAGTTTTGAGGTCTTTCTATGGCCGTAACTAGACAAAGCCACTTAGGCTTCTCCTTGATTGAGCTAATGATAGCAACAACACTTTTATCACTGATTATGTTTTCCGGTTATTACGCATATAGCTTATTTAGTGATAGTTGGTCTAAAAGAAGCCAGCAGTATTGGAGGGGCGTTAATACGAGCATAGGAATTGAGGCGTTTATCCGAACTGTTGAATCAATTAATGCTCATGTTTTAATTAATGAAGATGGTGAAGAGTCAGCCCTATTTGAAGGTACTAGAAATAAAGTAATATTTGTATCTAACAGCCCTATTTTTTCAGACTCGCTAGCACTTGTTTCCTTTGAAGTTTTACCAGTGTCCAATGAGTATGCTTTAATCTATTCGGAGTTACCCCTTGACAAAGTAGGGCTATACAATTGGCCTACAAAAGATTTTCACTGGACTAATAGAGTCACACTCATAAAAAAATCCAAACAATTAGAGTTTAGTTACTTCTCGTATAGTAATTTTAAGGAAGCTTTAGAAAGTATAAACGTTTATGAAAATAATCTATTGATTCCAGCGCCTGAAATGCAGTGGCTGTCAGAGATTAATACGAAAAAGCATAGGGTATTACCTGCAAAAATTAACTTAAGACTTACTGATACAGAGCAAAAAGAGACTTATATTACTGTTGATCTCCCCAATGACTCAGCAAGCAAAGTGGTCTGGAATATGAGGCAGGAGTTTTAATGTACAAAGTCCAAGGAGTTGCATTAGTTCAAGTGCTAGTGATTGCGTTGATATTGAGTATCATGAGCTTATTCGTTTTACAGTCAGTCAGGCATCAAGTTGGAGTTTCACAGTCGGCAGTAAATAAATTCAAGCTCAAACTAGTGTTAGAAACGGCTGAAGCTGAGCTCATAGAGGCTTTAGTGATGTATAGGCCTTATAGAGACACTAATTCATCGGTTGATATAATTCGAAATTGGCGGTTTGACAATACTCCGTTTAAATTGCGTGAGAACATTCATGCGCAGATCCAAGATATGCGCTCACTTGTTAATCTTAATTATACTGATGCTACTTTAGCGTCAAATACGTTAAATCGTTTGGGGATTGATCAAAAGCAGGTTGAGGTGGTTATTGCTTCACTTGAGGATTGGAAAGATAAAGATGCGCTTGTCCGTCCGAGTGGTGCTGAAAATGATTACTATCAGTCAGCAGGTTTATCTGGACCAAGAAATAGTTATTTACAATCAGTTTTTGAATTTTTAAAAGTAAGAGGTGCCAAAGACCTAAACCATATAGACGTTAAAAATTATTTTACTGTTGCAAACCAAATCGGCTTTAATCCAATGAATGCTCCGGAATTAATATTAAATGCTTTGTTGAATGATACCGACAAAGTGAAAACCATTATACGGGAACGAGATGCTGGTACACTCACAGACTATAAGTTTCGGGAAATAACAGGCTTAGAGGCGAACGAGTTTCTTATTTTTGCAACAGGTAGCTACCTCAGGGTACAATTGGAAGTTGTCGATAATGAAGCTACGTTAAAGAAGTCTTTTATTGTTAGGGTCAAACCTGCTGCGAGAGTAACTCCAATAATTATCAGTGAAGTTAAGTGGAATTAGTGTGAATTTAGGAAACTTTATACAAGCAAAGTGGTTTGGTGAAAAGCTTAAATCACAGATTGGATATTACGATAATAGGCTATATTGTATAAGCCATGAGGGATTTACACCTAGTGACAGAGTTCCGAAAGTTGTGATTTTGGCGAGAAAGTTCTATACCTTGCGCACTAAAGATTATGCTTCAATTTCGAAGCAAGAGCTTAACAAAATTCTGGAACTCCAAAAGAACTCTAGTAAGGCAAAACTGACCTATACAGTAAATGAAAATAGTTCAATCGATGGTTTCACTGTCACATATATAGAACTTAAAAATCTACCGATGACAGTGACTTCAGCGGCTATCTATATTCCTGAAACAGAACTTTTTAATAGAGAAGTGATTGCCGAAGTGAATACGCCCAATTCCAGCTTTTATATTGGAAAAGGCACATCAGTGGTGAAAGGAGGGTTGATATCGACTTTTGAAGCATTTAAGTACAGTATTGGCCAATCTAGCGATGCCAACAATAAAACGTTCAACGCTGACGAGTATGCAGAGTACTTGCTGAATCTGTTGCTTATGACAGATTTTAAAAAGTTCAGAGGCAAGATAATTCTCAACCAAGGTATGTTGGCGAACCCCTTAAAGCTCCATTTTCTGTATATCTTACCTCTGATATCTATTTTTATTGTACTTCTATCCGTACTTGGTTGGAATGAGTTAAAAAGGTACCAACTAGAGTCCAAAAGTGAACACCTAGCACCAGAAGTAAGTGCACTGCTAGAGTATCGTAATACGATAGATAAAAATAATGCGCTTACACAGACCGTTACAAATATTGTTCAGCAAACCAAATTGGTCCACCCTATATGGGATGTTCTGAATATTGCGATGAATAATGGTTTTTACGTGGACAGGTATGAATATGATGGTAATTCATTTGAAATTTCTGGTCATGCGAAAAATGCTAACCAAGTGCTTAAAGCTGTAAGTGATATAGAGCTAATATCAAACGCTTCGATTCGAGGTGGTGTTCGTAAAATTAGAGGTGATGACCACTTCACTATAAGCTTCCAAAGCAAGGTACAGAATGAAACTAATTAAACGCATCCCACATAAATATCAACACTATGGGTTGATCATGATAGTTTTGCTTTTTGCTCTGTATGTTGTTGACCCTCTTTTTGAGTATACAAATGAGGTAAAAACTGATGTTCAAGTGCTACAGATAAGGGCTAGCAAGCTAAATAGTCTTGTGTCCCAATCAGGTACTCTACTTGAAGAAAAAAATATTTCAGAAGTACAGAGTGAGCAAGCGAATGCGTGGGTTTTTCCACTAGAAAGCGAAAGTGCCTTTAAGCTAAAAATCCAACAACAGTTAGAAAATATATTAACGACTTCTGATTGTAATGTAGAGCGAGTGGGCTGGGAAATAGCCACACAACCATATGAATCAATTAAAAAGTGGAGTCTAGAGCTAAAGCTTAACGGTAACCCTATATGTATGGCAAAAGTTACCAGAGCACTTGAAAGCAGCCAGCCGATGTTCGCTCTTGACAGTTTTCTATTTCAAACGAGAAGCTGGGATGGCGGTATTGCTCATAACATTGAAGCTACGCTTAAAGTAAGTATATATCAACAAGGGGAGGTGGGATGATAATTCGTATTAGTCTAGTTATTTCATTGGTAGCTTCCTCATATTTACTGACCGGCTTAGCCGATACAACGGAGTTGAATAATAGTAATACAGAAGCTAAAGCACTTCGTTTCGCACCATCCCAATCACTGCTGTCAGCAACTACTGAAGCTGAGAAAAAGTGGTATGCGTTATCCGCTGCGCAAAAAGTGAAGCAAGAGCGCGCGGTTGCACCCGAAAAGCCTAAGCCTAAAAGCCAGCAAGTACTTACTTTCGATGGAATAGAGTTTACGTTATTAGGCATCTTCAAAAATCAGCAAGATAAATTTGTCTTACTTAGCAGCAGAGAGGGCGGTATGCTCAGAGTGAGTGCAGGTGAGTCTATTACTGAAAATGTACAGTTAAAATCAGTAGCAACAGATAGTATGACAATCCTTGTAGCCAACGAGGAGCGTAATATCCGATTATTTAAAAGAGTTAATGAAGGTAACAATGGATAAGAAGTTATACCAAGTGCAGATCATTTTAGTTACGGTGCTCATGCTCAATGGGTGTATGTCTACCAATTCTAATATTGGGAAGGTTTCGGTCACGCAGTCTTTTTTATCTGAAGCAGAAGCTGAAAATTCACAGGCAGCAGCTGTTGATGAACAAACAGATACAGACCAAAACCAAGGCTTTACCAAACTTCAATCCATCGCGAAACCGGCGCAAACGAAACTAGAGGTTGATTTAGCCAATAAGTTTTCTAGTGAAAAAGCGTTTCAGCTTTCAGCTAATGAGTTGCCGCTGAATGAGTTTGTTCACTACGTATTAGGTGAGTTATTGAATGTATCTTATTTCATAGATCCAGAAGTAAAGAAGAATGTTCAGCCTGTTACCTTATCTTTGCAAAATCAAGTAACTGAGCGCAGGTTGTTTCAGTTAACTCAAGACATACTTTCTAAAAATGAAGTGCGTATTGCACTAAACGAAGATATTTTTTATGTATACCCAGCGATTAAAGATCAGGGTAAAACGGATATGGCGTTTGGGTTTGGCAGGACTGAAGAGTCTGTGCCATTGGTATCCAGCATAATTTATCAAATGGTGCCAATGAATTATGATGTTACCCTTGATACGCGAGTGCTTTTGAATGCTTTACTTGAAGCTAAAAGCTCGGTTGATGAAGCACAGAATCTTGTAAGAATAGAGGGGTCACGAGAGCAGGTGCTAAGGGCGCTAGAAATTATTGAAATTATTGATGTCCCTACATTTGCGAATAAAGCAATTGCGATGGTTGATTTTAAATATATAGATTCAACTTATTTTGTAGAAAAAGTATCAGAATTATTAGATGAAGAGGGAATAAGTACTAAGGCTGCATCAAGGCAGTCAAAATCTGTTACTTTTGTTCCCCTAGAGCATTTAGGCAAGATCATCATCTTTGCGACTTCAGACCAGATACTAACAAGAGTAAAGTATTGGGCAAAAGTGCTCGATAAACCAGCCTCGGGGTCGGAACAAAGCTTTTATATATATCGTCCACAGTATGCACGAGCTGCTGATATAGGAAGAAGTTTAGCACCACTTCTAAAAGGGCAAATTTCTGGAGGTGGACCAAGTGTGGGGACGAACTCAGGTACTTCGGTGCCCAGCTCCTCGAATAGACCTGCGACTGATACCACTCAAAAAAGTAGTTTTGCAATCCAAAGTGATGAGATAAGGCTAGTGGTAGATGAGCGAGCCAACGCTTTGATATTCTATTCAACCGGCAAATATTACCAAGATCTTCAGCCTATCATAAAGCAATTAGATATTATGCCTCAGCAAATTATGATGGAAGTTGTTATCGCGGAAGTGAAGCTTACTGGTGGGTTCTCAAAAGGAGTACAATTTGCACTGAGAAGTGGGGCGGCCGGTACTAGTACAGAACGTTTTAACTTTAATAGTGAAAGTGGGTTTAGTTATTCTATAGTCGGTTTACCTGGCAACGTAAATTTGAATTTGAATCAGAAGGCCGGTTTAGTGAATGTGCTATCTCGACCAACTTTATTGGTCAGAGATGGAGTGTCAGCAAATATAAGCGTTGGTGATGATATACCTACAATAGGTAGTACAACAACGGATCCTATTAACAGTGAACGTGAGACGACGACGATACAGTATCGTAAAACGGGTGTAGACCTTAATGTAACTCCTACTATTAATGCACAGGGCACTGTTATAATGACGATAGAGCAAACTATATCTAACGTTAATACAGAGGCAAGTGGTAATTCGTCTACTCCTGCTATTTTTGAGCGTAGCCTTAGCACAGAAGTTGTGGCGGGCAATGGGCAAACAGTATTGCTAGGGGGGTTAATCAGTCAAAATACCTCTGAAGGTGGTAATCGTGTTCCTGGCCTTGGCAACATCCCTCTGCTCGGCCACTTTTTTAGGTCTGATACTCGCAGTACTGATAAAACGGAATTAGTCGTGTTAGTTACCCCTAAAATTGTTAAAAGTTCCGATGATTGGGTGAAAATTAAACAAAGCTTCAAAAAAGGGTTAGAAAACCTAGACTTTTAGCTTGATTATCGAGCACGTACGCGCTATTTTAAGCACGATTAGTGATAGTGTTTGATAAAAATAAATAACAAGCATTATGCTGATGCGCAATCATACTCAAAAGTCAGAATTGTATTTTTGTAACAATTGGCAAAAATAATGACAATGAGAGTTTTAACTTGACTTTAAGTCAGGTTAAAATTAGATTTGCATAAAATCGGGAATACCGATTGTAAAGTTCTTGGTTTATTGACCTTCCTAATCGATAAACCAGTTTCATGAAACTAGGAGAATGGAAATAATGAAACTATTCAAAAAGGCGCTACTAGCTACAGCTATCGTAGGTGCATTTGGCGCAAACGCTGCAACAGTAACTAGCGACCCAGTAAAACTTTCTGCAGAAGGTGTAGCAAACAAGCTTTCGGCAGCTAACGTTGCTTTCGATGTTGATTTTGTAATTGGTAAAGAAACACCTGCAGCATCAAAAATTACTTTAACTTTTGACCAAACAATTAGTGTTAAAGATCTAAATCTAAACACTGGTGTTGATAACATTGTAAACGTTACTTCTGACGGTAAAGGTTACGTAACAGTAGACGGTCAAGCAGTTTCTGGTACAAACCCAGCGTTAGTTACTTTTGACTACGGTACAGGTTCTTTTACTTTTGACAAGTTTAAAGTAGACGACACAACTAACTCTATTGAGTTCGTTGTAAACCTAGGTAACCCACTAACTGCAAACTCAGCATTCCGTATGTCTTTTGCTACAGATGCAGGTGTTGATTTCTCTGGTGCTGGTAACGTAGCATACAAGGCTACTACAGTTGCAGGTGCAGAGATTGAAACTGGTACAGGTGTTCTTGCAACAACTACAAGTCAGTTTGCATTCAATGTTAAAGCACCTTTCAATGGTTTGATTGAGCGTTTAGAAAAAGATACTTTCTCTAAAAATGCTGATTCAACTGACAAGCAAGAAGATAAGCTAGTATTTGAACTGTCTAACAACGAGTCTTCAAGCTTACAGGCTCACCTAACTGCTACAACTCACACAGTTGTTTTAGATGGTAACTTCAACAATGGTGGTAGCACTACTACTACACCTGTAACTCAGCTAGTAAATGGTGACTTCGCTCTTACTAACGCATCAGCTACTACTGTAGGTTCTCTTGCACTAAGTGCAGTTGGTTCTACTGCTAATCAAAAGTTGACTCTTACGCTTCCTACTGCAAACGTTGCAGCTACAGGTGCGAAAGTTCCTTTCAATCTTACTTTTGATTCAGGTGACGCTAAAGTAATCCCTGAAACTAAAGACATTTTAGCTACTTACCAAGTTACAGTTTCAGATGCTGGTGTAACGGGTCCTATCACTGTTTCTGAAAACGTAGATGCTGGTAAGTGGGCACTTGATGCAACTATCATCAACATCCCTTACTTCCCAGTTGGTTTCACAGGTCTTAGCACTTCAGTTCACTTTGCTAACGAGTCAGCAAATGCAGCTGATGTACTAGTTGAAGCTATCGACAATAACGGTAAAGAGTACAAAGGTACACTTGCTGACCTAGCTGGCAACACAGTAACTAAAGTTGGTCAAGACACAGTAATGAAGGCGCTAGGCCTTGACACTACTAAGTCTTACAAGCTAAGCGTTACATTCAACATCGATGCAAACACTGGCGATGTTAACGCATACGCGTTCAGCAACGCTGGCGATGCTCGTCAAGCGCTAGTAACTTCTCAACAAAAAGGTCAAGGTAAATAACCTTTTTTAGAGTAATATAAAAAGCTCAGCAATCGCTGAGCTTTTTTGTTTATGGAGGTTTAATGAGAGTCTTTTCATTACTATTACTTTTGATTGGTTTTAGCACACAAGCAGCTTGTAATTTTGATGTGGTCTTTACTACTATACCTGAAACCAAACAGCAGAAAGTTGAACTTTCACCGGACGTACAGTTGTTGATAGCACAAAGAATTGCGAAGCAAACATTGAATGGTTCTGTGGTGGCAACTAATGTAACTTGTCAGTACCTAAAGGGTAAAGAATACACAAATTCAGAGTCAGAGTGGCAAGCTTATTTGGATAATGCAATAAGAGGGCTTGGCAAGTCAGGAGTAACTGAGTTGGAAGTACGTATTATTGGTTCAGAAGATAAGATCTACACTGGTGCGTTAGCTAGCCTTGAGTACCAGTTTGAAGCTAACTTTGGTGGTAATCAGCAAATAATAAAAAACTTAGCTCTTTTAGATATGGAGAGTAACTCGTTGATCTCCTTCTCTGTAAGTGGTAGCCAGTCTGAAAAGGAAGGCGTAACAGATGAATTTAAGCGAGTGATTAGCTCGTTTAAGCTAGCCGACTAACCATAGGGTCACGCCAAGTGACCTTATGGTTTATCCATAACATCGTTAACTTACTTTAACCAGTGTAGCCAAATAAGTTCTAGTACTACGATAAAACACCATAAAGCCAATACTTGCCATACCGTAGGCCACCACACTCGAAATGGCTGCACCGACACCACCATATTGTGGTATCAATACCGCATTTAGTACTATATTCACAATGGCACCTACTAGGTGGCTATGTAAACTTAACTTGTGGTTATTAGATAAAATGAGCCATCGGCTCATAAAAGCTCGGCTAAAAATAAATAAACAGCCAAAGATATGTATTTGCAAAATCAAAATACTGCTGCGATAAGCCTCTCCAAACAGTAGTAAAACGACAGGCTCGGCAAGCCAAAGAGTGAGTGCGATGACGATGATTGCTGCGATGCTGGAATATAAGTAGCTGCGCCTTTGTAGTTGCCAGTAAAGCTTTGGTTGAGCGCGATATAAGCTTACTAATTTTGGCATAAATACATTAGCAACCAGCACTGGCAACACATACCAAAACTCGGATAACTTAGCCGCTGCGGCGTAATGCGCTACCGCTTGGGTATCTACAAAACTGGCTAGCATAATTTGGTCAATTTTTAAGTAGAGCACCGCTGCAAGGCTTGAAAGCAGCAGCCATTTTCCGCGCTGAAGCAATAACCGTGCCCCACGTTGTAGTCTAGGTGCGGTGTTGAGTCTCTCTTGTTTAGCAGGGGGCTGTCGTTTAAGTAACAGTAAATAAGCCAGCGCCAGCAAAATATATTCAAGGCCTGTGAGTATTATCCAAAGTGCGATTGGCAGCTCAAGTATAATTGCCACCAGTAGTGCAATTTTACACGCCACTTTGATGACTACCCTTGGGACAAGTGTAGCAGTGATGGATTGCTTAGCGATAAAGAAAAACTCAATAACGGTCGCTGCATTGCCTACTTGTAGCGCCACGAGTAAAGCAACTAAATAGGCATCAGTCGGGGTTAGAGTGAGCCACCCCAACACATAGGCGATAGGAATAATAAGCACTGCAAATATAAACCGCACCAGCAGTGAAGCATTTAAGTAGAAAGCGCTGTTATGAGGGTATAGAGTAAAATATTTGCTACTTATATTGTTTAGCCCCATTTGGGTAAACACAAGAAACAGCGAACCGAATGCTACAATGGTTGAAAATCGCCCAAATAGCTCTGTACCCGCATACCTGGCCATGAGCAGTGCGCTTGCAAAGCTAAAAAACAGTACAACAAAGCGCTCGATGATTAATAGTGCGCTATTTATAAAGAGCTTTCGTCTCACCCAAAGCGCTCTCTTGCTACGTCTATGTTCTTAAGCTCTTGTTCACAGAGCTTAGCAAGGTGTGTTTTTATTTCTTTGGAGCTAAAATATTCTTGCAGTGTATCTACTACTTTTTGAGTTTCATGGCTTATTTGAGACTCAGTCGCATTGTGTACTTTAATGTCAAGTGGACGACTAAATTGTTGGGTGAACTTGTCACTAAACGCGTTAAGGTTATCTAAAAAGCCAACTAGGCCAAAGCAAGCGAGGTTTTCAATAAATCTAGTATGCTGCGCCTTTGCCTCATCAGGTGTGGCAGGGTAGCGGCCACAAATAAAAGCGCTTTGGGTATTGGCCATTTGCCATCCTCTGGTACTAAAAAGTATGGTATTTGCTTCGGCAATTAAGTCATCGTTACTAAAATTATTGGGAGGCATCACAGGTAAATTGTTTGTGAGCTTGTTAAAGATATAATTTGATTTAAGTCGGGCAATTGGATTTCTCAACATCGTAATAAAATGTACGTCGCGATAGGTGCTTAAAATATCGTGATTCACCCCCCAGTGACCACTAACATAATGTCGTTCAAGAGATAAAAAGTATCGTAACAGGCCTTGTAGCTGGATGAGATGGTGCTCACTAAAGCGGCATTGGCTATCAAGAGAGTCGAGGGCTTGTCCAAAGTTGGTCATACTTGCGGCTATACTGGTGTCTCGGCACAACCTAGCATCTTCTGGGGTTGCAAGCGCTTTACGAAGCGCGTTGTCTATAGCGCTGCCACCACATTTACCAATATGAATATACGCGGCACGCTTTGCAACTGGGGTGTTGGTAATAGGGGTTACAGTAATATGGTAGCCAAGTTGGCTGGCTAAGCTTTTGACGAGCTGTTTCAGCATAGTGGGTTAGCAAATTTAGATTTTTCAATATTCTAGCATTTAAGACGTCGCACAGAAACAAAACGACATGTTACAGTGGCTGTTATCTTGCGATTAGCTTGTGCTATTGTATAAAATTTGAGAGTTTAAGCGGAAGTGACTCTGAAAAGCGCTTGATATATAATACGCCTCTGGTCGAATCTTTCGGCAATTAATGAATAGTTCTCACATAGGTCAATTTTAAGTGGTATTAAGTAACATTATCATTTTTTTTGCAGCTTTTCTTAGCTTGTTCATATTTAGAAAGCTGGCAAAAATAATCAATCTCGTCGATACCCCCAACGAGCGGAAAAACCATAAAGGGCGGATCCCTTTAGTTGGTGGTGTGGCAATATTTGTGATTGTATGTTGTTACTTATGGCTGTCAGGTAATGGCATGACCAATGTCGGGGTATATCTTATTTGTGCTGTAAGCTTGCTAGTGATTGGCGTGATTGATGACCTAATTGATGTGTCATTTAAATTGAGGCTTGTAGTGCAGGCCGGTGTGGCATTTGCCATGATTTTCTTTGCTGATTTAATGCTCTCACAAGTTGGTACTTTGGTGGGGCCATTTGAACTCAATATTGGTATGTTTGGCATAGTAGCTACGGTCATTGCTGTGGTTGGTGCTATCAATGCATTTAACATGGTAGATGGCATTGACGGGCTGTTAGGTGGTCTCGCTACTGTTTCTTTTAGTTCTATGGCGGTTCTATTTTACTTAGCTGGGCTCACTGAGCTGTTTGCTTTTACTATCGCTATTGTTGTTGCCACTTTACCCTATATTTTGATGAATTTAGGGATCCCTTTAGGTCGACGGTTTAAAGTATTTATGGGCGATGCCGGTAGCACCGTTATCGGGTTTACTGTTGTGTGGTTATTGCTCGAAGGCTCTCAAGGTAGCGTGGTTGCGATAGACCCTGTTACGGCACTATGGATTGCGGCTATTCCAATTATGGATGCGGTTTCTACAATTATGAGGCGGATCAAAAAAGGCCAATCACCTTTTAAACCCGACCGTGAGCATCTACATCATATTCTACAAAGACTAGGTGTGGGCCCTAAAATGACTTTATTAGTCATCTGCTCAATCGCGAGTCTTTTTGCGCTAGTCGGTATCTTTGGGCAGCTTTACAACGTTCCAGATTACGTGATGTTTTATGGGTTTATTTTTTGCCAGCTAGTTTACAATCAAATTATGGTAAACATCTGGAAAATTACTGTACTGGTGCGGAAGTTTTTTGGTATCTCTAAAAAGCAAGAGGCAAACGAAAGTGAAGAGCGCGTAGGGTAATGCGCTTATCTATTTGCTTTTTATAAAAACGATATTGTGATGCTGAATAAACTTATCCGACAAGCTGGTGTATTGCTCAGCGGTAACTTGTTTGCTTCTGTACTTAATTTTTTATCTGTCGCTATTTCTTTAAAAGCGCTTGGCGTTGAGTCTTTTGGTCAGGTGACCTTATTGCAAGCGTATATTCTTGTGATTAGCTTGTGTTTTAACCCACAAGCTTGGCAAGGGCTGATCCGGTATTTCAGCCTTGAAACAGACCAAGCAGGGCTGCTTACTTCAACATTAAAATATGACTTAATATGCGCAGTGCTTGGCACTGTGCTTGCTATTTTAATCGCCCCACTTTACACCGAAAGCTTTAAGCTCAGTGAATATACTGAGCTTTTACAGTGGTGTGCTCTTTATGTCTTGATTAATCAAACTAGTGTTGCCATTGGTATTTTACGCTATCAGGAGCGCTATAAAGCCCTTGCATTACAAAATGTGATAAGTGCTGTACTATTTTTTGTTTGTGTACTTGTGGGCTTTTGGTTGGCGTTAGGTGTTGACTACTATGTTGCTAGTTACCTGCTAACGCTTGGGCTTGGTGTTGTATTTATTCAATGGCTATGTTTGCCTTATACACTTTCGTTGTTTAAGGCGCGTAAAGACAACAATGTTATGCTTTCAAATGCCCGTAAAAAAGAGTTTAACAAGTTTAATTTTACAGTGCATATGACAGCACTTGCCGACATACCGGTCAAGCAATTAGATAATATCCTAGTTGGTGCGGTGGTATCTGTGAGTGCAGCAGGTGCGTATCGAGTGATCAAACAAATTGCTACTATTTCAACAAAGGTAACAGCTCCGCTTAATCAAGTTTTATACCCCGAAGTTAATACACTGCTAGCAAGCAAAGAGTACAGCAAGGTTAAGGGCGCGATGCTAAAAATTATCACCTTGTTGTTGGTTCCTTCATTAGTCGTAGTGGTGCTGGCAAGTGTCTCAACAGGATACTGGATCCCGGTGATGTTCTCTGAGGAGTTATTAGCGTATAAATGGCACATCATCACATTTTTGCTTATTCACGCTATTGCCACCGCATTTACCCCCGTACACCCAATATTTTTGGCATTAGGTTATGTGAAACGCTTATTTATGATTACGCTATTTTCCAATTTGGTATTGTGTGCAGGTATTCTTCTGCTAGGGCCGCAAATTGGACTGTGGGGCATCGTAATCGCAATATTTATACAATATGTATTGACCATTATATGCAAATTACCGCTCATTTTAACCAGACTTGCACGAGAAATGGATGAAAGTACTACATTACATACCTAGCTTTTCTGTTACGACAGAGACTTTTATTTATGATCAAGTCGTTGCACTAGAGCGCAGTGGGATTGAGTCTGCGGTACTGACAGCCAAGCGCTTGAATGTACACAGCAGACCTTTTGATAAGGTATATACCGCTCCTATCAAGTCTATTATTAATCCACGTATTACACAGGCCTTTGCTTTACGTTTGCAGTTACTTCCCTTTATGATTGACTATAAAACATGGGCACGTGTCATAGAAGAATTTAAACCTGATGTGATCCATTGTCATACGGGTAATGCTGTGAAGACATGGATGCATGTTAATGACAAACTGGGTTTTAATATTCCCACTTTGGCATCCTTACATGGTTCAGATGTTAACAGTGAACCCTTGATCCGTCCTAAGTATCGCGCAGTGCTGGAAGAGGCGGGTAAAAAGCCTTTTATCAAATGGACTGTGCCATCTGCATTCTTAAAGCAAAAATGTATGCTTAACTTAGGCACGCCAGAGAACAAGATAAGCGTAGTACACAACGCATTTAATCCTATATTTTTGGCGGAGCAGCAAAAAAAAGCGCTTGATGAGTTAAGGATTATTTCTGTTGGGCGCTTTATTGGCTGTAAAGGGCATACTTTTTTAATTGATGCCTTTTCTTTATTACTAAATCGCTACCCTAATGCAACGCTTACGCTTGTGGGGGGCGGTGAGCTTGAAAGCCAGTTAAAAGCCCAGGCAGAAGCGCTCAATATCGACCAAAAAATTACATTCATAGAGCAAGTTCAGCACGCTCAGCTACCAAAATTACTGGCCTCACATAATGTATATGTGCAGCCCTCAATTAGAGATGAAATTACGTTTCAAGAGGAATCATTTGGTGTTGCTGCGCTAGAGGCGATGGCAGTGGGGTTGGCTACCGTAGTGTCTGAATGTGGTGGGCTTACCGAGCTTGCGACACTTACAGACACCAATGCCGTTGCTGTGGTACCACAAAAAGACGCCAGCGCGATAGCAACAGCGGTTGGGCAATTATTTGACCGTCAAGCTTGTCTTTCTTCTTTTGAGCGTGACAAAGTTGGTGCGCTATTTTCATCTCAGACGAATACATCAGCTATCTTAACGCTGTTTAACCAACTTGTATCTGAAAAGTAGCATCACTCGTATTAGAAAAGCTGAATTAATTCGTCAGCCAGCAAGAATGGCTCTTTTCTATAGGTGTTAGGCTGGTAGTTAGGAGCTTGTTCGATCAGTTGTGCAATATGCCTGGTATTATGGCAAACCAAGGCAAAGTTATGCTCGGTAATATACTGTGCCAAGTCTGACTGATGTTTATCAACCCTTTCTACATTGGGTACTACGATACATTTTTTCCCCATCTCCAGCAGCTCAAATACCGTACCTGCACCTGCGTGGGTAATAATAAGGTCTGCATTAGCTAAGTATTCTGAAAAACGCTTGGCAAAGCTAAAATATTCGCCATTAACCGGGGTATAGCTACCACTACCTATTTGAAATGTTGCGTGACAGTGTGAATATGATTTAACTGTATTATCAACGTCTTTTATTAGGCTATCGAACGAAGAAGAGCCAACGGTTACTAAAATATTCATAATCTACCGCAGTATCTTGCATTTTTGTATAGACGGAGCTGCTCTTTATTTTGTACCCAAAATTCATTACTCAGCTTAGACATTAATTTTCCGGTGAAAGAGCGGGTATAGAAGCGGCAAAAGGTTTCAATAAATACAACTTTTTTACCTTGTAGCCGAAGTAGTAAAGAAGGCAGTATAGCTATGCCTGGCCCTGTCGAAATGATCCCGCTTACGCGATATTGACGACAGACTTTTAAGGTCGTAACTATCGCTTTCATCGCTCCATACATGGCCATGCCGATAGATTTAATACGGTTTTGTTTGTGGCGTACATCACTGAGGGTATAATGTTCTACACCTTGGTGAAGAGCAGAAGGGCCCAAAGAGATAAAAGTTAGGTTGGAGTCAATAAGGTGTTGGAAAAGTAGACTCATTTCTTTTTTATGCCCACCCTCACCATAGGCAAGGATGACAACCTTTTGTTTCGACATAGTTACTGCTTTTTACTTAATTTTGTAGTGATCCCAAAATACTTACGTATTTTTACGGTGATCCGCCAAATGCGGCTCATCACATAGAAGTATACGAGATTTGCAGCAATAAAGCTCCAAAACATCACATAATCTGGAATATCAAGTGACTCAGCGATGACCCCAACTGCGGCAAATAGTAAGGCAATGCTACAGATTGTCAGCAGCGCTTGCCTAGATGAAAGCCCTAAACGCATCATGATATGGTGAAGGTGCTCCCTGTCAGGCATAAAGGGAGATTGCCCCTTCTTGATCCGTCTCATTATAGTAGAGAGCGCATCCATGATAGGGATTGCCGCTATCCATAATCCGGTTACAGCACTAAATGAACGCTGCTCACCTTGAGAGCCTTCAATTAACATCCAGACTACAGAAAAGCCTATAACTGTGCTGCCTGCATCACCCATAAAAACTTTAAAGCGTTGGCCAAATGGCACACCAACGTTCATTAATATATAAGGAATAGTTGCTATTACAACAACAAAGCAAAATGACAATAGCTGGGTATGCCCAGACATAAAAAACAGTACAGACATTGCGCCGAATGTCACTGTTGCCATGCCTCCTAATAAACCATCAATACCATCTACCATGTTAAAAGCGTTGATTGCACCAATTACAGCGATAAAAGTCAGTAAATAGCCAAGATACGGGATGTTGAGCTCAATAGGAGCGATAAGCTGCCCAAGATCAATTAAGATTAGCTCTGCACTTAACATCATCACAAGAGACATTATGGCTTGTATGAGTAACCTGAGTTTGAAACTTAAGTCTTTTAAGTCATCCCACACACCAATTAGCAATAAAAAGCCAGCGCAGCCAAGATAAATATAGGAATGAGAGAGGGTAGTTGGAAACACATATAAATAGCTAAAAACAACAACAAATATTGATAAGCCACCGACCAAAGGGATGGTACCGGAGTGTATTTTTCTTTCATTGGGGGTGTCTACAAGATTAATCACCTTTGCTAGTTTTCTAAAGAAAAACAAGCTGATGAATGTAGCAAAGAAAACGCTTAAATTATTTATTATCACTTGTAACAGCGCCTAAAGTTAAATTGAGCCAGTTAGTAAAAGTAGTCAAAGCTACTTCGTGGTTCGCTTTAAGTTCTAATATCGCAACAGCTCGGTTAGAACCATTACCGCATTACTAGTAGGTTACCAGTAATAAGTTAGTAAAAAAACTGCTTCCCCAGCGCATGATGGGCTACTTAATTAAGCGAACGGTTATTTTTGCCCTTGATAACACAGCCTACTTATCTCAGGCACCTTGAAAAACGAGTTAGCAAGGTATAGTAGCGCATCGTGCTTTGTTAGTCACACTGGTTAGCTGTACTTAATGAGCAAATAGCATACACGAATAATCTAACCGCTTTCGTTTCTTTTTGTAAACAAACTTCAAAAATATGAGCTAACGGTAAGTACATATCGAGTAAAAGAAAAGCGTTAGCACAAATACAAGTCAGCGGTTTTGGCGGTTGCATTTGGCTACACTTAAACACCAAAAATGCTATTTTAATAAATCTTCCGTTTGTTATAATGCCCGCCTTTTAGTTAGCTAAAGTTGGTTGAGAAATTCCATGGAAAGTAATGTTGTAGCCACAGAACAAACGATAAACTTCACATTTGCAAAATTAATGCGATACAAATGGGTTGTGATTATTGGAACACTGCTTTCAGCCGCGCTCTCTGTATTGGTAGCGATGGAACAACCCAATAAATACACCGCTAAAGTTTATTTAGTACCATCTAACGCCAAAGAGGGCGGAGGGCTATCTAAGCTGGCTGGTCAGTTCGGTGGTCTTGCTAGTATGGCGGGAATTTCTCTTGGCGGCTCAGAGGGAAATGATGTTGATGCGGCGATTGAGTTTATGAAAAGTCGTGGCTTTTTGCAGCCATTTATCGACAAGCGCACCTTGCTTCCTGAAATACTCGCACTTGAGAAATGGGATTCAAATAATAACGGCTATATCTACAACCCGGAGCTTTATGATGTTGAGACAAAAACTTGGGTAAGAAGCGCTCCTCCTGGCAAGCAAGTTATTCCATCAGCATGGGAAGGTTATATTTCTCTGTTAGGTAGCATAGATGTTTTATATATGAAGAAAAAAGGTCTTGTAGAGCTAAAAGTCACTACGCTAGCACCTGAGTTATCAGTGAATATAACCAACTGGCTGGTTGAAGACATAAATGAATTTTGGCGCACAAAAGATAAACACGAAGCTGAAGAAGCGATAGAGTATTTAAAACAAAAAGCTGCAGAAACCAGTGTTGCAGAGTTACGTACTGTATTTTACGAGTTAATAGCAGAGCAAACCCGTTCAAAATTATTATCGTCTATTGGTGACTACCACTTGGTAAAACCTTTGTCTCCTGTTATCTATCCGGAAGAAAAGTCGGGGCCATCACGTGCTCTGATCTGTTTAGGAATAACCTTTATCGGTGGCTTATTGTCTTTGATTGTTGCATTTATTCTAGCGCTTAGATCAAAGGCATAGTTGGTTATGACAATTACCTCATCCAGAAAACCGTGTGTACTGCTGACAAGCAACCAATATAAGCCAAATATAGGTGGGATTGAAAACTCGCTCTACCATCTTTCTCAAGAATATATCCAATTAGGATATGAGGTTATTATCGTTGCCAGCGATTTAAATCCTGAGAACAAGTCACTGCCGGACGTCGAAGTTGAAGATGGCGTAACTATTTATCGTTATAAAACTGGTCGTGATCAAGGAATTGGACGAGGGATAAAGCATATTCGCAATGCTATTTCACTTTATAAAACCGTACTAAAAAAACATGACCCTGTGCTTGCAGTTTGTCGTTTTCATTTCAATGTAGTCTACCTAAAGGCGTTGGGGTATAAAAACCTTGTATATTTAGTGCCAGGTGTGGTGGAAAATGAAACCAAGGCTAGTTTACGACAGCAAAGTACTATTCTAGGAAAAGTGAAAGGTTCGTTGTCTTTTTCTTTGCATAAATTAATGCAGCGCTGGGCATTTTCTTGCTCTGACAAGCTATTTGTATTTAGTGAAAATATGTTGCAGCAAGTCAGAAAAATTAACAAGGATAAAGCCATTAGAACGTGTAAACCTGGGGTAAGCTTATCACGCTTTAGCCTGGTTTCTCGAAGCGAAAAGCACCAATTAAGAGAACAATTAGGCGTTGCTGATAATGGTAAAGTGTTTTTATGTATTGGCCGGTTTGTAAAAGCCAAAGGCTTTGATACGGCAATTGAAGCATTACAGTTGTTAGACGGTGATGCAACGCTGTGGTTATTGGGGGAGGGAGCTGAAGAGAAGGAGCTTCGCGCCTTATGTAACCGCCTTAATGTGGACGACAAAGTTAAGTTTTTAGGACGTCAAAGTTGCCCCGAGGAGTATTATAAGGCCGCTGACTTTTTTATTATGTCATCAACTTATGAGCCGCTTGGGCAAACCATTCTAGAAGCCTTATCTTGCGGTTTACCGATAGTTGGAGCTTGTGCTAGTGACAAGGTGATCACAGCCACAAGCGAGATCCTATCAGATACTAACAATATACTACTCGACGCACATTCTGCGGAGTCATTTGCCGAAGGGATGAATACCTTTATGGCGCTTGAGGATAGTGATTACGCCGAGCTACAACAGCAAAATAGAGCATTAGCAGAGCAAAAATTTAGTTGGAATAAACTGGCTAGGGAGTTAGCAAGTGAAGACTAAATTACAATACCTCATACTGAAAATTGCGAATCGCTTTATTAGGTCAGCGCTGTTGCAGGAGAAAGTTGATAAGTTAGGTTATACGCTGGTTATGGATAAGTACCGTGCTCAAGGTGCTGAAATTGGTGAAAACACCATCATTATTGATACCAAACTATCCTCATCTAGTAAGGGGGATCGTTTTTTTATTGGTAGAGACTGTACTATTACAGGGGCAACGTTACTCGGTCATGATGCTTCTCCAACGCTTTTTATTAAAGAGCTTGTTATTCATCCTGAAAGTTATAAAAAAGGTTCAAGACGCTCGTATCGGTCGCCAATCACAATAGGCGATAATGTATTTATTGGTTGGGGCAGTATCGTTTTGCCCGGTGTGAATATTGGCAATAACTGTGTTATTGGTGCTGGCAGTGTTGTAACGAAAGATATTCCTGAGGGGATGGTAGCAGCAGGCAACCCTGCTAAAGTGATAAAAACCACAGCAGAATATGTGAGCACATATAAAGCTACGTTCGAAAAAGAACCCGGTAATTTCTGATGTTGAAGCAGTTTTTTGTCAGTAATGAAGCCCCATCTCTTGCGCATAAGTTGTGCTTGCTGATGATGAGCGTCTACTTACTTGCGGATATTGCTGCGGGCTTTACGGTGATCCAGCTTGGCGTCAACCTTAAGTTGTCGTTACTATATAAACTGCCATTAACGGTGTTGATTCTAGTGCTCGTGTTACTGCTGGACGCCAGGTATTTTGTTGCTTTACTCTCTTTGCTGGCAATACTTCTTATTGGTCCTATTTTTCAGCTTGCCAATGAAGCAGATGGTGGAGCGTTCATTAATGATTTTTCAAATGTATACAAGATGCTTATGCCGATATCCATTTTTGTATACTTTGGTCTGTTATCAATACGCTGGAAGTCATTCACTGCCAAGTGGTTAGAAAAGATCCTACTTACCAACTTTGCAATATTATGCTTTAACCTATTACTCGGTGCACTTGGTTTTGGCCGCTCTAGTTATGAACTCAGAGATGGTGAAACAGCAGGTTCCAATGGCTATATTTATGCTGCAAATGAGTTAGGTGCAACAATGGTGGTACTGTTTTCTTTTGTGCTGCATATTTGTTGGAACAACCATCGTCGCTGGTATCCTGTACTTTCGTTGTTTACTGTGCTTTGTGGTTTACTGGTAGCAACCAAAACAGCCATGCTTGCAGCGGCATTACTGGTTTTTGTTATTCCGTTGGCCAATGAAAGAGAGCGCTTTTTTCAGATGACAAAGCTTAAGCTCTATACGCTGGTTCCGATGACAATAGGTGTTGTTATTATTGCACTGGTTATTACTGACTTACTTGAAGCGTTAGGCTTGTATGATCGCTTTATGTGGGTGCTCAGTCAAAAGGGAATATTAGGCATAGTGTTATCCGGCCGAGATGAATATGCACGAGACTTGTTGGTGGTCTATGTTGACTACTTAGCGTTTTGGCAACAGGCCATTGGAGTCGGAACTGCTGGTATTGCTGAGTATCTTCCGATTAAATATGCCGCAGAAATTGATGCGGTGGACGTGCTGGCCTATTTTGGCTTTTTTGGGTTATTAATTTGCTTTGCCTTTTATATATTAACGTTCGTTAAAGCAGCCTCACAGTTTGTTAAATGTGAGGCTGTTTACAGTCCAAGTGTTGTTGTCGGTACATTTATTTTGCTATTTTTAGCACAATTAAGTGGCCACGTTTGGATTTCTGGTACGCTAGGGATATCATTTGGGTGTTTTGTTTCATTATTATGGGTTGATAATGAGAAAAGGAGTAACTCGTGAGTGCATCTTTACCCCTAGTTACCGTATGGATCCCAACTTGTAATCGACTGTCATTGCTGAAGCGGGCGGTAAAGTCGGTACAAAATCAAACATACAAAAATGTAGAGCTGTTTATAGTTGATAATGGTTCTACGGATGGAACCGTAGAGTACCTAAAACAATTAGCTACTGATGATCAACGAGTTCGTTATCATTGTTTTGAAACCAATCAAGGGGCATGTTCTGCAAGAAACTATGCCATTCAACATGCACAAGGTGAGTATGCCACTGGACTAGACGACGATGATGAGTTTTTACCGTCGAGAGTTGAAACATTACTCAATGCGTTTGATGAACGGTATGCTTTTGTTTGTAGTGGTTATATTTGGGATTATGGCAAAATTCAGCGAGCGTTATTAGATTCAGATTTGGTAATTAATATCAAAACTCAGCTCAACTTCAATCAAGCATCTAATCAGGTATTAGCAAAGCGAACGCGTTTAATTGAGGCTGGTTTGTTTGATGAGTCTATGGTGTCATCTCAGGATTGGGAACTTTGGACCAGAATGATCTTAAAATATGGTGCGGCTATTCGTATTAGTACACCGACATATATAGTGCATACGGCGCATGATAAGCCAAGAATTACAGACAGTTTAAATAACCGAGTCGTTGGCTTTGAACAGTTTTATGAACGTTATGGGCATTTGATGTCTAACACCAACAAAAAGTGCTTTAATTTTTTGGTGCACTACAGTAAAGGGCAAAGAGTGGGCTTTGGCACTGTAATAAAGTTTTTTACCCCTGCAATTGCAACAAAATTATTAAGAGCTTGGCTTGCCTCTTTGTTTCCCAAGTTGGCAAGAAAGCGCTTAGAGCTGTTTAAAAGGGATTAGAGTGAGTAAAATCTGTTTTATTGCCAATTTATTTCCTTCTGAAAAAGATCCTTCGTTTGGCAGCTTTGTTGGTAAAAACTACGAACAATTGAAAAGCCAAGGAAATGATATAGTTAGCAAAGTCGTGATTGATTATCGTGCTTCGGGTATGGATAAATTACGTTGTTATCTGCGCTTTATTGGCCGTGGTATAAGAGCGATTGCTAAGCGAGATTATGATTATATCTACTTTCACTATCTTACTTACTCCACGCTTTGCTTATTGCCTTTTTTGCTCGTTAATAGACCTAGATATGTGGTCAATATTCATGGCGATGACCTAGTTGGTGATACACCAATACATAAGGTGATGGGGTCTACCTCCAAGCTGGTATTGAAATATAGTGCTGCTGTGATTGTGCCTTCTTCTTTTTTTAAAGCGACACTTTTAGAACTACACCCATGGTACGACAAAGACAAAATTATTGTCTCGCCATCCGGCGGTGTGGATTTTTCGCTGTTTAAACCTGAA
The DNA here is from genome assembly GCF_013366255.1 of Pseudoalteromonas sp. McH1-7. Lineage (NCBI taxonomy): Bacteria > Pseudomonadati > Pseudomonadota > Gammaproteobacteria > Alteromonadales > Pseudoalteromonadaceae > Pseudoalteromonas > Pseudoalteromonas sp. McH1-7. The sequence continues at coordinate 125,319 of NZ_JABWPQ010000008.1, read as the reverse complement.
GCCGTTGCCCCTAAGCTAGGGTTTACACTTGGCTATGTGTCAAGAGTCGATGAGGGTAAAGGCTGGCAAGAGCTATTAGAGGCGTTGGCCATATTAAAACGATCGCGGCCTGAGATATTAGAGGGCTTTAAGCTAAAGATGTTTGGTACAGGGGCTCAAGTGGATGCACTAAATACTCAAATTGAAGCACTTGAATTAACGTCACTCGTTACTTATTTTGGCGCGTTAAAACCACAAGAGCTTGCCAACAAATACTGTGAGATGGACGCATTTATTTTCCCAACACATAGAGAAAGTTTTGGTTTAGTTGCGGTGGAAGCGCTAGCTTGTGGCACGCCAGTACTCGCCTCTAATATTAGCCCTGTCAATGAGGTGGTGCTTGATGGCAAAAATGGTCTACTCTTTGAGGTTAAAAATGCCAATGCTATCGCCGCAAGCATTACAAATATTTTAACAATGAAGAAGCAACACTTTGCAACTTTATGTAGCCATACTCGAGAATCTGTAAAGCACTATAATGCTACGCAAGTTGCTAAACAGCTAGATCAAGAGTTAAAAAAGCGATTATCAACATAGGAATTATTGATGAAAATTGTAGTAGTAGGGACTGGATATGTGGGCCTTTCTAATTCGATACTATTAGCACAGCACAATGAAGTGGTAGCACTTGATATAGATGAAAAAAAAGTTGCGTTGATAAACGAAAAAAAGTCTCCCATTGTAGATGAAGAGATCAGTGATTATTTGGTGAATAAGGAATTAGACCTCAAAGCCACAACTGATAAAACACACGCGTATCAGGGGGCAAGTTATGTGGTGGTCGCGACACCAACAGACTATGACCCTGACACCAATTATTTCAATACTCAATCTGTTGAATCTGTGATAGCAGATGTGAAGCGCTACAATCCAGATGCTGTTATAGTTATAAAATCTACCGTACCAGTTGGTTTTACAGAAAAGGTGAGCGAGCAGTTTGGGTTGGGTAGCATACTCTTCTCTCCAGAGTTTTTAAGAGAAGGTAAAGCACTCTACGATAATTTGCACCCTTCACGTATTATTGTGGGAGAGCGCTCTAAGCGAGCAGAAGTATTTGCAGGGTTATTGCAACAAGGTGCTGTAAAAGCGCATATCGAAGTGCTGTTTACTGATCCAACTGAAGCTGAGGCCATTAAGCTATTCTCTAACACTTATTTAGCAATGCGTGTAGCGTATTTCAATGAATTAGACAGCTACGCAGAGTCGCACGGTTTAAACTCTAAACAAATTATTGAAGGTGTGTGTTTAGATCCAAGAATTGGCGATCACTATAACAATCCATCTTTTGGTTATGGTGGCTATTGTCTACCAAAAGATACCAAACAGCTGCTTGCTAACTATAAAGATGTGCCGAACAATATTATTCAGGCGATTGTTGATGCAAACACAACAAGAAAAGATTTTATTGCTGAGTCTGTTTTAAAGAAAAAACCTCAAGTAGTGGGGATATATCGCCTAATAATGAAGTCTGGATCAGACAATTTTAGGGCTTCTTCAATTCAAGGGGTAATGAAGCGCATCAAAGCTAAAGGTGTGGAAGTAATAGTTTATGAGCCTGCATTAGAGGCGGAAACCTTCTTTAATTCTAGAGTGATAAATGACCTAGAACAATTTAAAAGTAGCTGTGATGTAATTATTTCTAACCGAATGGTTGGTGAGTTACAAGACGTTACCGAAAAAGTCTACACAAGAGACTTATTTGGCAGCGACTAGGCTTTACTGAGTTGAAAATATACGTATAATACAAGGCCTACTTAGTTAGGCTTTTTTTATTTAGGGAACTGAACGCATGGAATGCTGGTATTTACTCTATTGTAAACCAAAACAAGAATTTAGAGCACAGTCTAATCTAAAAAATCAGGGGATCATCTCTTGCTTCCCGACTATCACCAAGCGTAAAACCGCCAGTGCAAGGTCTGCTGTGCAGCCGCTGTTCCCTAGATATCTATTTGTTAAGCTAGATCCACATTCTTCACACTTTTCTGCGGTAAAACATACCCGCGGCGTTGCTGACTTTATTCGCTACGGTACAGATCTTCAAATTGTACCTGAAGAATTAGTTATGCAGCTTATGAATAAAGATGAAGCCCCCGTAGAGTGTGATTTCCAAGAAGGTGACCTCGTACAGCTAACTGAGGGATGTTACCGGGATGTGCAAGCAATTTATCAGCAACCAGACGGTGAGATGCGCAGTATTTTACTGATTAAACTACTCAACCAATATACAAAAGTTGTTGTAGATAACTGTACAATAAAAAAGGTACAATAGAAACTTCATCCTTTATTCTTATTTATATGTTGCAAGAAAGGTGTAATCTAACTTCTGCGATACAATATAGTCATGGCTTGAAGTCCCTAAAACAGTGATGTTAAGCCATTTTTCCCTATAAATTAGGTGTGACTTTACCTACCGTTACTAAATTGTGCGGATAGTAGGAGCGAGTTTACCTCGCGATCTTTTATTAGTGAGAGCCTTTATCTCACACCATTTTGTAGTAAGTTCAGCATTTATGACCTGACCTCACTGCACACTGTTATGGCAGGAGTAGGAGCGAGTTTACCTCGCGATAAAAAGCCGATGTAAAACGGTTCAATACGTGCGGCCATTGAGCCAATCAGCATTTAGGAGCTGCAACCTAAGGGCGGAAGCGTGCCTAAATGTTAAATGCAACAGCACTTTTTTACTGGCACGGTAGGAGCGAGTTTACCTTGCGATCTTTTATTAATGTGAGAGCCTTTATCTCACGCCATTTTGCAGTATGGTCGCAATTACGTTAGACCTCACTGCACACTGTTATGGCAGTAATAGGAGCGAGTTTACTTCGCGATAAAAAGCCGATGCAAAACGGCCAGATATGATAAGGCTGCAAGGCCAATCAGCATTTAGGAGCTGCAACCTAGGGGCGGAAGCGTGCCTAATCTTAAATGCAACAGCACTTTGTTACTGGCATTGTAGGAGCGAGTTTACCTCGCGATAAAAAGCCGATGCAAAACGGCCAGATATGATAAGGCTGCAAGGCCAATCAGCATTTAGGAGCTGCAACCTAGGGGCGGAAGCGTGCCTAATCTTAAATGCAAAAGCACTTTGTTACTGGCACGGTAGGAGCGAGTTTACCTCGCGATAAAAAGCCGATGCAAAACGGCCAGATATGATAAGGCTGCAAGGCTAATCAGCATTTAGGAGCTGCAACCTAGGGGCGGAAGCGTGCCTAATCTTAAATGCAACAGCACTTTGTTACTGGCATTGTAGGAGCGAGTTTACCTCGCGATCTTTTACAGCATCACAGCCCTTAACGGTTATTGTGATATTTGAAGTAATCAAAAAACAAAGCCAAATATAAACAAGTCACAGGTATAACGCTTATCGTCATTAAATAATGAGAAAACACATAATAGAGTGAGATATTACGTAAAACCTAGTACTCGCTTGCGATTAACTAACGTGCATGCTTTAATTAGCCGACTACACTTTTATTGTCTTAATACTATTTAATAAAGGGCAATAAAAGCAATTAAAAGAAAAGATTAAAGATTATAAAACTTTTGGGAAGATACAATGGCGTTACGCTGTAAAACGATTATTGCTTCGGCAGTACTGTTGACGATGAGTGGTTGTACACTCATTCCTGGTGGTCACTTTGAAGGAATAGGCTCAGGAGAGCAAACTGCAAATCTTGAACGCGACCTAGAAAAAGTAAACATTCACATTATTGACTCACAGTTGGTACAAGAACATAAAATCAAACGTGCCAAAGAGATAGACCGCTCATCACTGGCAGGTATAGATGTTTCAAATTACGAATACCGCCTCGGAGTAGGTGATGTAATTACCATTGGTGTATGGGATCACCCAGAGCTGACAATTCCGGCAGCAGTTCAAAGAACCGCAGAATTTGACGGCTTCCGTGTTCATGCGGACGGAACTATCAACTTTGCATACGCACCTAAAGTTCCTGCTGCAGGAAGAACAGTGAGTGAATTAAGAGCTGATATTGCAAAACGATTAAGTCGAGTTATTGAAGAACCACAAATTGACGTTAAAGTGGTAGGTTTTAGAAGCCAAAAAGCGTATGTCACTGGTGAAGTAACTAAACCTGGCGTATATCCGATTACAGAAACTCCTGTCACTTTAATCGATGCTATTAATCAAGCTGGCGGCTTAACAAAAGATGCTGACTGGGAAACGGTTACCTTTACTCGCGGTGATAAGACAGAAACCATTCAATTAGACGACTTTTACGCGCAGGGTGATATTTCGCAAAACCGCCTATTACAGCACGGTGATATCGTACACATCAGCCGTAATGACAAGCGCAATGTATATGTGCTGGGTGATGTGATAAAAGCGGGTAAAGTCGATGTAAACCGCTTTGGCCTTAGCCTTGCTGAAGCGTTGACTGATGCCGGTGGTTTTAACGAACGTACCGCAGATGCAAATGGTATTTTTGTATTACGTAAGCGCGATTTCCAAAAAGATGGTGTGCTTGCAGATGTATACCAGCTGCATGCAAAAAATGTAGCGTCCTTGGTGCTTGCCGAGCAATTCGAACTACAACCACAAGATATCGTTTACGTAACCAGTGCGCCTCTTGCTCGCTGGAACAAAGTTATCAGCCTATTATTGCCGTCACTTTCAACAGTGGACGCAATTCAAGATATTGACAACCAATAGTGTGAAAGCTCATGTTTGATAGTGTGTTAATGGTTTGTGCGGGTAATATTTGCCGCAGCCCAACCGCTGAATATGTATTAAAAAGCAAATTAGCGGGTAAAAATATTCAAGTGTCATCAGCAGGCTTAACCGCGCTGGAAGGTAAATCAGCTGACGCTATGGCACAAGAACTGACTAAAGCACAGGGGATCGACATGAGCCCGCACCAAGGGCGCCAGTTAAATAGCGCTCTAGTTGCTCAAAATAGTCTACTCTTAGTGATGGAGCATAGGCATCTTGATGACCTATGCAGCCGTTACCCTCAAGCTCGTGGCAAAACGTTTTTACTCGGAAAGTGGATAGGAGACAAAGAAATTCCCGATCCCTACCGCCAGTCTAAAGAAGCATTTGAACACGTATATCAGCTTATCGACAGCGCCTGTGGTGCTTGGCAACAGTATTTATAAGGAATTAAGAGTATATGAATGCTCAGCCAAATCTAATTTCTGCGCAAAAACCGAAACAAGAAGAATCCCAAGAAATTGACTTAATGGCACTTTTTGGTGCACTTCTCGATGCCAAATGGTTCATTGCAGGCGTAACTGCACTGTTTATGCTACTCGGTGTGGCATATGCCATATTCAGCACACCTATCTACCAAGCAACAGCAATGGTACAAGTAGAGGAAAAGGGGGGCTCAGTACCTGGCTTTGACGACATGTCTGGTATGTTTGAGAGCACCTCAGCAGCGGTGACTGAAATCGAGCTACTTAAATCAAGAAGTGTGATTGGTGAAGCCGTTGATACTTTAAACTTAGATATTGTGGTAGAGCCAAAGCTGTTTCCGCTTTTTGGTGGTCGTAGTTATCGCCAATTTGTTGCACAAAGCGAGGGTGAAGTTGCTGAAGCCAGTTTTGGGGCAGGCTCCTATGCTTGGGGTGGTGAAAAGGTAGAAATTCACCGCTTTAGAGTACCTAAAAGAGCTGAAGGGAGCAGCTTTACTTTGTTAGCGCAAGCCGACGACAGTTTTGCTCTACTAAATACCAATGATGAAATTATTCTATCTGGTAAAGTGGGTGAAGAAGTTAAGGTTGGGCAATTTGAACTCACGATTAAAACGCTTATCGCGCGACCGGATACTGAGTTTTCAATCGTAAAGCGTAACCGCTTACAAACAATACTTGATTTACAAAGTGCAATCTCAGCATCTGAAAAAGGCAAAGACTCCGGTATTATTAATCTTTCGCTGCAAGATAAAACGCCTGCCTATGCTGAAAAAGTATTAGACAAAGTAGCGAGCATTTATGTGCGCCGTAATGTTGAACGCAACAGTGCAGAAGCACAGCAGTCACTTGAATTTTTAGAGGTGCAGCTGCCAGAAGTCAAACGTAGCCTAGAGCGTGCCGAAAAGGCATTTAACGACTATCAAATTCGCCAAGAATCCATTGACATTAGCTTAGAGACTCAAGGTGTACTCGAGCAAATCGTCACGCTTGAAACTAAATTACAAGAACTTGAATTAAAGCGCTTAGAGCTTGGCCGCAAATTTAAGCGTGAACACCCCTCTTATCGCGGTGTAGTAGAACAAATTGATACTGTAAAACGCCAGCGCAATGAGCTTACCAGTGAGGTACAAGGGTTACCTGAAACGCAAAGAGAGCTACTACGCTTAAAGCGTGATGTTGAGGTAAATAATGAAATTTACACCTTACTTCTTGCTAAAACTCAAGAGCTAGATATTGTGCGTGCAGGTACAGTTGGTAACGTACGCATAGTTGACTACGCCGAGGTAAATACTACTCAGCCTGTGAAACCAAAAAAGGCGCTCATCGTAGTCATGGCAACTATGTTAGGCGGTATGCTAGCAATTGCAATTGTACTTATTCAAAAAGCGCTACATAAGGGAATAGAAGACCCTGGCGAAATCGAAGCCTTAGGTATGCCAGTTTATGCAAGCGTTCCATTTTCTGACTACCAAGTAAAGTTGACTGGCTTTGCTAAGGCTCGTAAAGGTAAAACTGCAAAAGCAAAATCTATTTTAGCGATTGATAACCCAGCAGATCTCTCTGTTGAAGCGCTACGAAGCCTACGTACAAGTCTACACTTTGCTATGTTAGAGGCTAAAAACAACGTTATAGCAATATCAGGCCCAAGCCCTGGTGTTGGTAAATCATTTATCACTGTAAACCTTGCAACAGTATTAGCGCAAAGCGGTAAACGTGTATTGGTGGTTGATGCCGATATGCGTAAAGGCTACCTACAAACACAGTTTGGCATAAAGTGGGATGACGGATTAAGTGATTACTTATCTGGTCGACTAAACTTAGCCCAAGTGATTAAGCCGACTCAGGTGGAAGATTTGCATGTCATGACTCGTGGTCAAATACCACCCAACCCTTCAGAACTGTTAATGCACCAAAACTTCAGCAAATTAATAAGTGAAGTGAGCAAAATGTATGATTTAGTTATTGTTGACACACCACCGATTTTAGCAGTAACCGATCCTGCAATCGTTGGTGCTCACGCTGGCACTACTTTATTGGTGACACGTTTTGGCCAAAACCATATAAAAGAGCTAGAAATTACGAGAAATCGTTTTGAGCAAAATGGTATTGATGTAAAAGGGGTGGTATTTAACGGTGTAGTACGAAAATCAACTAATGCTTATGGTTACTACGGCTACTACAACTACGAATACAAGTCAGATAGTTAATAGATAAAGAGAAAATAGTGAAAATTTTAGTAACTGGCGGAGCTGGGTTTATCGGCTCTGCGGTCGTCCGCCATATAATCAATAATACGTCCTATTCAGTGATAAATCTTGATAAGTTAACATATGCGGGAAATTTGAAATCGCTTGAGAGTATCGCTGATAGTAGCCGCTATATATTTGAACAAATAGACATTTGTGATGCACTCGAATTAAAGCGTGTATTTGAGCAATATAAACCTAATATAGTGATGCACTTGGCTGCTGAAAGCCATGTGGATCGTTCAATTGACGGTCCTGGTGAGTTTATAAAAACTAATATTTTAGGCACATACACTCTGCTGGAACAAGCTAGGCATCATTGGTCTCAACTTGAAGCTGATGAGAAAGCGCTTTTTAAATTTCACCATATCTCTACAGATGAAGTCTATGGTGATTTACCACATCCGGACGAACAGCAAGCGGGTGAACCACTTCCACTTTTTACTGAAGAAACAGCTTACAACCCAAGTAGTCCGTATTCTGCGAGTAAAGCCAGCTCTGATCACTTAGTAAGAGCTTGGGCTCGTACATACAACTTACCAACCGTAATTACTAATTGCTCAAATAACTATGGACCTTTTCACTTTCCAGAAAAACTGATTCCACTTGTTATCTTAAATGCTATTGCAGGTAAGCAACTACCAGTTTACGGGAAAGGTAATCAAATTAGAGATTGGTTATACGTAGAAGACCACGCAGAAGCTTTAGTTTTAGTTGCAACTGTAGGTAAGGCTGGCTGCACGTATAATATTGGTGGCCATAATGAAAAACAGAATATTGAGGTTGTTGAAACTATCTGCAAAATATTAGATGAAGTAACGCCGAAAAAAACTAGCTTTAGTGAGCAAATTATCTTTGTGCAAGATAGGCCTGGGCATGATATGCGTTATGCAATTGATGCAAGTAAAATTGAGCTGGAACTAAACTGGAAGCCCAAAGAAACATTTGAGACAGGCCTTCGTAAAACAGTGGAATGGTATTTAAACAATAAAAATTGGTGGCAAAGCGTTTTGTCAAAAAATTACCAGTTAGAGAGATTGGGAGCAGGTGATAAATAATGAAAGGAATTATATTAGCAGGAGGATCTGGGACACGCTTGTATCCAATCACTAAAGGAGTATCAAAACAACTTCTGCCCGTTTACGACAAACCTATGATTTATTACCCAATTTCAGTACTAATGCTTGCTGGAATTAGAGAAATATTGATAATTACAACTCCTGAAGATCGAGCCTCGTTTGAGCGTTTATTAGGTAGCGGTAGTGATTTTGGAGTGACATTGCAGTTTGCTGAGCAGCCAAATCCAGATGGCCTTGCACAAGCTTTTATTATAGGCGAACAGTTTATTGCAAATGATGATGTTTGCTTGGTTCTCGGTGACAATATTTTTTATGGCCAAGGCTTCACAACCAAACTTAAACATGCAGTAGAAAAGGCAAAAAATGGCAAAGGAGCGACGGTTTTTGGCTATCAAGTAAAAGATCCAGAGCGTTTTGGCGTTGTTGAGGTTGACCACAATAAAAAAGCGATTTCGCTCGAAGAAAAGCCAGCTAAACCGAAGTCAAACTTTGCTGTTACAGGGCTTTATTTTTACGATAACTCAGTAGTACAACTGGCAAAACAAGTTGAACCCTCTCGCCGTGGTGAGTTAGAAATAACTTGCCTCAATGAAATGTATTTAAAGCAGAATAAGCTTAATGTTGAAATACTTGGTCGCGGCTTTACTTGGCTAGATACGGGCACTCATGAAAGTTTACTTGAAGCTGCGCAATTTGTTGAAACTATTGAACGATGTCAAGGATATAAAATTGCTTGTTTAGAAGAGGTAGCATTCAACAATAGATGGATTACGGCTGAAGATGTGGCTGTGAAAGCTAAGTTAATGTCTAAAAATGATTATGGTAGCTATTTAACAGGTTTACTAAAAAATCTATGAGCTCTACTGTCAACGGTTTGAAGTGGAGTGCAATAGAGAGGCTAGCTACTCAGGCGATACAACTTATCGCGATGCTATTTTTGGCTAGGTTATTGGGGCCAAGTGCATTTGGTCTTGTCGGTATGTTAGCCGTATTCATTGCAGTAAGCCAAGTATTTACAGATAGCGGCTTTACATCTGCATTAATTCGCCATTCTGAGCGTACGGAAAGCGATTTTTCTACAGCATTTTACTTTAATATATTTATTGGTTTTTTTTGTTATTTAATTATTTTTTTATTAGCCCCTTTTATTGCAAGTTTTTTCGAGCAGCCTGAGCTAGTTAATTTAGTCCGTGTTCTTGCATTAAATATTGTAATACATAGTTTTACAATTGTACAAAGGGCTAAACTAACTATTGCAATGGATTTTAAAACACAGGCTAAAACATCATTACTTAGTGTTGTTGTTAGTTGTGGAGTAGCCTTGTATATGGCTGAGTTAGGTTTTGGGGTTTGGGCTTTAGTAAGTCAGACTTTATCAAATGCATTTTTTTCAGTTGTTTTATTAAACTTATTTCATCCTTGGGTTCCAAAAAAGGGGTTTAGTAATAAATCTTTTAAATATTTGTTTGGTTTTGGTTCGAAGTTACTAGCCGCATCACTTATCGATACTATATTTAAAAATATTTATCAAATTATAATTGGTAAGCACTTTAGCGCGACTCAAGTTGGTTTTTTTACTCAAGCGAATCAATTGTCTTTAATGCCTGCGATGACGATGACTACAGTAATACAGCGTGTTACTTACCCCATGCTAACCAATATTCAGAGTGATATAAATAAATTTGAAGAAATATATTTATTAACTCTGCGGTTAGCTGCATTGATAGTTTTCCCTTTGATGGTTTTATTAAGTATTTCCGCAGAGCCATTTATTAACACGTTTCTTGGAGCCAAGTGGCTACCAGCTTCAGAATTATTATCCATATTGAGCTTAGCCTTTATGCTTTATCCTATTCATGCAATAAATCTAAATTTGTTACAAGTTAAAGGTCGTTCGGATATTTTTTTAAAGCTAGAAATTATAAAAAAAACCCTAATTACGATCATGCTAATTTTTACTATACCATTTGGTGTTAAAGCCATGTGTATTGGTTTGCTTCTACATTCATTTATTGCTTTTTTTATTAATTCTTTTTATACAGGTAAATTTAGTCGTTTAAACACTACTAAACAGTTGAGCATGTTACTGCCCATCTGTGGTTGTGTGATGTTTAGTGGGCTTCTAACTTATATATTTACTTGGTATTTGATAACAAACTATATAGTGAACTCTGTAGTTCACCTAGTAATTAACTTGATTGTAATGCCAGTGATTTACATTGGCTTAATTTATTGGGTAGAGAATGACTTGTACACACAAATTTTACATGTGGTTTTTAGAAAAAGGTTGAATTAACAATGGATAAAATAACAGTCACTTCACCACTGTTACCACCTTTAGACGAATTAACTCCCTATCTTCAAGATATATGGCAACGTAATTGGTTAACTAATAATGGCCATTATCATCAACAGCTTGAAAATGAGTTATGCAAGTACCTTGATGTACCACATATTAGCTTATTTTCTAATGGTACTTTGGCGCTTATAACTGCATTGCAGCTACTAGAGCTTAAGGGAGAAGTAATAACTACACCTTACACATTTGTCGCGACAGCTCATGCAATAAAGTGGAATAATTTAACACCTGTTTTTGTTGATATCGATCCAACTACATTTAATATCGATCCGACAAAAATAGAAGCGGCTATAACTGAGAAAACATCGGCTATTTTGCCTGTGCATGTATATGGGACGCCTTGCAATGATGCAGCAATTAAAGCGATCGCTAAAAAGTATGGATTAAAAGTTATCTATGATGCAGCCCATGCATTTGGAGTAAAAGAAAATAATCAGTCAGTGTTAAATTATGGTGACTTATCTATTTTGAGTTTTCATGCAACCAAGGCTTACTCAACAATAGAGGGTGGAGCGGTTGTTTGTAAAACGTTAGAGCAAAAGCAAAGGTTAGATCAATTGAAAAACTTTGGTTTTGAGTCGGAAACACAAGTGAGTGTTTGTGGGATAAATGCAAAACTTAACGAAATTCAAGCTGCTTTTGGCTTAGTAACTCTGTCAAAAGTTGGTGATGCTATAAAAGCAAGAAAAAAAATAGCACAAACCTATGATTTTGCTTTGGCTAACGTGAAAGGCATACGTCTACTTAATAATAGCAGTAATGTACAAGCAAATTATTCATATTACCCTATATTAGTTGAACGAAATGACTTGCATATAAGTAGAGATAAGTTGTTTGATAAGCTTAAGGAAAATAATATTTTAGCTAGGCGCTATTTCTACCCACTAGTAACTGACTTTAAAGCTTATGAAAGTGATAATTACGACCCCTTTTTTGCTAGGTGCGTTTCAGAAAACGTTATTTGTTTGCCAATACATCCTTCTTTGACTAAGGAAATGTTAAACAAAATTATAAAGGTGCTGCTTAATGTGTTCGATTATAAACAGTAAAACTGGTGAAAATTTTAAAGGATATAATGGTTCAATTTTAAAAAATAGCACTGTTGGTGACTCTTGTGTTATAGGTGAGTTTAGCCGTGTTTATAACGCTTGCTTTCAAGATTGGATAAGGATTGACAGGAATAATTTCATTCTTGAAACACAAATAGGTAAATATTCCTATACTGGGCAGTTTTCAGTTATAATGCACTCGATTATTGGGAAGTTCTGCTCGATTTCATGGGGTGTTACTATAGGTGCCGGGGAACATGACTATAATAAATTAACTACTCATGATTTTCTATATAATTCCGATTATGACTTAAATCCAAATTTGATAGCATATGACCGCTTTATCAAACCTCTATCCATTGGAAATGATGTTTGGATTGGTGCAAATGTAACAGTTGTTAGAGGTGTTAAAATTGGTAATGGGGCTGTAATTGGAGCAAATTCTATCGTAACAAAGGACGTCCCGGCTTATGCTGTAGTTGCTGGCTGTCCTGCGAAAGTTATTAAATATCGTTTTACTGATGAAATAATAAAACGCCTAGAAATGGTGGCCTGGTGGGACCTTCCCTCTGATGTAATTAAAGAAAAGTTTAAAGCCTTTTCATCAGCTGATATAGAGGCGGCATTAAATGAAATTGAAGGTTGGAATAGATAAATGAATATATTGTTAACTTCCGTTGGGCGGAGAGGTTACTTAGTGGACTATTTCAAAGAGGCCTTTCTGGATGGTAGACTTATTTTTACTGCAAATAGCGAATTAACTTACACTATGCAGCTTTCGGATGGTTTTATAATTACTCCATTAATATACGAAGATGATTATATTGATACAATAATAAGGTTTTGTAAAAAAAATAATGTCTCTTATGTTTTGTCTTTATTTGATATAGATTTGTATGTTTTATCGAAAAATGAGAAGTTGTTTTCTGAAAATGGCATTACTTTAATATTGGCGCCAGAGATGAGTGTCGAAATATGTAATGACAAATGGAAGACATATGAGTTTCTTAAAAAATTAAATATTGCCACACCTAAAACCTATTTAAATAAAGAGGATGCTCTTTCTGATATCGAAAAAGGTATCTTAAAGTTTCCTGTGATTATAAAGCCTCGGTGGGGTATGGCTTCGATGGGGATATATGTTGTTGATAATGAGCGTGAGTTAGATGTTTTATACAGTAAGTCATGTAGAGATGTTTTTAAGTCTTTTCTAAAGTATGAGTCTTCCTTAACAAAAGATAATCCAATTATAATACAAGAATTTTTAGTGGGTAATGAATATGGTATTGATCTAGTTAATGACTTAAATGCTAATTTTTTTACTTGTATTGCGAAGCAAAAAGTACGAATGAGAGCTGGAGAAACAGATTTAGGTTTAACAGTTAACAACTCTCCCTTTTTAAATATTGCAAGGTTGCTTTCTAAAAGTATATTGCATAAGGGGATATTATCGGTCGATTGTTTTATCGTTAATGATGCGGTCTATGTTACGGAAATGAACTGCCGAATTTCGGGGCACTACCCTATAGGGCATAGTGCAGGATTCAATTTTCCAGAGTTAATGAAAAAATGGATTGATAATATAGAAATAGATGTCGGTGATTCTCATTACGAGACAGGTGTTTACGTTTGCAAGGAGTTGCTAATTAAAAGGTTGGGTTCTAATCAAAGTTATTGATTTTTAGAATTTAGAATGTGGATTAAACTTTTAAGTTGATAGTTGTTTCATGATGCTAAACAAAATTTTACCACCTGAAAGTGAAAGTGAAATCATTTCTCAATGGGTTTATGATGATAAGGTATATATTAGTTGTATATGTATTGTATTTAACCAGTTTAAGTATGTTAGACATGCAATCGACAGTATATTAGCACAGAAAACGGAGTATAGATTTGAAGTTTTAATACACGATGATTGTTCTAGTGATGGCACAACGGAGATTTTACTCGATTATAAAAGAAGATATCCAAGGTTGGTTAATTTAGTTTTACAAGAAGAAAACCAATACTCTAAGGGAAAGAAAATAACCCCTCTTATTGTGCCGTACGCAAAGGGCGAATATGTTGCTTTTTGTGAGGGAGATGATTATTGGTGTAAAGATAATAAATTGCAAGTTCAAATTAATGCACTAGAAAAGAATAAAGAAGTTGATTTGTGTGTGCATGACTCTTTTTGCTTAAATTGTAGAGGCTTAGAAAGCAATTATAGATTTCCACTTGGGAATTATTCAGAGGGTATTATACCCTTTTCCGCTTTTTCTGATGTTTATACACAGTTTAGTCCGACAGCATCAATGTTTTGCAGGTTAGAAGCGCTTCAAGCAGCTGCTATGAAAATCTCAAATGCTCCTTGTGGTGATATATTTTTGGAAATTTATTTAGGAGCTGGAAGGGGCTATTATAATGTTGACGGAAAGTTCTCCGTTTATAACCTCGGTTCAAGTGGCTCCTGGGCTGAGAGGAACAAGAGTTCAGTTAAAAGATCCATCGAGTTGAAAGAAAAGGTCATTGCTCATTTATTAAAAGTTAAAGAGGAGCTTAATCCGGAAGACAAGATGGTGGTTTACAAGAAAATTTTAAAGATCGAGAAAAGCTTATTAATTTTTAAGAGTCAAAGTCACTTCTTAGAAGCGATACGGGTTATACCTTTATGGTGTAAAAACATATATAAATCTAAGACGTTAGGAAAAGAGGATGTAAAAATTGCTGCTGGATTGTTAGGTTTTAGGTCTAAGTATTTTAGTGATAAAGGATAAGCAAGTGAACTTTAGAAGTGTCGCGGATGTTTCTACTATAGTAGATAAGAACTTAAGCTTTTTAACGCAAAGAGAGTACGAGCTGATTGTAGGAATTCCACGAAGTGGCCTGTTAGTTGGTTCTATCATTGCTCTAAAATTAAACTTACCAATAGTTACACTAGAGCAGTTTTTAAATAATAGTAAAGTAAAAACAGGAAAAACTAGAAAAACTCGAAAATATATAGATAGAACACACGGAGCTAGAAAAGTATTATTAATTGATGATAGTTACAATACAGGGAAGTCCTTTAAATCTGCACTAGATGAATTATCTCAACTTGATATTCCTGATTTAGTTATTGACAAAGCCGTTATCTATTCTTCAGTAAAGATCCCTGAGTTTTTGGATTTTTATTTAGAGTTTGTTCCGCAACCAAGAGCTTTTGAATGGAATTTATTTCACTCATCAATTGTTTCTAAGACTTTGTTTGATATTGACGGTGTTGTTTGCGAAGACCCTAGTGAACAGGATAATGACGACGGAGTTCACTATAAGAGTTTTCTACTAAATGCTCCTCCTCTAAATATTCCAACCCAAAGAGTTTTGGGGTTTGTAACTAGTAGGCTAGAAAAATATCGAAGTGAGACAGAAATATGGCTGAATGAAAACAAAATTCAATATGATTCACTTAAAATGTCTACTCATAAAAGTGCGAGAGAAAGACAACAAGCTCAAGACCATGGTGTAAAAAAGGGAATTGTTTACAGAGATTCAAACGCAATTCTTTTTATTGAAAGTGAGTATAAGCAAGCACTTCAAATAGTTAAGGTAAGTGGGAAGTGTGTATATTGTACTGAAACTAATGAGCTTTATCAGCCTGGGTGTCTGGATTTAATTACAAACAAGGAAGGGTTGAAATGCTATATTAAAAATAAATTGAAAGGCATTAAATTTGTGCGTGATATTTATTTTAATTTTAAAAGGCAAAAGTAATTTTGTTATATACTCTATCAATAAAAAAGTTTTTTATAACAGTGATCTTTCCGTCATTTTTGATCGGTATTATATCTGTTTTTTTTCTTTTTTATAGCGGAAGGTTTGTATTTAAACCTAGTGATTTGTATGTTTTTTATTACATTTCAGACTTGTTTCTGTCTTTATTTGGTATAGTTTTAGTGATTTGGTGTTTTAAGGGGCGTTGTCAAAATATGATTGATAAGTTTCATATATACTACAAGCCCAGGTTGAATGATTTCACCCTTTTTCTATTAATAATATCAACTTTTTCAATGTGGGATGCGTATAATTTCATTAATAGTTATTCTATCAATTCTGCGGCTGATTTTATTTCAGAGAGTCGAAGTGGAGGGTATATATCTCTTTTGAGTAAGCGCTTGATTGAGGTTCTACTGGTTTTTTACTTATGCACCAAGCAGCGTAAGCGAAATGTAGTTATACTAGTTTTAGGTTTTTTTGCTCTTGTTATTAATGGTTTATCTCGTTCTGAGATAGTTATCTTATTTTGGATGGTTTTGATTTACGTATCCTTTTTTTCAAATGTTGAAACTAAAAAGCTCTTAGTTTATTTTGTTGTGGGAATTGTTTTTGCTGTGATCTTGTCAGGAGCAATAACTGTTTATCAAGGTCGTAGTGGTAATATACCTGATGCTCTTTTTCAGTCAGTTGAGTCATTGTTTCGTTACAGAGTTTATAGTCTATACTTGTCAGAGTCTTTACTCGAACTGCCGTTAGATGAAAATAAGTATTTATTTCCATTCTTTGGTTTTTTGGGTGAGAGATTCTCTTTATTATTCTTTGATTTTGATAATTTGATTTCTAGTAATAACTCAACCTTTGTTTCTGATATGATTTTTTTTAATGATGGTGATAAGGCAAATGCTCTATATCCCTGGTGGTCTTGGTTTGTTTATGCTTTTGGCGGCTTCGGGTTGATTTATAAGTTTTTATTTTCTACGGTTTTCTTAATCTTTATTATAAAGGTTAATCTGCCGTTTACTTTTTTGTATTTCTTATATTTATTTGTGATTAAGCAATTTCAAAGGCATCCGTTAATTAATGCAACAGATTTCTATGGGTTGTTAGGGGTTGTTATCTTTGAAATTGTGTTTGTATTATTGACTCCCAAATTAATGCGGCTATACAAAAATGAGTAAAGATGTATCTCAACTAAAAGTACTATTTCTGTCTAAAAATATACCTGTTCCTGGCTTTAGGGAAAACAATATTATCTTAAGGCAGGTTCAGTTATTGCAATCCGCAGGAGTAAAAGTTACGGTATTTTATCCGAGAGAATTACTTCCTTTCATTGGTCGGTTTTTTAGAGGAAGAGCAGGTGCTATATCAAAGCTGCCCTCTGATTTTTCAGTTGAAGCGGTGCCGGTTTCAAGTTTTTATTACTTTAGACTTCCTAAGCTTCACATTTTAGAGTGGCTTTTCGTTAACTGTTTATCTAAAATTCTTAATCGTAGAAAATATGATTTTATAGAGAAATTTGATATTATTCATAGTCATTTTGTTTTTCCAGATGCTATAATTGGGTGTTATCTTTCAAAGAAATTTAATATCCCTCATGTTGTTACCCTCAGAGAGGGGGATTACATAAATTTGAAAAAGTCAAAAAGAAATAAAATACTGTTTGATAGAGTTTTAGAGAGTGTAGATAAAGTGGTATTGATGACTCCTTCTCTATCACGAGGAATAGAAGAGAAGTATTACAAAAAAATAACCACTATCCCCAGCTTTATAAATGCAGATTACTTTGATTTACCCTCATCTAAAGAAGTCCTTCCTGATGCAGGTGTCAATTTTGTCTGTGTTGCAAACTTTATATCTAGAAAAAATATTGATTGGTTATTAGAGTATTTCGAAATTAACGTTGGTAAAAATATTTCTTTGACAATTTGTGGTGAAGGTTCTCTTTTTGATAAGTATAAGGGGAGAGCCAAATTTGACAGTAGAATACAGCTTTTAGGTTATCAAGATACTGGTGGTATTCTAGAAGTGCTTGACAGCGGAGATATATTTGCTCTTCCTAGTGATAATGAAAGTTTCGGTTTAGTTTATGCAGAAGCTGCAAGTAGGAAAAACCTTGTTGTTGGTAAGAAAGGGACTGGTTTGTATGGTATTAATCAGGCCGGTTTTTTCTTTTGTGAGGATAAAGCTGACTTTTTTTTCATTTTAGATTATATATCCAATTTAAAAAAGGAGAAGATTGAAGCTTTGAAAGAGGCTAACTTTAGATATGCGCAGTGCTTCTCTCCTAAACAGCATTTGAAGTTGCTGTCTGATTTATATACTAATGTTAATGGGGCATTTTATGAAAGATGATACTTTGGTTTCTATAATTATGCCTGCGTACAATGTTGAAGCGTATATTGGCTTATCAATTGAAAGCGTTCTTCAGCAAGTTTATAAAAACTGGGAGTTAATAATTGTTGATGACTGCTCAAATGATAGAACAGTTGAGAAAGTCCAGAATTTCTTGACTGATAATAGAATTAGACTAATTAAAAACTCTAGAAATTTAGGTGGTGCAGGATCTAGGAATAAAGCTATTAAAGCTGCAAAAGGTCGTTATATTGCCTTTCTGGATTCAGATGACTTATGGATACCTGAAAAACTGGAAAAGCAGGTTCTTTTTATGTTGGATAGAAATATAGGTTTTTCATTTTCTGCACACACAACTATAGATGAACATGGTAATATTCTTGATGTAATAGACGTTCCTGATAAAGTGGATTTTAGAGGGTTACTTAAACATAATTGTATAGGTTGTCTAACTGCGATGTATGATACAGAACCTCATGGTAAAATTTATATGCCTTTGGTTAAAAAACGTCAGGACTTTGCGTTATGGCTAGAGCTTTTAAAGTTATTCGATTATTCATATGCTTATCACGAAAGTTTAGGTTTTTATAGGATTCGGTCAGGCTCTCTTTCTCGAAGTAAGTCTGATGCGTTTAAATATTATTGGCGTGTACTGCGTCGGGTGGGCAATTGCGGCTATCTCTCAGCAGCATATAACTTATCATGCTATTTGTTTATCGTGTTTTTGAAAAAAAAATACACAGCTCTTTATCATAAGCTTTTTATTAATTAGAGGGTGCTGTGAAGAATATATTGCTAACTGGGGCTACTGGGTTTGTTGGAAGTAATTTATTTAAATGTTTAAATAATTATAAGGTTTCTGTAATTACTCGAAACTCATTAGAAGTGCTTGATGGCGCTTTTAGAAAGTTTGAATTCCCTGATTTCTCTGATGATAATGACTTTACAAGATGTTTTTATGATATAGATTGTGTTATTCATTTGGCTGCGAAGGCTCATGTTCGAGAAGCTCAATCAGAGTTTGCACTTGATGAGTTTAGGAAGTTAAATGTCTTAGCAACTTTAAAATTAGCAGAGCAAGCAGCCGCAAAAGGAGTCGAACGGTTTATTTTTGTAAGCTCGATTGGGGTAAATGGAGTGTCAAATACTCTCCCCTTTAGTCATTTAGATGAAGCAAATCCGACAGAAAATTATGCGATATCTAAATATGAAGCTGAGGTTGGTCTTAGAAAAATAGCTAAGGATACTGGCATGGATGTGGTTATAATTCGCCCGCCACTTGTTTATGGTAAGAATGCGCCTGGAAACTTCGGTGCTCTTTTAAAGTTAGCAGAAAAAAACCTACCATTGCCTCTAGGAGCTGTTAATAACCAACGAAGTTTTGTTGCAGTTGATAACTTAGTCAACTTAATAATTACTTGCATCGAACACCCAAATGCAGCAAATCAAGTTTTTTTGGTCAGTGATGATGAAACTATCTCTACATCAAATATTTTAATAAAGCTAACTTTAGCATCAGGTAAAAAACCTTGGCTAATACCTGTCCCTGTCTCTATTCTAAAACTTGTAGCCTCATTTTTCGGTAAGAAAGCCATTGTTGAGAGGTTGTCTAACTCATTAACTGTAGATATTGAACATACAAAAAAAACTTTGAGTTGGAAGCCACCGATAACCCTAGATGAAGGTATTCGCCGCTGCTTTAAGTAAATAATTAATGGATTTATAGATGATACGTTTTTTCGATTTCTCGCTTTCACTTCTGGGTTTATTGTTTACTTTTCCATTTTTAGTAGTTTTATACATTATCGGTTTGTTTGATACTGGCTCTCCTATTTTTACCCAAGAGCGTGTTGGTCGTAACAAAAAGCCTTTTACTTTAGTGAAATTTAGAACCATGAAAGTTGATACAGCATCGGTGGCAAGCCATTTAGCCAATACAGCTTCAATTACGCCTTTTGGTGGCTTTTTGCGTAAGACAAAACTGGATGAATTACCGCAGCTTTGGAATGTGCTAAAAGGTGAGATGAGTTTAGTGGGACCGCGCCCAGGTTTGTTTAATCAAGAAGAGCTCACATATGCGAGAGAGGCTAAAGACATATATTCGGTTAGGCCTGGAATTACTGGTCTCGCGCAGGTGAATGAAATCGATATGTCTACCCCTGAGTTACTTGCAACAACAGATAGGAAAATGATTGAGACTTTGACAGTGGCTAATTATTTTAAATATATAGTAATGACGGTAACTGGCAGTGGTTCAGGAGATAGAGTTGGTAAACGTTAGTTTAAGATATTCTTTATTTTAAACTCAAGCTTCTTCATATTTTCCTCATACATTTTTGTTACTTTTGTGTATACATGCAACATGTACTATGCTTTAGTTCGTCTGCGGTTTTAGTTCGGATTTGAATAAAAAAGGGAACACAATGGATAGTTGGTTTCGCGCTTTGTTAGGTGCTTCTCGTAGCCAAAAGCGACTGCTCACCCTCGTATTAGATTCTTTATTTATTATTACAGCATTTTGGTTAGCGCTTATCGTTAGGTTAGATAGCTTAGCCCCACTAACTAACTATAAGAATTGGCTAGTACTTGGTATGTTACTACCAGCTAGTTTAGTTATTTTTGTAAAACTTGGTTTGTACCGCGCTGTACTTCGTTATGTCGGAGCAAATGCTGTGGGAGCTGTGGTACTTGGCACACTCATTAGTACTGTGGTGCTTGTACTTTCCTCATTTTTTACTCATACTGCCCTTCCTCGTACTATGCCATTTATTTACGCGTGGCTAATGATCTTATCTGTTGGTGGCTCGCGTATTTTAGTGCGAGCGATCATCTGGAGGCTTACTTCATTTACTAAAACTCCAGTGGTTATTTATGGAGCAGGTGATGCTGGTAGGCAGTTAGCTACAGCGCTCGCAACTGGACCGGACTATTATGTTACTGCGTATCTTGATGACGATAAGAGTAAACATAACGCTATTATTCAAGGGATTCCAGTAGTCGCTTTTGATGAAATTTATAACTTAATTGATAAAAAGCGGGTGGATAAAGTATTGCTCGCTCTTCCGAGCGTACCTCGATCTCGTCGAAAGGAAATTTTAACTAAGCTGGAAAAGTTGCCACTGGAAGTGATGACGGTGCCTGGTATGGCGGATGTTATTGATGGCAAAGCGCAGTTAAGTGAGATTAAAGAAGTTGAGATTGAAGACTTACTAGGGCGCGACCCTGTGGCACCAAAAGCAGACTTAATAGCTGCCAACATCAAAAATAAAGTCATTATGGTAACGGGGGCTGGTGGCTCTATCGGCTCTGAGCTATGTAGGCAAATCATCTTAAACGAGCCAAAAAAATTAGTGCTATTTGAGGTATCGGAGTTTGGTTTATATAACATTGAGAAAGAATTAGCTCAATTAGCATTAGATAAAGGGATTACTGTTGAAATTGTCCCTGTGATTGGCTCGGTACAACGTATTAACCGCATTGAAACCTGTATGAAGGCGTTTGGTGTTCAAACCGTATACCATGCAGCCGCTTATAAACACGTACCGTTGGTAGAACAAAATGTAGTAGAGGGGGTGCGTAATAACGTTTTTGGCACTTACTACACGGCAAAGGCTGCAATAAATGCTGAGGTCGAGACTTTTGTTCTAATCTCTACAGATAAAGCTGTACGCCCAACTAACGTAATGGGGGCTACAAAAAGGATGGCAGAGCTTGTGTTGCAAGCACTTGCCGAGAGCAAAGTAACTGCAAAAAATACACGATTCTGCATGGTGCGTTTTGGTAATGTGCTTGGCTCTAGTGGCTCTGTTGTGCCTTTGTTCCGCAAACAAATCAAACAAGGCGGCCCGATTACCCTGACTCATCAAGACATTACACGTTTTTTTATGACCATCCCAGAGGCCGCTCAGTTAGTTATTCAAGCGGGCGCCATGGGTAAAGGTGGTGATGTGTTTGTATTAGATATGGGGGAGTCGGTTAAAATTAAAGACTTAGCGACAAAAATGGTTCACCTATCAGGATTGGAAGTTAAGTCAGAGTCGAACCCCCACGGTGATATTGAAATTCAATGTACCGGTTTACGACCTGGTGAAAAGTTGTATGAAGAGCTTTTGATTGGTGACAATGTTGCAAATACTTCACACCCCAGAATCATGACCGCGAATGAGGTCAAATTGTCACTTACAGAGTTAGAGTCGTTAATGAAAACGATGGATGATGCTTGTCATAACTTTGATCATCAACTTATCCGTAAGTTGCTGCTAGAAGCGCCCACGGGCTTTAATCCTACAGATGGTATTTGTGACTTAGTTTGGAATGAAAAGCGTCGAGTGCTTACTACTCAAGACAAAGCAGAGCGAAAAGTTGTTAATCTCAGAAACCCGTAGTGGTTTGGCTGAGAAGTACTTTAAGTGATTGAGTTTGATAACTTATGTGGGATGAGCTTCTTCTAACATAAGTAGCTTAATGATGACAAATAAAGGGAATAAAACGGTTTTTTATTCTAGTTGTTTGGAACTAAACTTCTCGCGGGTAAGCCCGCTTCTACACAGGGTGGTCAACTAGAGGGAAATAAGGGAGAGTGGAACTGCTTTGATATTCTGTGGGCTTTTAAGTAAAAGTTCTCGCGGGGTAAACCCGCTCCTACAAAGGGTACTTAACGAGAGGGCAATAAGGGAGAGTGGAGCTGCTCAGTTATTCTGTGGGCTTTTAAGTAAAAGTTCTCGCGGGGTGAACCCGCTCCTACAAAGAGGGCTCAACTAGAAGGAAATAAGGGGTATTGAAGCAGCTTTGTTATTCTGTGTGCTTTTAAGCTAAAGCTTTCGCGGGGTAAACCCGCTCTTACAGAGAGGGCTCAACTAGAAGGAAATAAGAGGGGAAGTGTAGCTGCTCTGTTATTTTTTAGGCTTTAAAGTAAAAGTTTTCGCGAGGTAAACTCGCTCCTACGGGGTGCTCCTCAGTTAAAGCTCATGGGGGAAGCTGTAATGACAAGAGGGAGCTGTTGAAAATAAGCAATAGTAGATAACCGCCCGATTAGTTGCACTTTTAGAGCTAAATTATATCAGGTTGTGCGCGCGATAGTGGGCAGAACCTCTGACAGTGGACTTGGGTTTTTTTACAGTTCACTGTACGATAGCTGAATAAACTTAAGAGTTAGGGCAAGGAGTCCTCGTGAGCCTGTTCTACTTCATCTAATGTCAAGAATACAAAACTATAAATCGGTCTGCGCACATGTCAAAAACAAATACGATAATTGCAAGTAGCCTTGCGCTTGCTTGTATGCCTGTCTTAGCTGACACCCAAATAAATAATTACACTGCGTTTGCAGGTTATACTGGGTTATTAAACACACCTACCGCTGAAGTACTCAAAAAAGGCAGTATTGATATTGGTTATAATAATAATCTCGATCTAAATGGAGTGAGGTATGAAGATGGTCATAACTATATATTCTCAGCTGGATTATTTGACGGATTAGAGGTAAGTGGTCAAATAGCAGCAAGCTCGATGCACGATAATATGTTTAAATCAGAGGTGAAGGCTGAAGGGCAAACGCGAGATCTCTCCTTTAATTTAAAATACCAAATTCCTTTTATTCCTAAAGAGTGGTTTAACCTTGCTATCGGCGGTAAAGACTTAGGTGGTGCTGCTAATAACTACGAAACTTACTACCTAGCCGGTTCTCGTGAATGGAACGATTTTAGGTTTTCTGCAGGTTTTGCAGTAAGCGACCGTGCTACAGGGCAAATGGATGGTGCTTTTGTGGGTATTGAATGGCAGCCACTTGACTGGTTTGCATTACAGCTTGAACACGATGCAGATGCTGTGAATGCAGGCTTACGGTTAACAGTGCCTAAAGAGTGGATTTACGGTGTAGGTACGCTTACGTTGACTAGTAAGTTCTACAGTAATACCGACCATGCTGAAAAGGACACCTTTTGGGGAGTTAACTTTTCTATGCCATTATTTAAGCAGGCTCAGTTGAATGACCCTACTGAAGCGGCGCCTGCTCCGATTTTAGATAACCACAAAAAACGTGAAGCTGCATTTAAAGCTCATTATCAACAGCAACGAGAATTAGCTCAAAAGCCGCTAGAAGAAGCTAAACAAGAAGTAACTGAGCGAGATGAGTTTAGAAAGTCCCTCACATTACAAACTCGTGAGCTTAAAAATGCCCTAATTGATGATGGCCTTGAGGCTATTAGCGTTGGCTTCAATCGTGACCCACATATTGTGGTAAGTTTTGAGAACTATGTGTTTAATCGCAATGATATAGACGCCATAGGTTTGGTACTTGGTCGAATTGCAGAGCACATTGATGAACCAAATGCCAAATATACTATTCAGTTGCTAAACCGCGGTATACCTATGCTGTCAGTGCGTGGTGATATAGACAATTACCGTGAGTTTATTAATACCAGCAGCACGCCAGATATGGATATTCGCCGCGGAGAAATGGATCCAATCGGCAGTGTATCCTGGGTGGGTATGCCTAAGGCAAATAGCCCTTACTTTAGGCCTCGCGTAACAGTTGGGCCTTCACTAGATTCACATTTTGCGACTGAAATAGGTGTTTACGACTTTTCACTCGCAATTAAAGCCGATGTAGATGTACCGATGTGGTATGGCGGTGGTATTAGCGTTAGCGCTGAAACGGAAGTGGCTAAAACAGATGACTATGAGACCGGTAAACCATTTGGCCGCTTTGCAAAAGACAGTGGTGTTACCCAAGCAACGATCTATCAAACGCTAGATTTACCTTACGGTATTTATAACCAAACCCATATTGGCTTCTTTAAAGAGTTTAACGATTATACTGGCATCAAAAATGAGACCGCTTGGCTAAGTGAAAATGGTCGTCACCAAATTAATGCAGAAATTGGGTATTTAGAATATGACGACTTTGATTTAGACAGGGATTATCAAACCTTGTCATATCGTTATAACTGGGTCGAGCAGGATGTGAGCTTTCATGCCACAGCCGGGCGGTTCTTTTATGAAGATAGCGGCGTAAAGCTTGAAACGCGCTTTTGGTTTGGTGACAGCTATATTTCTGTATTTGCACAAGATACTGATGTCCAAGTAGCTGGTATCGCATTTAGTATTCCACTTACTCCACG
Organism: Pseudoalteromonas sp. McH1-7; assembly: GCF_013366255.1. NCBI lineage: Bacteria > Pseudomonadati > Pseudomonadota > Gammaproteobacteria > Alteromonadales > Pseudoalteromonadaceae > Pseudoalteromonas > Pseudoalteromonas sp. McH1-7. The sequence continues at coordinate 100,185 of NZ_JABWPQ010000008.1, read as the reverse complement.
CAAAGATATGGCACCTATCCGATATGGCCAAATTAAGGGCAATGAAGCGTGGCGTCATGAGGTAAGTACGCGTATTGGTGAATCGACTAATGCCTTAGTTGTTGGTCGTGCTCATACAGTTAAAACCCCTGTAAATTTAGACAAAACATTCCTTAATCAAGGGCGCTTATCAAGCAGTTATATTTATAGTAACTTGGCAAGGTTGAGAGAAGCGTATTTAACTCATAGGTAGTACAGAAGGCGCGGGGCAAACCCGCGCTTGTAATTTTTACACTGATAAACCGGACGTTATTTTTATCGTCAGGAAATTTGTTCCTACCACATTGGTCGTATTTTGGAGCGAGTTTACCTCGCGATATTTTGATTTGGCTCTTGCCTTTACAGTTCAGTTGGCTATCGGCATTGGTAACAATTTACCTTTTATGGAGAGTTAATGAGCCAAGAATGATAGATACCAGCTAAAAAGATGGGCTTGGTGTGTCTGTGGTCTTCTCTGCTGTATATTTGTATTTTACCATCGCTACTTTGTTAACTAATAAGCATTAAGTAAGCGTGTTTTTGCCACATATTTGACTTTGTTCATTGTTTATTTAATATGCCACAGGTATCCTACTTTCAACTGATCACAGGCGGTTGGAACTACCGCTTTTCTGTGATAAATTAAGGCAGCTAACTTCGACTATCTGGTTGTTTTATCTCGAATAGGTAAAGTAGCTAAGTTGGCTTTAGTCAGGGAGCGACTTAGTCCCTGTCTGTCTTAATTAAAATGATTTAAAAAACTTAAGCTCATATTGTCCACAATATGGCTTTTTTTATGAGTTAACGCGTCATCAAAGCGAAAGTTAACAAAAGGAAAACAAGGACTAATCATGATTACAAATAAAAAATCTCTACTAGCGCTCTCTGTAGCGTCTGCACTAACGCTTTCTGGTTGTTTTAGTGATGACGATAACAACGTTACTATTCCGCCAACAGAACCTACTGATCCAGTAGTTGTTGCTCCGGAAGCACCAGTAGCACTTCCTCTTGTTATATCTGCAAGCGTTGTAGATCAAGAAACTACTAATGTATTACCAGCAACGATAAAGTTTTTTGAAAATGGTGAGCCTTCACAAAATATCGTTGATGTAAACGGCGAAGTAATAACAGAAGTAACGGTAGAAGATGGTACAGTTGTCTTTGCAAAAAAAGAAGGTGCTGATATTTCAGAAATTACTGCTATCGTCACTGCAGATAACTACCTTGGTAAAAGCTTTATATTAGGCCTAAACGCGTCAGAAGGCGTTACTGCTGTCAATACACAGTTAGCGCTGGTTTCTTTAAACGGTACTGGTATTGTTGCTGATGTAGAGACGGCCACAATCGAAGGCGGTACAACAGCTGAGCCTATCAGTGCAGGTAAAGCGTCTGGTAAAGCTGCTGCGGGCGCACAAATTAAAGCTGGTACTCAATTGCTTAATGCTGCAGGTGAGCCAGTATCTGGTGAAGTTTCACTAAACGTTGCAGGTGCTGATGCATCATCTAGTGCAGCAGCTTCCATTATCCCTGAAGGGCTAAATGGTATGGGTGGTGACTCAGTTTCAGTACCTGCTGGCATTGCAACTGTCATTATGAATGATGCCAACGGTAACAAAGTAAAGAGCTTTGGTGGTGATAGTATTACTGTATCTATGTCCGTTCCTGCTTCAACCATGCTAAACGGCGAAAAGATCAAAACTGGTGATACAATGCCATACTCTTCATATAATGAAGATACAGGCGTGTGGACTGAAGAAGACAGCCTAGTAACTATTGGTGCTTATAATACTGAAACAGATATGTTTGCAGCTACACTTGAGACTAAGCACCTTTCCTCATTTGTACCAGTGTCTAGAGTTGCTCCATGTACATCGGCGGCCACAGTAAACTTTACCGGTGAAGCTGTGCCTGCGTCAGGTCTTTATGTACGCTTTGTCTCAAACTCAATTAATCTGACTCGCGCTCTTGCTGGTGGTTCAACATCACTAGAGTTAGCAACGGCTGAAACCGCTGCAAACCTTGGTATTACTGAAAATACGACGGTAGAAGTTCTGGTATCTGATATCAATGGCACTTCTTGGGGAAGTGCTGCAAACGCATCACTTTGTGGTACAGTTGATATTGAGCTTGCGAATACGAACCCAACAGTAGATGAAACGTTCTCACTAACCGCTGCATGTACAAATGATGAGACGCAGACCATTGATATGTCAGCTGCTTTGGTTACTTACGGACAACCTAATAGAGCTCGTTTGGTTGCATCTAGCACAGGTAATGGTCAATTTTCTTTGACGAACTTAGTTGAAGGGAATTCTTATAGCGTACAAGTAGATCCTCGTATTGAAGGTGCATCACCTCAGTCTTTCGAAATTACAGCAGATAGTAACGGTGAGTCTGGTAACATTCCTGTTACTTGTGAAGAAGTTACAGGTGCATAAGCATTTATCGTTATTGTGAGCCGTCTTAAAATAAGTTGACGGTTTGTTAAGGCCAATGATTTTATCATTGGCCTTTTTCGTGGTGTATTCGCTTGGACTATTGTATTTTGGCCACCCATATAAGCTGCCCAGCCCAACTACCTTAACCCTTTTAGTTCTTATGTTTCTACAATAAAATTATTTTACCTCCAGCCTAGACAATCCTTGAAGCTTTTCTATATTTAAATCTCAACATATCAAATTGCGCCACCACGCCAATGGGCGCTTGCTAAAAGGGAACAAGGATCCATCATGATTTCGAATAAAAAATCTTTACTCGCTTTATCTGTGGCGTCAGCTTTAACACTGTCAGGTTGTTTTAGTGATGATGATGACAACAATGTTGTGGTGGTACCACCAACAGAACCAACAGATCCCGTTGTGGTTGCACCTGAGCTGCCTGATGCACTAGCTTTGGTTGTGAGCGCAAACATAGTGGATGCAGCAACGCAAAGAGTGGTCGACGCCAATGTTCGATTCTTGGAAAACGGTGTTGCATCTCAAAATATCGTTGATGTTGATGGTAATGCCATCTCTATGCTTGAGGGTACTGGCGGAAGCTTTGCATTTACAAAAAAAGATGATGCAACACTAACAGAAGTAACTGTGAGTGTAACCGCTGATGGTTATATCGGTAAGAGTTTTGTGGTCAACTTAACGGCAGAAGAGGGGCAAACGGTGTTGCCCGTGCAGTTAGCGATCACTTCAAAAAATGCTGAGGGTGTATCAGATACTGTCGTTCCAGCAACGATAGGAGATGATGGTTCGTCTGCTGAAGCGATTGTAGCGCAAACTTCAGGTAAGGCAGCCGCTGGGGCTAACATTCCCGCAGGGGTTATTTTGCGAGATGCGTCTGGCAACCCTGTTACTGGCCAAGTTTCGGTCAATGTCAGTGGCGCGGACGCTTCAACCAGTGCTGTTACTGCTATTTTACCTGAAGGGCTGAATGCAAGCGGTGCTGCTAATGTCGAACAAGCAGTTGGGGTGGCAAACGTGTTAGTGAATAGTGCGACAGGTAGCAAAGTTAAGCAGTTTTCAAACCCAATCACAGTAACGACTTCTATCCCAGCAACAACAACGTTGAACGGTGTACCAATCAAGACTGGCGATACATTGAGCCTCAAATCTCACAATGAAGATACTGGGGTATGGACTGCCGAGTCTACCCAAGCCACAGTTGGGAGCTTTAATGCTGAGACCAATACCTATACTGGGTCTTTTCAAACTGACCATCTAACGTTTTTTGCCATAACGCGTTCAACGCCAGCTTGTACTAATGATATGGTGGTTAATTTTACTGGAGCTGCCGTGCCTTCTGCGGGCCTTTTGGTAACAGAAACCTCATCTGATGCAAGCGCAAGTGGTTACGCGCCTGGAGGCTCAAGCTCTTTAAGATTATTAAGTGGTTCGCTTGCGACTCGTTATGGGGTTTCTGCTGAGGCAACGGCTCGAGTCAGGGTATTCGACTTCTCTAATAACATTTGGTTTGACTCGGTAAGTGAAGTTCCAGTGTGTGGAGCGGTGCAGGCTGAGCTTGTTGAACCTGTAACCTATGTTGCTGAAACCTTCAGTCTAACAGCTACGTGTAGTAACGATGCTAATGTGTCTGTACCACTCACTGCTTCAGTTGTACGTTACTCTTTACCAGGTTTTTCTGCTAAAACAGCGGTAAATTTAGGTGCCGGCTCTTATCAGTTTTCTGACATGGTTGAAGGTTCAACATACAACGTGAGCATTAATCCTCGAGTCAGTGATACCAATGGCCCCGTCGCTACTCAAACCACGACTATAACTGCTGGAGGAGCAGCTGAGTCATTGAATATCACAATATCTTGCTCTGAGGTAACAGGAGCCTAATATTTTATAAAACAAAGCAGTAGAGCTGATATTTAGAACAGCTCTACTGAAAACTTCTTCCACAAACTGCACCTGTTTTGAAGTAACGGGTGATCAGCGCCATAAAAATCTCATTCCAAAGCTGGAGAAATTTGAAACCTCTTCTATAGTTTTTATTTGATATTAAAAAATGCGCTACTGCGCACTCGTGCGCTTTAAAAATCGGAACAAGGATTAATCATGATTTCAAATAAAAAGTCTGTACTGGCCTTATCAGTGGCTTCTGCACTTGTGCTTTCTGGTTGTTTTAGTGATGACGACGATAATGTTGTTGTGCCGCCGCCTGAACCAACGGATCCTGTAGTGGTTCCACCAGAAAGTTCAGATCCACTCGCTCTAGTGATCAGTGCGAACGTGGTGGATAGAGCCTCAAATGATATTGTGCCAAGTACAATCCGCTTCCTAGAAGGTGGAGCGGTATCAAGCAATATTGTAGACGTAGATGGTAATGCGATAACATCACTGAGTGATGAGGAAGGTGCTTTCATATTCACCAAAAAAGAGGGCGCCGAGTTGAGTGAGGTGACCATTCGGGTAAGTGCTGAAGGTTACTTTAGTAAAGACTTTACAGTAGCGCTTGAGACATCAGGGGACAGCACCGCTGTCAATACTCTGCTTCCTATCGTGGCCAAAACTGGTGATGATGTGTCTGACACTACTGTTGAAGCGTCAGTAGGTACTGATGGTACAACCACCAGTGAAATTGTTGCTGAAACAACGGGTAAAGCTGGAGCTAGTGCAAAAATCCCTTCAGGTGTTGTATTACAGGATGCTGACGGTACGGCTATTTCTGGCGCTGTTTCACTTAACGTGAGTGGCGCAGACTCAAATAGCTCAGCAGCAGCCTTAGTTTTACCTGCTGGCTTGAATACTGGTAACGACTCTGGCAACGTACTTCAAGCTATTGGAGTATCCAATGTTGTAATGACAGCTGCAAATGGTAAAAAAGTTAAAAAATTCTCAAGTCCAATCACCGTTTCAATGTCCATACCAGCTGGAAAAAAAGTCAATGGTGTAGAGGTTAAAACTGGTGATATGCTAAACCTCAGATCGCACAATGAGGACACTGGCGTATGGTCTGCTGAAGAACAAATGGTCACAGTTGGCGCGTTAAATGAGGCCACAAACACCTACAACGGTACCTTTCAAACGGATCACTTAACCTTCTTCGCTGTTACAAGAAATGAACCTCGCTGTGATGCTGGCGTGATAATCAATACATCCGGTGCATTAGTGCCAAGCTCAGGGTTACTTGTGACTTTGCAGTCTTCAGATATGGGCGAGTTGTTTGGGATTACACAAGATGGTAACACCACATTGTTGACCGGACCTCAATCATCACGAGTTAATGTATCGTCGACTGCAACTGCAAGTATTAGAGTGTTTGACTTTTCTGGTAACACTTGGTTTCAATCAAATGGTGAAATCCCTGTTTGTGGCACTTTTGATACACCGCTGACTAACCCTGTTACATTAGTGAGTGAAAACGTCGCTATAACAGCGACTTGTACAAACGATAGTACCGTATCTACACCAGTACCTGCTGCCGTTGTGAGGTATGCTCGGGGTAATAGCTCAAGACGAGTGGCTACAAATGGTGGCAGCGGCACCTACACTTTAAGTGACATGGTTCAAGGGCAAACCTATACCGTGTCAGTTAAGCCAAGAATAGCTAATGCGACAGGCCCTGTAACTGCAACAATTACAGCGGACGGTACAGCTGAAACAATTAATGTGCCGGTGACTTGCTCAGTAGTGACAGGTGCATAGAAAATAATGATTAGTCCAATCATCTGAGCCGCGGAGACGCGGCTTTTTTCTGGGTAACCTTTAACCATACCTTCAGAGTGGCATTAATTCGGACTGCAAAAAGTTTTGTATAATCAGAGGCTACCCTATATCAAGAAATTGCACCTACCCAAGGAGCTGCGCTGGAGTGTGAGTTAGTCGAGCCTAAAAAAAGCTGAAATCTTGCAAGAGTAAGCATAAAAGCTGCGTTATACACGATAAATTCATTCAAGCCCTACTGCAGATTATCTCGCTTTTATCCTAAATCTCAGATCACCGATATACATCGCTTTTCTCAATAACTTCAATCTCATACCCATCAGGATCGGTGATAAAAAAGAACCTGGCAACTAGCACATCTTGATTGTAAAAATCTTTAATTGCCTTTGGCCGGTAGCCAAGTGCCAGGGCTTGCTCAAAGGTAGACTCTAGTTCATCTACAACAAACGCAAGGTGCCCGTAGCCATTTCCATGAATGTATTCTGATTGCATGTCATGGTTCCAAGTCAACTCTAGCTCAAACGAGGTTTGCCCATTACCCAGATAAATAAGAGAAAAGTTGCCAAAATCTATACGTCGTTTTACAGTCAATGCAAATACGTCGTGATAAAATCTAATTGACTGATCAGCATCTTTTACTCTGATCATGGTATGTATCATTTTTGCCATTTATAACCTTTGGAATGTTTATGTGTGAGCTATACGCTTCAACGGCACCGCATCGATATGAAGTTGATCGGCGCTCTATTCGTATTCAAGGCGTGGTAACAAGCCTTGCGTTAGAAAACGAAATTTGGTCTGTGTTAGAAGTTATTGCAAAACAGGAGCAACTATCACTCGCTGAGTTTATATCTACACTGTATCAAGAGGTGATAGAACGTCATGGTGAGATTAACAATCTTGCTTCTATGTTACGGGTAACTTGCTTAACTTACCTCGCACATCATAAATTAGCAGGGGTAGAAAAGGGTAGTAACTGAGTACTACATTAGTGGCGGTCTAAAAACCTTTGCCAAGTTATGTTCGGATTGATAACTCTAAGCTGAGAGGTGATCTGCTTTAATATCGCTAATGGCGGGCGGGTTACTATATCGCCATCATCCTTTAACCCAAGCAGGTAATGCAAGCTACTCTTATGACCTTGTTGGATAGCGGATATTCGTATTTGTTGCTCAAAGTTCAAACGAAGGCTACTAATAGCCGTTTTCATCCCTTGTTGATCGACATTGGGTAAGCCGCATTTTTGCAGGTAGCCCTGTCGCTCTCCTTCTCCTGAAAACCAAATTCTGACTTTTTCACTGTACCTTCCACTTTTGGCCGGTAGATCAAATAAAATACGTTGCTGACCGAGCTTTTTGACCTGCGTTAAATATTGCTCAAGTCCACTTTGCCAGAGCGCTGGATGAATAGGGACCACGCGAGGCTGAATTTTACCATGGGTGTTAAAGTGCAATAGGTGAACATGGTCTTGTTGAAAAATATCATCAAGGGTAAGCGAGCCAATTTCGTCGCTGTAGGCACCAGTGTAGTAGCTCAGTAATGGTAGCCAAAAGTGCCAATGTTTGGGCTGTTCCCGTTTTAATTTTTCGTCGGTATAGATGTACCCGTTAAATAGAGTATGAAGTTCCATTGTTGAGAATGCTCGTCTGCCTAAATGAGTTTTCATACAATGATCAACACCTTGAGTATTAAGAGCGGTTAGTGTAGCGGGTTTTGTTTTTTTACGGAAGGGTATGATATACCGCGCAGGTCACATAATCTATGGGCTAATCTAAACTTGAAGTAAGAAGCGAGTTAATCAACTAAAAGGCAGTATCCTAAAAGTATACTACCACTACAACGAGAGGTTGTTGCTTCCTGTAATGGAAACTACTGCCTTTAAGTTTAATGCAGTAGTATGGATAACAGCTGCTAAAGAGAATGCTGTTATCCATAAGAGCCATTAGTATAAGTCGCTGCTAAGTGCGAGGTGTGATAGTCGCTATCCCAGTCTGTGGCTCGGCTGTAATTGCTTTAAAAATTGTGAAAACGCCTCACCTAGCTGTTCATCTCGGGTAGCATATTCAACAATCGCTTTTAAATAGCCAAGTTTATCGCCACAGTCGTGCGATCTACCACTCATATGAAAAGCTTCAACGGTTTCTTGCTCCATCAGCATATCAATGGCATCAGTGAGCTGTATTTCACCGCCAGCACCCAGTGGCGTCTTTTTAAGGAGCGGCCAAATATTTTTAGAAAGCACATAGCGGCCAACCACGGCGAGATTAGAAGGTGCAGTCTCCACATCAGGCTTTTCTACCATGTGCTTGATGGGGCTGCTCTCACCTGGACAAAGCGTTACACCACCAATATCGGCGATACCATATTTGCATACGTCTTCTTGGGGAACAGGCTCTAACATGATTTGGCTGGCTTGTGTTTGTGAAAAACGTTGTAGCATTGCAGCTAGGTTTTCTTGGCCTTGATCTGCGGTATATTCATCTAAAATGACATCAGGTAATACAACTACAAAGTCACTATCGCCAACAATGGGTTGTGCGCACAAAACGGCGTGACCTAGACCTTTTGCTTCACCTTGGCGAACGTGCATAATGGTGACATCTTCAGGGCAAATTGAGCGGACCTCATCGAGTAACTTACGTTTCACACGTTTTTCGAGCGTAGCTTCTAACTCAAAGCTAGTGTCAAAGTGGTTTTCAATTGCATTTTTAGAAGAGTGGGTTACGAGTACAATTTCTTTTATCCCAGCAGCTACGCATTCTTTAACGATATACTGAATAAGCGGTTTGTCGACCAAAGGTAGCATTTCTTTAGGAATTGCTTTGGTCATTGGGAGCATCCGGGTTCCAAGACCCGCAACAGGAATTACTGCTTTCATAAAAGTCCATATTTTGACTGATTTCCAAGTTTCATCGGGCATTGTATCTTTCTGTCAAAAAGTTGCAAATTAGAATAACTTGATAGTTAGACAGAAGGTGTGAACACTTGTTTATTTTTTATGTTTTTGTATCGAGGGGGAAGTATTGAGCGCTTAATGCCAATTTGCTTAATTAAGTGGTCTATTTTGAGGCGAGAAAATCTTGTCGATAACTCCGCTACCGCGTCCTGCTATCGCTAAGGGACCTACATCCATATAGGCAAGGCAAAAATTTTGCTATTTATTTGTTCTAAATGAGAAATTTTTAATAGAAAAAGCCCCTAGTGGGGCTTTGAATTATCCACTGGAAGAGGATGATTAGAAGTTTACTGTGATCTCATTTGAGCAAAGCTCAGCAGATTGACACACTTTATATGTGTAGCTAGTTGCCTCTAGGTCACGAGCAAAGTCTCTGTACTTACCAGTGTTAGAAACGGTTTCAAGTAGTCGACCATCTCGGTAAATTGATACCTCGCTTGCGCTGCTACCTTCCCATGATAGTTCAACACGGATAAAGCCCAAGCGAGATTTATTTGCCCGCACAAGAGACAGTGCGACTTCGTCACTGCTAACCACAACAGATTGCGTCGTTGTGTGACTATTTCCTTCGCTATCGGTAACGGTAAGCGCTACGCTATATTCACCAGATGCTGCAAATTCATGCATAGGGCTTGCGTCAGTGCTCGTGCTACCATCTCCAAAATCCCATGCCCAGCTGACAATATCATCATTGGGATCACGGCTTTCATCTGTAAAGGTTACGGCTAAACCTGATGCACTATAGCTAAAGCCTGCCACCGGTGGTTGTGGTGCTACTTCACCAAGACCCGTTAAGTTTAAAGTCCAGCTGTTAAGAGAGCCGGTGTCAATACCGGCATTATCAGAAACAGATAATGTCCAGTCACCCGTTGCAACTTCACCATTAAATGCCGCGGAGTTGAAGGTTTGATTAATGTTGTCTGTGCTACCGCCTTGACGGTTGTGCAGCGTCGCAACAGTTCCTGCTGGTGACGTTAACGTCACAATTAGGTCTCCGATGAAAGTATGAGTAATATCTACAAGCGTATTACTGTCAAATACTGTCACAGTATCAGCAACAGTGATCACAGAGGTAATACCCGCTGCATCGTTGTCAGGAATATCAACTGTGGTGGTATTATCATAGCTAAAGTCACTTAAGCCCTGCGGAAGTACATAAAGTCCAACTTGTTCGCTATCAGCTAAATCTCCAGATGTCGCGTTTAGAGTCAAATTATATTCGCCCCACTGCGTCGTGCTGGTGGTTGGTACTGATAACGTTACTGTATCACCAGGCATTGCTGTATCAGCAGATAGTGTTGCACCCTCAAGAGGTGAAGCCACTGCAAGATTGATGGAACCTTGCCAATCAGCAACTGATGTGAACGTGAACTCATAAGTTGCAGTATCACCAGCAACAATTTCTAGATTTGCTGGACGTGCTGAGACTCTAAAGCCTGGCTCAGGATCGGCATCAATAACAGCTTGATTTACATTTAAACGCGTACCAGAGACTGTTTTATCGGTAAGATCTGCGTTTACGTCACCACTTTGCATAAGTAGATTTTTAAGCTCAACAGCACTCAGTGTTGGGTTAACTGATAGTACTAATGCGGCGGCACCGGCAACGTGCGGTGTGGCCATAGATGTACCTGAATAACTCGCATAGCCACCGGGTACGGTAGAGAGAATCGCGCTACCTGGCGCACCCATATCTACCGATGTTAACCCCCACTGTGAGAACGAAGACATGGCATCAGTATGTGTTGTGCTGGCGATAGAGAAAACAGTGTCGTGATCATAGCTTGATGGATAGTGTGGATTTACATCATTATCAACTGCGCTGTTCCCCGCTGCGGCAACAAACAGAATATCCGCATTTTCACTTGCTGTAATCGAATCAGACAGTGCCTGGCTAAATCCGCCACCACCCCAGCTGTTATTTGTTACACGAACATTGTGGCCTGCATTTTTCAATGCAACCATATAGTCAATACACTCGATAGCATCAGAAGTAGAGCCTGAACCTGACGCATCTAGGAATTTACAGCCTACAATGGATACCTCATGGTTGACACCAACAACACCTGTTGCATCATTGCCAGTGGCACCAATTGTACCAGAAACGTGAGTACCGTGACCTTGGTCATCCATAGGGTCGCCGCTACCTGTGATTGCGTTGATCCCGTAGACGTCATCGACATAGCCATTACCATCATTATCGATACCATCTCCAGCAATTTCGCCAGGGTTTACCCAGGCATTTGCTGCAAGGTCTGGGTGTGTGTAGTCCACACCTGTATCAATAACACCGACAATCACATCACGCGAACCAATACTAATGTCCCATGCCTCAGGTGCATCGATATCAGCATCTGCTGTTCCACCTGTTTGGCCGGTATTGTGCATACCCCAAAGTTCATCGAAGCGGCTGTCATCAGGGATCCCAAGTGCTTTGACCTGATAGTCTGGCTCTACATATTCTACCGCAGGGTGGTTGGCTAGTTTCTCAATAGCTTGTTTTGCTTTGATGCTATCAAGCTTAAAGTTTGCTAGTCGTCCTTTCAAGACATGGCGATATTTGTCATCTACACCGTCAGCGTTTAAATCCGATATTTTTGCTTTAACAAGATTTCTTGCGTTAGCGCGCAGTGCCGCGGACGTATTTTCTTTAAATACCACTAAAATACTGTCGTCAGCAGTTGCGGTTGTTGTGTCAATTTGAACTGCTGCTTGAGCGGTAAACGCAAATGCAGGTAGCAAAGCCAAAGACAATGCAGAAAGTTTTGATCTCATTTTAATAACCTTTTTAATTTCAAGCGCTTTTTATTATCACGCTGTTTTAGTTGGTAGTTTTCTGGTAGTGGCTGTGGTCTTTTTGGCAACGCTTTAAAACGTAGACGCAGAAATTCGGCTATGCAATGTAAAAAAAGGGTTAAATAAAAAAATCAGGCATTTTTATTGGTTTGCAAATTTAAGAATATATTATTTAGTTCTTTTTTGTGAGTAGAGATAAACTAAACGCGATGGAACTTTAGTCATACTTTTTTTGTAGTTAAATTTTTGATTTGTAATGAGATGTGATTTTTTATAGGTAAGTTGATGTAATTATGAGGTTATATATTTCATAAAATCTTTCTATTTATCTTCGGATGTTCCCAACTTAGAGTTAGAGATGGCAAAACGTAATGGAATATATTATTTCAGCATATCAAGGTGGCTGCTTTGATATAGATTATGTTTTTCACTCAAATGTAACACTCTGGTAACTGGCTTAGGTAGGAGCGGCTCAAATTATTGAGCCATAACAGGACGTTGATTAGGTGAAGGTGGTATTTAACTGAGTAAAGGCAACTGCTCAGACGCAACACTGAACACTTAATTTTAAAACAATATAATAAATCTCTAAGGAGAACAGTGTGAAGTTTTCAAAATCAATTGTGAGCTGCGCCATAGCACTTGCATTAACTCATTCGTTTGCTGCACAGGCTGATACAAAATCAGACAACAAAGCGCTTTCTACTTCTGCACTTTCACAAGTTGAGCAAATCAATGGTACTAGTAACCAGTTAAAGCTTTCTCAAACTTCAAGAAGCCACGGTGATAACGAACTAATCTCCGTTCAATCTGGTGTTTCCAACCTAACCGATGTAACAACAGTTGGTGATGATAATACGACGACAGCAGAGCAAAATGGTACAGGTAATGTTGCTATTATCACTACAACCGGTAATAACAATGAACAAGTGTACAGCCAAGACGGAGAGTCTAACGGCGCGCTTTCAGAAGTAACAGGTGATGATAACAACATTGATGTACAGCAATCAGGTGCTGGTCTGCTTGGTATTAATAACGAAGCGATTAACGTAGTAACCGGTGATCAGAATACCATCTCGGTGTCTCAAGGTTCCGGTGGTCAATGGTTCTATAACCTAGACATGCAAGGCAGCCAAAACGAAGTCTCTGCAACACAAACTGGCACTTGGAATGAGGCTACATTAGAGTCACTGCAAGGTGATATGAACCAAATAACCTTGACACAAGACGGCTTGTACAATCAATACAAGGTGGTGAGTTTACAAGGTAACGAAAACGAGATTGAATCTAGTCAAAGTGGTGATTTCAATGTGGTTTCAATTGAGACAATCACAGGTGATGATAATCAAATAGAAATAGAGCAATCAGAAGGTAATAATAATAGCGTTAGCGTGTTTGAAATTTCAGGCGATAGTAATGAGCTAGCGATAGAGCAAGAGGGTTCGGGTAACCAGTTTGCATCTGATTTACTTGTTGGTAGTGACAATGAGATAACCACAGAACAACGACGCGAAAACAATAACATTTTGGCAGATGTTGTTGGTGACAATAACGAGTTTAGCGCACTTCAGGTCGGCGATAACAATGATATGTACCTAGGTGTTGCAGGGAACAACAATGAGTTTTCAGCCGTGCAAATCGGTGATGGTAACGTTGCGCATATCGCCAATTTCAACGGTAATGATAATGATGTTGAGGTGGTTCAAACCGGCAGCAATAATGAAGCACTTGTACAGTCATCTTATCCAAACGTGAACTTGGCAAGCAATAACAATGCGCTTGATATTACTCAAGATGGTGACAGCAATGGTGTCGCTGTGACAATGAGCAGTGTTTTTGAAAGTAGCGCTAACCAAGTTGATATTGCTCAGTCTGGAGAGTTCAATGCCATTGATCTGATGTTAGAAGGCAGTCGCAATATGTTAGACATCACACAAACTGGCACTAATAACTTTGTTATGGGGATGGGATCTGACGCTTTTGTTATCAATGGTGATGATAATGCCCTAACAATTAGCCAAATGGGTGATGGTAACTTGGTACAAGGTGGCATTACAGGCAGTGGTCAAAACATCACGGTTACACAAGTAGGCGACAATAACGTTGCTACAATAACGCAGCAGTAACTGCGAATAAACGGGGGCTTAGTGAGCAGGCCCCCGCTTTGTATTGGTATCAATTTGTCTTGATGCTTGCTCAATTCGAAGGAGTAAACCTGGCGCTAATAGCGTTAAAAAAGTCTTATTTAGAACCACTAAATGGCAAAATTTTAACGGTGTTATCGACAAGATTCTTTCGCCTCATAATACATCACTGAATGAAGCAAGTTGGTACTGTTTAGCCTATTTATCCTCAATTAATACTTGGCTCTAAACTGTAGTCTATAAGGAATACTCTCATCAACATCGCCAAAATAACGAGCAGATAAGTCATGACAAAAATAATAATACTACTAAGTGCGCAACTTTTTTTAGCCAATATAGCAGTGGCACAACAAGATGTTGAGATCGATGGTTTAGTGATGGATCAAAGTATTAGCCGGTTTGGCCATCAATTTTATTCCCAATTCTCACAACTTTGGCGAGATGTGCCAAATTCAACTGGAATTAACATTACGGTTAAAGAAACCGTTTTACCAAGAGCTGGTACTCGATTGGAAGTGTTAATGAATAATAAGCCTGTGTACGCAACTGCAATGGGAAGGCGAGGTGGCTCTGTTGACGAGCGTGTTGAAACCGCGATTTTTACGGTAATGGATGCGATGGCTAAGGCGCAGTATCAGCAAAGTGGGTCTGAAGATTTGGCAGCTAGTGGGTGGTAAAATGAAGATAATAAAAATAACATTGTTACTCGGTGTGTTGGGCTGTGTTCACAGCAAAAATAGTATGGCAACTGAGTTGGTCTACAAGCCAATTAATCCAGCTTTTGGTGGTAACCCGCTAAACGCCAATATGTTACTAAGTAAAGCGCAATCACAAAATAAACACCGAGCGCCGATCATTGAAAAGACTTATGATGAAAAGTTTCAAGAATCGCTAGAGCGAACATATCTCAATCGTTTGGTCAGAGAGATCACTGATGTGGCTTTTGGTGATGATGTAAAAGATAGTATTTTTGATCAAGATGCCACATTTATGAGTGGAGATTATCAGATCCAAGTGATCACAAGTACGCCAGACACCATTACGGTGAGGATTACTAACACTTCGTCAGGTGAAGAAACGATCCTAGAAGTTCCTAGGTTTTCAGTCTCTCCCGACGGAGGGTTTTAAATGTACCGACTAGTAGTAATTGCCATCACGCTCTTTGTAACAGGTTGCTCTAATCTGTCTCGTGTTTTACCTCCTTCGCAGAGTGCTGCTATCGCATTAACAGAAACACAAACGTTTGCAGAGCTAAAAGCGCTACCTAAGCCCAGAGGTCGAATACCTGTTTCTGTTTATTCCTTTCGCGATCAAACCGGTCAATATAAGCCACAAGACAATGTTAGCTCTTTTTCTACCGCAGTTACGCAAGGCGCAAACTCAATTTTGATGCAAGCGCTACACGAGACCGACTGGTTTATTCCGGTTGAACGAGAGGGGCTACAAAACCTATTGACCGAGCGTAAAATTATTCGTGCAGCCAATGATGACAACGATGCTGCGCCATTACCGCCACTTACAACTGCAAAAATTATTTTAGAAGGCGGGATCATCAGTTATGACTCTAATATTCGCACGGGTGGATTAGGTATGGAGTACTTTGGTATTGGTGCTTCAGAGCTTTATCGAGAAGATGTCATTTCAATTTATATGCGCGCTGTTGATGTGCGTACTGGGCAAGTATTATTGTCTGTTGCAAGCAGCAAAAAAGTACTCTCAATGGAAGTTCGAGCCGGTTTTTTTCGTTACGTAAGTTATAAGCGGCTGGCGGAAGCGGAAGCAGGGTTTAGTGATAATGAGCCGATGCATATTTGTGTGACTCAAGCGATTGAAAAAGCGTTGACGTTAATAGTGAAGCAAGGGATAGAAAAGGGGGTCTGGTCAGCGGCTAATGCTGTTTAGTGTACGGGCTTGGTCGTATAGAGTCAGGAGTAAAATGCCGAGGTAAGCACCTCGGCAATGGTATTACTGTGCAAAGGCATCTTGTAGTGGCGGGACTACTTGTTTTTTACGGCTTAGTACACCGTCTAACCATACTTTGCTTGCTTCTGGTTCAACATTATAGGCTTTAGCAATAATTGCTTCATCATCAGATGCGATTAGCATTTGTGAGCCTTCTTTCATGATGTCAGTCAGCAGTAACATCACACTGTGGCGATTACCTTCAGCTTTTAACTTGGCAATATCAGCGTGTAGCTCATCTTTGATGTTGTCGAACACAGCAAGATCAACGACTTCAAGTTGGCCGATCCCAACAAGGTTTCCATTCATATTGAAGTCTTTAAAATCACGCATTACTAAATCACGCACTGGAGTGCCATCAACTGCAGATTTTACTTTGAACATTTCCATGCCCAGTGCTTTTGCGTCATCAACACCAGCAATCTCAGCTAGCGCTTCAACACATTTAATATCTGCTGTAGTACAAGTCGGTGACTTAAAGATCACGGTATCGCTTAAAATTGCACACATCATGATGCCAGCAATATTTGCTGGGATTTCAACATCGTAAAAGTCATACATCATTTTGATTATCGTGTTACTACAACCGACAGGACGGATCCAACATTCTAGTGGGGCAGATGTGGTCAGATCGCCAAGCTTATGGTGGTCAACAACGCCGACAATCGTCGCTTTATCGATGTCATCAGGTGCTTGCGTCTTTTCAGTGTGATCTACGATGTAAACCTCTTCACCTGCGTAGCTCATTTTCAGCTCAGGCGCTTCAAAACCAAAACGGTCAAGGATAAACTGAGTTTCAGGTGATACATCACCTAAACGTGATGGGATTGCCTCTTCACCAATTTGATTTTTTAAATATGCAAGTGCGATTGCACCACAGATTGAATCTGAATCTGGGATCTTATGACCCACAACATACATTGCCATTGACGGAACTCCTAAAAATTTTGCCCACATTCTAGCAAAATAACTTGTTAATTAAATAGTCTAAATGTGCAATTTACCCCAGTTAGTTTGAGTTCAAGATAGCAAGCCTGATTTAGGAAAGCATTGGCTTTTATAGCTGTGAATGTGGTAACGAGCATCTATAAGTGAGGGAAACTTTAGCCTTATTCATCTGTGCTGATGTTATACTCATGAAATGAATAATTTCGCTATTTGATAAGCTTAGTTAAGCGCCAAAGCGAATCGCTAAAAGAGCTTACATTACCAAAAGTAGTGGCTAGCGAGCAGATAGCTATAAAAATAAATGCAAAAGGTCAGTAGACGCTAGGAGATGGCTATGATCCAAATGAGCCGTAAAGCATGGAATAACGTGGTTATATTTTCCATGCTGCTGATGATTTTCTTTCTCAATGGGTTACATTACAAATTGAATCCAACAGATGAAAAAATGGGAATACAGGCGGTGTTACCAGCGCAAAGCTTTATCCTGACAGTAGCTTTTCCTGGTTATAAGATTGAACGTATTGGTACTAGCTGGCGTATAGAACTGCCAAAAGGCGCGACGCAGTCTTATAGCGTATCAGAGCTTAGTGCGATGGTCTCAAGTTGGCAAAAAGCCCAGCTTAACGTTGTTGAAAAGCCACCACAACTAGGTGAAGCGCTTAGTGTCGCGCGTATTTGGTTAGCGACACATGAACTGCCATTAAGCTTTCAGTTATATCAACATAGCAACAGGCTGATTTTGTTTGATAAGCATAAGCAGCGCTGGTTTGAGCTTGATGAAGCACAGGTGCGCGCCTTGTTTTTACCCATATTATTTAGACAGCAAGAAATATAGAGCTAATTATGCCTGAATTACCAGAAGTGGAAGTAAGTCGGTTGGGCATTCAACCCTACTTAACTGAACAAGTGATCACCCATGTAAAAGTCTATAACGAGAAGCTAAGGTGGCCTGTACCCCAAGACGTGCATTTGTTGGAAGGGGAGCAAGTCACCGCCGTGAAGCGACGCGCTAAATATCTCTTAATTGAGTCGGCTCATGGCACCGCAATATTGCATTTGGGTATGTCGGGGAACTTGCGCGTTGTTGACCAAGGTGAACCGCTTAAAAAGCATGATCATGTCGAAATTATCCTCGCTGGTGGCAAATCACTACGCCTGAATGACCCCCGCCGCTTCGGGGCTTTTTTGTGGCAAGCAAAAGGAGCACTACACCCGACTTTAGCAAAACTGGGTCCCGAGCCTTTGACCGTTGAGTTTACTGCGGAGCATTTGTTTGCAATGAGCCGTGGTAAAAAGCAAGCAGTTAAGCAATTTATTATGGATAACCACGTAGTCGTGGGGGTAGGGAATATTTATGCGAATGAATCCTTGTTTAAAGCTGGGATCCACCCTAAAAAAGAAGCAGGAAAAATATCCCTTAAACGTTATCAGGCACTTGCGCCCATAATTAAGGAAACCCTTAGTGCGGCGATTAAACAAGGCGGTACTACGCTAAAAGACTTTGCACAAAGCGATGGTAAACCTGGCTATTTTGCCCAAGAGTTACTGGTGTACGGACGAAAAGGTGAGCCGTGTGTTACTTGTGAAACTTCATTGAAAGAAGTCCGATTAGGACAGCGAAGTACAGTGTATTGTCCCAAATGCCAACGATAAATAGTTTTAGAGTTTGCTTATTTTTTTAAGTTTGTTTTCGCAGTCGTTTGATTGGTATTGTATAAGGTAGAGCCTGTGTAGGAGAGTTGCTTTATGTCAGTCAGGCGATAAAGAGTTTGTGCTGCTGTAAAGTCTCCTTGCCCCCTGATAGAGCAACTCAGTAAAAATGTGGATCAAGCGTTGCCCTTTAGGTTTACCCAAGTGCGCCTTGTTCACGATTGCCCAACTTCTACTTTGACTATTGGGCGGCAAGTTGAGCACCGCGACCAAGTACACTCAAGGAGCAAAAATCAAAGGTCAACAGGCTCTAGTTACCAGCCGTTTTAAAATCAATTTTAACTTGGTTATCTTGTAATGAGGCTGTGCAAGGTGGATAGCTGCGGGTTGTTTTATAAACGCGATCAAATATATGTATTTCAACGCCAGAATGCAGCGCTTTATTTGCAGATAATTTTGTATTTTCTAACAGTTCATGTAAGTCATGGTCGAGCTGATAGAGCTGCTTCTCTAGCTGCTCGGCTTGCTGGCAATAGTGCATTTGTGTCGCACCTATCTTTGTTTTTAGCTGTTGCTTTTTCTCCGTGTCTTTGACTAACTCTGCTTTTTCAATAGCTTGTTGGAGTTGGTCTAAAGATTCATTGGTCGCTGCGACTTCTTTGAATAATGTGTCGGTATCTTCAGTGATTTGAATCCCTTTACGGGCTAAGTAAATCATCATTTTAGCCCCAGAACCACTGCCTATCTCTCCTGCTACTATCATCTGAGCATCAATGATAGAGCCGCCGATGAGTTTGCCATTAGGGTGCTCCCCAGTGCCTACTTGAACCAGCCGCTGCGCTTTGATATCACAATGGTTACTTTGCTTATTGATAAATATATTTTCACCTTCAAGGTAAGTATACTGACCATGAGCGATCTCGACATTGCCTTTTGCGCTGAGTTTGCAAGTTAAGCCTTGTTCGTTATTTTGGTGGTCAACATGACCTATAACGCCACCTTTTACTTCGATATTCCCACCAGCAACTAGCTCTCCTGATTCTACTGTGCCTAATATCGTTATATCTCCTTTTGCTGTAACCCGCATGCCCGGTTCAACATTGTGTGTGACGACTACGCTCCCATTGAAGTCAACGTGGCCACTTTTTACAGTTACATCAGCAATGGTAAAAACATCGTCTACCCGCATGCCGTTGCCTATGTCTGATGGACACCCCGCAATTGTTGCTATGAGCTCAAGAGGGTTACTGGGGTTAATTTCTGTACCTTCACCTGCCATCAACTGAAAAGACTCTCCTGCTTTGGCTTCTATGCTTTCACCCGTGACAGTAAACCCTTCTTTACCTGGGGTTGCTGGTCTTTGTGTAACCAGTAGATCTCCGGGGGAAACACTTGCGAGCTTGCCAAAATCACGCATATCCACAGTGCCATCTTCACGCATTCTTGGTTGTTTAAGGCGTTCTTTTAGCGTTTGTACATGAGGTAATAACTTAGCGGACTGACCATCTTGTGGTGGTCGGCCTTGTGCGATGATGCCAGAAGCTTCTTCACCGGGAGGTAATTCAAACTGTTTGCTTAAAATCTTTTCTAGGTAGGCTTGCTTATAGCCACGACTAACGCCTGCTTTGATTATAACCTTCTTGGCTTCTTCTAATGCAATCGCTTTACCACCGCGTGCGGTTTTGAGTTGCCCAAAAGCTTGCATTTTGTCGTCGCTGAGTGTCACGGTAAATTCAGCGTCATATTGTTTCGCGACAACAAGCTGACTTTCAGGGAAGTCACTCTTGAAGTAAGCGTCAATAGATTCATGGTCAACTTCACAGTCGGCAAACTGCGACTTTTCAAGGGCTTCGATGATAAAGGCTGCACTTGGCGGTGAAGCAGATTTCACATCCATTAAAATGTTGCCATTATGCGCAAGTTTGAACACGATCATCGCCTCGTTTATTTTTTGTCCTATAACTTCAGCTTGCTAAATAAACGTTAATTGGTCAAGTGCTTAGGGTGATTTTCTTACCTAAATATGGGCTCAGTTACAAAACACTCGACTATTGTCCATTTACACTAACTTTATAGGGCAATATAGATGCCTCAACTTTGGGTGGGGGCAGTCTTGCTATATGGTAAATTAAGTCTCTGTGCTACTGAACGTTTTATCGCTTGATGGCATGCGTAATGAGTATGGTCGCTAACAATCTCAACTTAAAAGGCTTCAGGGTCGCTACGTGCTTTATGTAACAACAGCTTAATCGCTTCAGGGATGACTTTTTTATGTGTTGAAATAGCATAAAAATATTCATAAATATCAGGTAAGTCTTGATAGTGCGTTAACACCCCTTGAGCAATTTCGTCTTTTACCACCACTGCTGGCAATACCGCCACAGCACCACTGTCTCTTGCAAGCAGTCGCATCATTGCCATGTCATCCACCTCAGCAAGTATGTTAGGAAAGAACTGGTGTTGCGCGCATAAGGCATTAAAAGCAGTGCGGAGATCAGAACTGGCTGGGGGTAAAATCCAGCGGGTGTGAGCAAAGCCTTTTGGAAACAATGTATCGGGTTTGTTTTGAGGTGGGCCTACAATGGCTAGCGGTTGCTTTGCCACGAGCTGACATTGCCAGTATGGATCGGATGTATCCAAGTTAACGGTGCGGTTGGTTAGTACTAAATCCAGTTCGTGCTTGGTTAGTCCGTTTAGTAGCTCAGAGATACTGCCTGATTTCAATTTAAATTGAACATCACAGCGCTCCATCAACGGGGTGATGAATGCCTCGACAAAGTTACGTGAGAGAGTTGTTAAAACCCCAATCGTAACATGAGTGGTAGATTGCACGCCTTTACTTAATAACGCCTCAAGTTCCTGTCCTGTAGTAAAAATATCATCCGCATAGCTAAGTACTTTTTTACCCTGCTCGGTAAGTATTAACTGTCGGCCGCTGCGTTCAAATAATGCAACTCCGCTATTGTGCTCTAGCTGCTTTATCTGTGCTGAAAGTGCAGACTGTGACACATGCAGATCTTTAGCTGCTTGAGTCAGGTTACCTTGTTTGGCGACTTGCCAAAAGTAATAAAGGTGATGATAGTTGAGTCGGCTCATTTATACATAACAAAAACAGAACGAATAGTTAAATTATATCTATTTTTATTAAGTTAAAAAGGTTGGAATAATACTGATACCGTAAAATTCGATAACGAAGTGTAGAAATTGATGCTTACCACCTTGGTGATTTTACTGCTCCTCCATTTTGTCGTTGCCGCTTTTGTGATGGGAAAAAGCATGGCTCAAAATGGTTTTTTATTCCGTGTTACTAACCTTTTTGCTCTGGGCGTTGGCCTTTGTCTGGTGTTAGCTTGGGGGTATTGGAGTACCTCAAAAAGCAACGCAAACACATTGTTTGAAATAAACTTTTTGCGACTTTGTGTGGTTTCTCTTATTGGCTTTATGAGCTTTGTGTTACTGCGCTATTCAATTCATTACCTTGATGGCGACAAGTTACGAGGACGGTATTTTCGCAGCCTGCTGATCACATTGCTGTGTGTGGCTGTGGTGGTGTTAAGCAATCACTTGATACTATTTTGGGTTTCTTGGGTTGGAATTAGCCTAAGTTTACATCGTCTTCTAGTGTTTTATCCAAACCGACCAAGAGCTGCCTTGGCTGCACATAAAAAGTTTATTTTGGCGCGGTTGGCGGAGTCAGCACTCTTAGGTGCTTTTATCTGTATCTATTTAACCACAGGCTCACTGCAAGTTAATGAAATATTGAAATTTTATTCGACATATACAGGCGCGATCACAGCTTTGGATCAAACCGCCGCCATTTTATTGGCTGTTGTTGCATTAATAAAGTGTGCTCAGCTCCCCGTTCATGGGTGGCTAATGCAGGTTGTTGAGTCTCCAACGCCTGTCAGCGCGCTGCTGCACGCCGGTATCATTAATTTAGGTGGTTTTCTGGTGATGTTATTTGGAGCCTTAGTCTTACGGGTAGAGGCTGCGAAGTGGCTGCTTTTAATTGTTGCAGGGATCACCACGTTATTAGCGGCGCTTATTATGACTACGAGGATCAGCTTAAAGGTTCGTTTAGCTTGGTCTACATCAGCGCAAATGGGGCTCATGCTGGTGGAATGTGCGCTTGGGCTATACGAGTTGGCGCTGCTACACTTGCTTGCTCACTCAGCGTATAAAGCACATGCCTTTCTTAATGCGAGTCAATGGGTTCATGAAGACTTAACTCGACGGATGAGCAAGCAAGTAGAGCCGCCTTTGTGGCAGTGGTTTGGCGCACTTGGTGTTGCCATGGGTTTGGTTTATGATGCAGCAAGCAGTATCGGGTACCAAGGGCCTGTAAGTATTTGGGCACTGATGATAGGCGCACTGACAGTATGGTTGGCACTGCGGTTCGAAGCTCAGGTGCTGCGTAGCTATTGGAAAATACTCGGTATTGCGTTGGTACTACTGGTTGTGTACAGCGTACAGAAATGGTTATTACATTTTATGGTCGCTTTACCCGACGAGCTAAGAACACAGGCTTTTTCTGCTTCAGACGTATGGCTGCTCACCATAGTGATCACATTAGCGATAGTCAATTATCTACTTTACTATCGCGCCCACTTACCTCTGGTACAAAAGCTGTCTCGATTATTATATGCCGGTCTCTATTTGGATGAATGGATGACTAGATTGACCATATTACTTTGGCCTGTGCAGCTGCCTCGTACCAAAAAGCAAAAGTATCTCGCTAAACATCATTATACCCCCAACCTTGAGGAGCTGAAGTAATGTTCAATCACAGTAATAACCAGAGTGTATTGTCAGCGCCACAGCAACAGCAATTGCTCGACGCAGAAATGCGGATCGCGCCAACTTGGCCGCTTGATCAGTTAATTGCGGTTAATCCGTTTTGGGGGATAAAAGCCTTGTCATTTGATGTGGCGGTGAGCAAAATGAGTGCGTTGGCACAAGTTAACATGTTGATGCCCATTGATTTCTATCTTGAACAGTGGCTACAAGGGGCTATCGCGCCTGCTGCGCTACAACAAGCTGCCGAGTACTATCAGGTGCCGCGCAGCAATAATGAATTACTGAATTGGTTAAGGCAAAGTCGCCGAAAAGAGTTACCACATTGGCATACATTGGCTGATCTATTTGACCGCTACCGCTCTGAACACAAGATGCCATGGCAAGAGGAAATAACCCATCAAATTAGCCAATTTTGCGCTGCCCACTATCAGCAAGTGCAGCCTATCTTGAAACAAACCCAAGGACACAAAAAGCTCTGCGTTTATCGTCATTGGCATGAGACGGTTTCTCAAGATTTGGGCATAAGTATCGTGATGGGGGAACCAGGTTTAGTCGAATACTTTAAACAGTTACCGACAGAACCTGATACGGTAATAGCACTGACCGTTGAGACATTAGGCATTGAGTCCACAGCGATTGCGGACTACGCACATATGCTGCTGTTAGATATAAATGGTTGGGCGTCATGGGTTGGGTACGAGCGTTGGCAGGCTAATCTTACCGGCAGCCCAACTTCTGACATGCGGGCGCTATTGGCTATTAGAATGGCATGGGAGCTTGTGATTTGGCAGTATGTTAGTAAACGTTATCCTACGATGTTTAGTCAAATCAGCCATCATTGGAACAGGCAAAAGCAGCAGCTACCTAAAATCATCGCGGAGCATAAGCAAGCACTCTCGCCAAGGTTGTTATTCCAGCGTGCACTAGAGCTTAGCTATCAAACTAAGTTAGCTCAACAATTCGAGTCTAAGCAAGCACATGAGAGCAACGCAAATATACTACAAGCTATATTTTGCATTGATGTGCGCTCAGAGGTAATACGTCGGGCATTAGAAAAGCAGCACCTTGGTATTCAAACGATGGGATATGCTGGTTTTTTTGGCTTACCGATAGATTATCGAGCCTCAGATAGCGGCTTTGAGCGGCCACAACTACCCGGTTTATTAAAAGCCCCATTAAAGGTAACACAAATACACGAGCCACAATCGCTAACCACACAACGTCAACATGCGGGGCGCTGGCAGAGTTGGTCACACTCTGCCGCAGCTTCTTTTTCTATGGTTGAATCGATGGGGATGAGCTATTTTTACAAGCTGTTACGTAAAGTGTTTATGCTGTATCCCACCGCGCACCCTGTTGATAGCCACATAGGTACAACAGCATGGCGGCTCACTCAAGATGAAAGAGAGATTTCGGCTACTGAACAAGCTCAATTGGTTGCACCTATCTTAGCGGGTATGGGACTAACAACATTTGCAGATACAGTTTTGTTAGTAGGTCACGGAGCAAAAACCACTAATAATCTTCACGACGCGGGGCTACAGTGTGGCGCATGCGGTGGTCAATCTGGCGAGGTTAATGTAAAGGTACTCGCCCAGCTATTAAATGATGTTGCGGTGCGTAATGAGCTGATAAAACTGGGGGTGAAGATCCCTGTCACAACTCGGTTCATCGCGGCATTACACAATACTACAACAGAGCAAATTGTAACTTATGGCGAACTCAAACCAGAGATCAGTCAGTGGCTAAAACAGGCATCACATCTAGCCCGCATTGAGCGCTCAGAGGCACTTGCAATCAACCCAGATATTTTGTCACAGCAACAGCTAGAACTGCAGTTTAGCGCTCGAACCAAGGACTGGTCTCAAGTACGTCCTGAGTGGGGGCTTGCGAATAACGCTGGATTTATTATTGCGCCTCGACAGACAACGCAGGGGCTAGACCTACAAGGTCGAGTGTTCTTACATGAGTACGATTATCAGCAAGACCCAGAGTTAACTAAATTAACCTCAATTTTAACGGCGCCAATGCTCGTTACTAATTGGATTAATATGCAATATAACGCCTCAGTCACCGATCCTGGTAAGTATGGTAGTGGTAATAAAGTACTTCATAACGTGGTAGGGGGGCGAATAGGCGTTTTTGAGGGTAATGGTGGTGATTTGCGAATTGGTCTGCCACTGCAATCAGTTTATAACGGTGAAAAGTGGATGCACACACCACAGCGTTTGAGCGTAATAGTCCAAGCACCGACAAGCGCCCTTGAGCATGTGATGGCTGAGCATGAAGTGGTGAAACAACTGGTGGAAAATGAATGGTTATATTTAATTTCCATTTCACCAAAATGCAACGTACTAAAGCGATTTGAACGGGGGCAATGGCACAGAATTTAAGTCAAAATTGGTTTTTATTATCGCCATCAAGTGCCAAGTGTAATGAGATATGCAAGAGTAAGCTCAGCTAAAACTGCCAACAATATCACGGTATCGAACATAATGAGATATGTCACCAAATCGGTGACATATCTCAAAATATGGCTGGTTATTCGATGTTTTGAATTTGCTCGCGCATCTGTTCGATCAGCACTTTTAGTTCTACAGCGGCGTTGGTGATGTCGCTGTTGATCGACTTTGAAGCAAGGGTGTTAGATTCGCGGTTAAATTCTTGCATCATAAAGTCTAAACGACGACCACACGCGCCTCCTTTTTTGAGGATTTTGTGGGTTTCTTTAACGTGTGACTTAAGACGGTCGAGTTCTTCGGCAACATCTTGTTTTTGTGCAAGATAAATAAGTTCTTGCTCTAAGCGGCCTTCGTCAATGTCGGTTTTGAGTTCTTCAAGCTTTTGAGAAAGCTTTTCACGTTGCCATTTTGTCACCTCAGGCATGTGCCCTTCAACAATGGCAACTTGTTCTAATATACCGTCGAGGCGGGTGGTGATCATGGTCTCTAGATTTTCACCTTCACTTGCACGCGCCGCTTTAAAGTCTTCAACTAGATCGTCAAAGCCACTTAACAGCTCGCTGTTTACGGAGTCCAAATCAACTTCTTCGGCTTCCATCACGCCTGGCCAGCGTAGAATATCTACGGGATTGATGTCGCCACCACTTTGAGATTGCAGCCACTTTGCGCTTTCAACAAGTTGCTTCGCGAGTGCTTCGTTGACACTGAGTTGGCCTACGTGCGCTGGGTTGGCGGTGAACTTTAGGAATACTTCAACTTTGCCGCGTTGTAGGTGTTTACGCAGGCGCTCACGTATTACTGGCTCTAAGCCTCTAAATTGTTCCGGTGCGCGGATAAAGGTTTCAAGGTAGCGTTGATTAACTGAACGAATTTCCCAAACCCCAGTGCCCCAATCACCTTTCACTTCTTTGCGGGCGTAGGCGGTCATACTATGGATCATATAAAGTCCCTAAAATTTAGCTTGGTTTAACCGCAGCATTATAGCCGAATTTCCACACAGCCCTAAAGTGAATTTTATTTTTAGTCGGATCGCGTGGCATAGTCTTTGTGATCCCTTTATAATGTACGGCAAATTTTGATGATGGGGGAACGTGGATGCGTCCAAGCGAAAGAACTGCAAATCAGATCAGGCCGGTTACATTTACTCGTAACTATACTATGCACGCTGAAGGCTCAGTAATGGTGGAGTTTGGTAACACAAAAGTGTTATGCACAGCTTCTGTAGAAGCCGGTGTACCACGCTTTATGAAGGGGCAAGGCAAGGGCTGGATCACCGCAGAATACGGTATGCTTCCGCGCTCTACACATACGCGCAACAACCGTGAAGCAGCGCGCGGTAAACAAGGTGGCCGCACCATGGAAATTCAACGCTTAATCGCGCGTGCTTTACGTGCCGCGGTTGATTTAAAAGCGTTAGGTGAAAACACAATTACCATTGACTGTGATGTTATCCAAGCTGATGGTGGTACTCGTACTGCGTCAATCAGTGGTGCTTGTGTGGCATTGGTTGATGCACTAACGCACATGCGTGCAAAAGGCATGATTAATGTAAACCCATTAAAATTTATGATCGCGGCAATTTCGGTTGGGGTTTATAAAGGTCAGCCAATCACGGATCTCGAGTATCTTGAAGACTCAGAAGCCGAAACAGACATGAACGTGATCATGACTGAAACCGGTAAGCTCATTGAAGTACAAGGTACTGCTGAAGGCGAACCTTTCTCGTTTGACGAGCTAGACGAGCTACTTGGCTTGGCGAAACATTCAATTAGAGAAATTATTGATCTACAAAAGCAAGCGCTAGCATAATCAACACTCGGTAGGAAAACATGAAACAGTATCAAAAAGAGTTTATTGAATTTGCCTTAGAAAAGCAGGTGCTGAAGTTTGGTGAGTTTACGTTAAAATCAGGCCGCACAAGTCCTTACTTTTTCAATGCAGGCTTATTTAACACGGGTCGTGATCTTGCCCGTTTAGGCCGTTTTTATGCGTCAGCATTGGAAGATGCAGGTATTGAGTTTGATGTGTTGTTTGGCCCAGCATATAAAGGTATTCCTATTGCAACCACTACAGCGGTTGCCCTTGCCGATCATCACAATAAAGATGTGCCTTATTGCTTTAATCGTAAAGAAAAGAAAGAGCACGGTGAAGGCGGCAACTTAGTAGGTTCTGCACTTGAGGGTCGTATTATGTTGGTTGATGATGTTATCACGGCGGGCACTGCTATTCGTGAGTCAATGGAAATCATCGCTGCCAACGGTGCCGATCTTGCTGGTGTATTAATTGCGTTGGACCGTCAAGAAAAAGGCAAAGCTGAGCTTTCTGCTATTCAGGAAGTTGAGCGCGATTTTAATACTCAGGTAGTTTCTATCGTTAAGCTTGCTGATCTGATCACTTACCTTGAGCAACAAGGTGGTATGGATGCACACCTAGATGCAGTTAAAGCATACCGTGATAGCTATGGCGTAGCGTAATACAGCTCGCGTTTTGTATTATTGAGCGGTTAGGTTTACTAGCCGCCTATTCTCTTTTCACTTCTTTTACTTTGCGTTCGTACAATCAAAGGCACTATATTTTTCTGAGCGTTAAGTGAATTACTGATATTTAATTTAAACTGACTATGGGTATATGCCGTAGCGCCCAATTAGCTAGCTCAACGCGGTTGCGTGAGTTCGTTTTTTTAAACGCGCTATAGATATGAGTTTTTACTGTATGACTACTTATATTTAGCTTGTCAGCGATATCTTCATTTTTGGCACCCGCCGCGATTAGTTTGATCACTGATTTTTCTCTACAGGTGAGTATACTTAGCTCTTCACTGTTTAAGACTATATCGCTATTAGGCAGCGTTTGAGGGAGTGCAGCAAGTAGCTCACTAAATGCGGTAGAAATAGCACTTCGACAAAACCAAAGCTCACCTTTTAAGACTCTGCTAAGTCCTTTAAATAGAGTTTCGGGGGGGGAGTTCTGGTAAAGTAAGCCTTTCACATTACCAAGTAATGCTGTTTTTTCATTTACTTCTTCGGGATTGGCATTGAACAACAAAACTTTATGGGTTGCGGCCAATAGCTTAACTTCAGCACTTATCAGCTCGTTACAGTCTCGGTGTTCAGTATCCACCAAAAAAAGAGCGGTTTGTGCGCGTAAATTTGGCTCAGGAAGTCTGGTATCAACTTTAACCGAGCTGCCTAAGGTTTCTAACACTTTTATTAATAGTGTGTAGTTGGTAGAGCTTGTATCGGCTTTGGCGTGAGTTAAGATAAAAAAGTTGCGTTTTTGCCACTCGATGAAATCATTAGAGTTTTCCTTAGTAAGCATGGATGTACTCAATCCTTTTTTATTTTATTTAAAAATTAATATACATAGTTTTTACAAAAAGTTAAGTTTTTTATAATTTGGGTTTGCTGAATTAACGACTCTATTTTTGGCGTTAAAACGTTAGGCAATGAGACGCTATTGTTGAATTTTACTGGAGCTTCAGTGCTTTAGAATGGTCATGTAGGTAAAGGCCAGCTACTTAGGCAAGCCTTTATCGAATAATACAAAAGTATAGTGTTATCCCTAGCTGAGGGGGTATCTTAGCCTCAACTTGAGATAAGAAGTTAGTTAATCAACTAAAATACCTAAACCCAGACGTGCAACATCACGCTAGCCGGAAGCTATCTCTTAAAACAAATTTTACCCTAAGGGATAACAGCGGCTAGAGAACAAGTTATCATCTATACCAATTTGACTTAATACTTGCTCAATTTGAAGGAGTAAATCTGACGCTAACAGCGTTAAAAATTTCTTATTTAGAACAACTGAATAGCAAAATTTTTGCCTTGCCTACACGGATGTAGGTACCTTGGCGATAGCAGGACGCGGAAGCGGTGTTATCGACAAGATTTTCTTACCTCAAAATAGATCACTTAATTAAGAAAATTGGTATTACTTATACAATGCTCTCCATGCACAGGTGCGGTAACCGTTTTTCTCAAAGTAGAAGCGGCTGCAATTATCGTCATAGTTGTAGTTACCAACGTCTATGCGATAGCCACTGATGTACCAATTATGAAGTGAAATATGCCCGCCATTATAGAGTAAAGAGAAGTGCACATGAGGGCCTGTTGATTGACCTCCTTGGCATAATGCTGTTGATTTGTCGTCGGCATAGCGGCCGAGCCACGCGCCTGCGGATACCACATCACCAGTATTATATTGGAGGCTTTCCATATGGTAGTACTGAGTTGAGTAGCCACTTGAGTGTGTTACTCGAATATTACATCGTGAGTAGCGCGTGACGGTACCGCCGTGTGCGGCTTGTACCCAAGGTGTATTACTACCCCAACCACCAGACCCATTATTAAAGTCCAATGAAGAGTATGGGTATCCAGATCCGGTATTCGAGTGTGCGCCACCACTATACCAAGCGTAACCTGAAGGCCAAGGAAAGTTGAGAGTGAAACTGGCGAGTGTGCCTACTTGTGAGTCTTTTGAGGCCGTAAAGTGTGAAACGCCATCTTCCTTGAGTGCCAAAGATTCACCATTAAATAATGTCTGATAAACATTAAATAGTTGATTGACTGGCATATTAGTCAGATCAGCAAGGGCAACGGTGGCTTCATTTACTGCTGGAAAGACTTGTAAGCCCATTTCAGTTTGAAGTTTTTGGAACGCGTAATATCGACCACTTAAATTTAGCGCGATATCTTTAAGTTGCGCATCGAAGCCTGTTTCATGCGAGAGTTTTCCAAACGGTGCTAAGTATGCCTCTGGCGTTGGCGTGCTAATGATGCCAGATGACATTTCCATTAAAGCGAGCAATAGCTTTGGATTGATACTGGCATAGCCTGCGTAATGCAAGATGACCTCTAGTTTATCGTTGAGATGGGGCGCAGTTGTATCAAGAGTTTGTTGCCAATCAACATACTGCAGCGCGTTACTAAATAGAAATAGATCTGGGTTCACGGCCATCAGGCTGGTGATTGGTAAGCTACGAACATGCTCTGCAGTAAAATCAGGTAGCGAGATTGAGTCGTGTTGACCTGCTGCTGTAGCTTGGTGCGAAAGCAATGCGAGTATACATGCTGATAGGTAGTGGTGTTTCATGTTGTATCCTTTTTGTTTGTTTTTTGTTCAAACTAAGTTATAACCAAGTGTAATTATTTTGTAAAATAAAAGTTTTGTCTTGACTGGATTTAACAAAGGGGCTGTTTGGCTCGAAGTGTTCGGACGAAACAAAAATAATACATAAACTATGCAATCGCTGAGGTGAAGGCCATCCAAGAGTGAATGATGCCAATTTTCTTAATTAAGTGATCTGTTTTGAGGCGAGAAAATCTTGTCGATGACACCGCTTCCGCGTCCTGCTCTCGCCGAGGTACCTACGTCCTGTAGGCAAGGCAAAAATTTTGCTATTTAGTTGTTCTAAATGAGAAGTTTTTAACGCTGTTAGCATCAGGTTTACTCCTTAAAATTGAGCAAGTATTAAGTCAAATTGGTATGAGTTGTTCTGTTATTGCTCAGTTGATTCAGTTTCGTTATATAGAGCGTATGGGAGCTGATTACTTTTGGCGAAGTACATGGCTTTATCTGCTTTTGCAACCAGTTCAGCGGCCGAAGCCGCGTCGGACGGATAAATGACAGCGCCGATACTTAAACTTAACTTTACTTCTTGAATACAGCCGCTTTCATCTTGTAAACAATAGGTATCGCTAAGCAAGTCATATTTGTGTTGTACGAGCTTTTTAAGTTGGTTTTTTTCGCAAAGATTGGGTGCAATAACGACAAACTCATCTCCGCCATAACGGGCGAAAAAATCAGATGCACGTTTGTACATTTTGAGCTTCGCTGAGATTATTTTTAACAATTGATCACCGGCTTGGTGACCGAGCGTATCATTGACCGGTTTAAAGTTATCTAAATCAATGAACAGCAAACCAAATCCGTGACCATATCGCTCAGAGCCTGACATGGCTTTTTCTAGTTCAGTATCAAATGCTCCACGGTTGTGAAGCATGGTTAGTTTGTCCATGACAACTAAGTGTTCTAAATTGCGATGCATCTCATAACGTTCTTTTGAAAAGGTGATAGTGCGAGCAAGCAGTGGGCCGCTGAGTTCATGCTTAGGTATATAGTCTTGTGCACCTAATTGTATGGCCTTTTCTCCAAAAAGCGTTTCTGACACGCCTGTTAACACTACGATGGGGGCGCGTATATTAAGCTGTTTTACTTTAATTAAAGTGGGTAGTCCTTGGCTTTCTTCGATATTTAGGTCGAGCAATAACACGTCAGGCTTAACTGTGTTGATTGCATGATCAAGCTGTTCGAGATTGATAAAGTGCTTCACATTAAACTTTTATCTGCCTTCGACTTTGGCAAGCGTGCGCTTTACCAAGTAGGCATCTTCATCGTTGTCTTCTAGAAGGTAAACAAGACATGTATTCATAGTTATCCCTGCACAACTCGATTGTTATCAAACCAATATTGTTTTATCAACTTAATTAATGACTCTAAATCACGCAAACGTCCAGATTTGGTGATGTAGGATTTTGCACCGAGTTGATACGCTTTGCGGATATCACTGTGATGTGTAGAGGTGGTGTAACACACCGTAATTAAATTATCTATCATGTGCTCAGCGCGTAAGGCTTCCATTACCTCGAAGCCACTCATCGCAGGCATATTCAAGTCTAACAACAGCACTTGCTTGGGGGTTGTACAGGTGTTGAGATAATCCAGCAAAGCATGACCATCTGAAAAGATTTTCAACTCAGGTGCGTTATCTATACTGCGATAGGCACGTTCAAAGAAATAGACATCATCGGGGTCATCCTCAACTAATAACAGTTCCATTATTACCCCTTAGCTTTATTTGCAAAAGCCATTACAAATAAAGCACCTTGTTCGCACTCTATACACTTAATGGTGCCGCCGTGTAACTTAATAATTTGACGACACAAAGCAAGTCCTATTCCACTACCGTATTCTTGTGTTGTACCAAAGCGTCTAAATGGCTCAAATATTTGTTGTCGTCGTGATTTTGGTATTCCTATCCCATTATCTTGATAATAGATCATGGTTTCACTACTACTTTGAGTAACTGAAATACGAATAATAGGTACCGGTTCAGGTGATTTAAATTTGATGCTATTACTTATTAGATTTTGCAATACTTGCAAAAATAAAGAAGCATCAAGCTGTAGCGGTACTTCAGCGTTTTCAAGCTTAATCTCGGCTTGACTTTCCTCTAAGCTAAAGCTCATCACTTCACAAACATCCTCAATTAGTATAGACAAGTTAGTGGGTTGTCGCTTTAAAGTGTGTGAATGTAAGCGTGAAAGTTTTAGTAGGTCTTGGATCATGACTCGCATTCGCTGACTGGCATCAACCAGCCTGTCGATTTCAAACTTTGCACCGTCATAGTCTTTAAATTCAGGCGTGATCCTCTGTGCTAAGCTATCCGAAAAGGCGGTGATCTTTCTCAGCGGTTCTTGCAAGTCATGAGAGGCGATATATTCAAAGTGCTCAAGGTACGCGTTTGATTCCTGTAACTGAAGTAAGAGTTCTGTGTACTCAGTCATGTCGACGAAAGTACCTAACATCAATTCAGGTTCACCGTGTTTATCACGGGTGATAATGGTATCTACTGAGTAGC
Organism: Pseudoalteromonas sp. McH1-7; assembly: GCF_013366255.1. Taxonomy (NCBI): domain Bacteria; kingdom Pseudomonadati; phylum Pseudomonadota; class Gammaproteobacteria; order Alteromonadales; family Pseudoalteromonadaceae; genus Pseudoalteromonas; species Pseudoalteromonas sp. McH1-7. Next base: position 66,652 of record NZ_JABWPQ010000008.1, on the reverse strand, counting down.
ACCACACCCAATGCCCATCTTTGTGTTTAAATCGATACTTTATAGGAATAAGCACGCCATCTTGGCTAGATTTGATTTCTTCTATGTGCTCATACACCAAAGCGCGTTCACTCTCATGGAAACAACTATCAAGGTCACAGAGCTCTAGTTCTTTCATGGTGTAGCCCAGTATTTGTGTATAGCGTTTATTGATCCGAGTATTTTTATGTGTTTTCAAGTCGTAGAGGTAGAGGCCACACACCGCAGAGTCAATCATTCGTTGTAAGAAATTGTGATTGTCTTTGAGTTCTTTTTCAGCAATTTTTCGTGCAGTAATGTCTACAGCTACCCCGACAATACGCTCAACATTTTGTTTATGATCTTTTAACGGGTAGAGGGTAGTCTGATACCAGTGCGCTTTGCCTTTCAGTGGCATCATTTCGGTGTAGTCGATTGGCTTTGCAAGCTCTACGCAGAGCAAGTAGTTTTTTTCTATTCTGTCGACTAATTCTGCGTCAAGTGTCGCGCCTCTGAGCTCTTTCAGTGTTTTCCCAAGCACTTGTTCTAATTTTACTCCGGTGCGCTGACAGGCAAATTTATTGTACTCTAAAAAGCGAAAATCTTGATTTGGTTCGACTTTCAATAACCAAATGGCTTGGCTTGAACCTTCGTAAATGGCATTTAAAATTTTGCTTTTCTCCGCAACCTGTAATTCAAGGGCTTTTCTTTGGTGAATATTTCTCAGCGCACCAGACATAATATGGGGTTTGCCATTGTCATCAAACTGACTGTTACCTACAGCAGAAAACCACGCATATTCACCTTTATTATCTCTGCCTAAATACTCTACAAAGTATTGTGCCTTCGTTTCAAAGTGTTGCTCGATAGCGGCTTGTACTTTATTTTGATGATCAGGGTGGATGTGTGCAAACCAGTCATCAAAAGTCACGTTTTCATCTTCTCTTTTGCCTATCATGGCTTTTAACCCAGCAGAGTAACTTACGCTATTGTCAACAACGTTCCACTCCCATATCCCATCTTCTGTTGCACCAATGGCTCGTTTCATTTTATCTATAGAGTCGGCAAGCGCTTGTTCCGTCTTCTTTAGGGAGGAAAGGTTATTGAATACTGCAAGAATAAGATGGGTACCATCATGAGGTTCTTGCACTAGTCGCATTTCCATCGGAATTTGGTTACCAAATTTATCCCGAACATGGCACAGTGACTCTTTACTGTAATCATTTTGATCAAGTAATGATTGGCTTACAGATTCGAGACTATCGAAGGGGTCATCCAAGCTGATGATGTCATGTAATCGTAATCCGATAAGTTCATCGGGGGAGTCATAACCAAGCTCACGATAGAAGTAAGGGTTACACTTACTTATCGAAAGCAACCCATCGAGCAGTAAGGTGCTTGTTGGCAGCGTATTGAGCATAAATTCAGTGACCCTATGTTGATCAAGCTGGGTATGTAGGGCTTGCTTTTCATCGGTGACACGTTTGAGTTTTGCGCTAATACTATGAAATTGGTTTGGCGTTGGAATAGCGACTGCGCTTGGAATAAGCCTGAATAAGTATACCGCTGTGATCATAGAAATAAGGGCGGTTGCGGCTTTTGAGATCCCGTGTATACCATACGCACCATGCCAAACGGTGTAGACACCAATAAGATGTGTTAAGCCACATAAGGTAATGAAGCTACAAAACAGCACGAATACCCAATTCTTGCCAACATCAGGTCTCTGTTTTGCATAAATGATGATCGCCATGGGGATGGAAAAATATGCAGTCGCGATCAGAATATCGGAGATAACATTTGTCCATAGCAAATGAGGTTGCCACAAGTAGCAGTGGCCATGGGGCATGTAGGCATTGTGAAAAAAAGACTCAAATGAGTTCAAATCCATGTTATTTCCCTACCTTAAGTGATACCAATTCCAGAGGGTAACTATCAAGTTGTGTTGGCTCTTTAACCTATTTGAGAAATATTCCTATACGATTGAATATAAAGTTTTTCGGCCTACACAGTTGCAGCATTAATCTTCGAGTTATTAGCTCTATCGTTTTCTTTGCAAAATCGCGCATTTGCTATAATGCAATTAAAGATAATTAATTCGTTTCTAAGCTTAATTTGATTGTAGTATATCTATTTGAAACTTCGACGGGGTCAAATCTGAACTATACCAATTAGCCTAATTATTAGACGTTCATCAGGTTAGTAAGCGCGCTATTTTGAGCTAATAAATTACAGATTAGAATTGTCTGTATAGTTGTTTGAGATAAGGCTATTCCTACCGTTAGCATCAAAATTATGCTGTCGTCTGAAGCAAGTAGAAAAACAAATGGTATTTCTGAGGCGAGTGAAGGATGAAAAGAGAAAGTGAAGCCTTTAGGCTTCACGGATTTGGTTCAGTAAGGCGAAGATACTTTTCAGCCAGTTGATCTAGGCTTTCCTTATAATTTGGATCCGGCTTGATACAGTCTATTGGGCATACACTCACACAAGTTGGTGTATCGTAATGCCCCACGCATTCTGTGCACTTATCTGGGTCAATTTGATAAATTTTATCGCCCATATAAATGGCTTGATTTGGACATTCAGGGTCACACATATCACAGTTGATACATTTATCATTGATCAAAAGTGCCATGACTAAGCCTTTTTAAATGGGTTTCGTGTGTCCTCATGCTGACCTAAATTACGCATTAAAATCGCATGGTCTAAGTCAATATCCTCCGGCAATGGGATCTTTACAACATGGCCTGAGCCTTTAGCGTCATCAATGGTCTCACCTTTTTTATTTTCCATGTGTTCAAGGTTAAAGTGAATATTCCCTTTTGGTGTCATCAACTCAAGGCTGTGTCCTGTGCAGAACTTGTTCTTTACGTCGATTTCAACTAAGCCATTGTTTGTGCGACCTAGCACTTCACCGACAAATTGTTGTTTATCTGAGATAGAGTGGCCGTAGTCGTAGTTTTGGTAGTCCTGATGTACATGACGCTTTAAGAAGCCTTCGGTGTAGCCTCGGTGAGCAAGGTTCTCTAGAGTTTTCATTAAGCTGGGATCAAATGGCTTACCCGCTACTGCATCATCGATAGCTTTACGATAAACTTGAGCAGTACGTGCAACGTAATAGAAAGATTTGGTACGACCTTCAATTTTAAGGCTATGTACGCCCATACGAGTCAGCTGGTCAACATACTGTACAGCACGTAAGTCTTTGGAGTTCATGATGTATGTGCCGTGTTCATCCTCAAACGCTGGCATATATTCACCTGGACGGCCTTGCTCTTCGAGCATAAAGACTTGATCGGTTGGCTGGCCTTCACCCAAAGTAGGAATAATGGCCTTTGGATCCACTTTATGCACTACGTCACCGGTTTCGTCTTCTTGACCTGGCTTTACGTCGTAACTCCAGCGACAGGCATTGGTACACGTCCCTTGGTTTGGATCGCGCTTATTGATGTAACCAGATAACAAACAGCGCCCAGAGTATGCCATGCACAGTGCCCCATGGACAAACACCTCAAGTTCTGTTTCTGGGCAAAGCGCACGGATCTCTTCTATTTCTTGTAGTGATAGTTCACGAGAAAGAATTACGCGCTCAATTCCTTGTTTCGCCCAAAATTGTACCGCAGCATAGTTGACTGCATTAGCCTGTACAGAAAGGTGAATTGGCATATCAGGCCACTTGTCACGTACGAGCATAATTAGTCCAGGATCGGACATGATAAGCGCATCTGGTTTCATCGCGATGACGGGTTCAATATCACGTAAGTAGGTCTTTACTTTGCCATTATGCGGCGCAATATTTGACACCACATAAAGCTTTTTATTCTGCTGGTGAGCTTCATTGATACCTATCTCAAGGTTCTCAAGGTCAAATTCGTTATTACGCACTCGCAAACTATATCTAGGTTGTCCGGCATAGACGGCATCGGCACCGTACGCAAAAGCGTAACGCATATTCTTTAAACTGCCGGCTGGAGAGAGAAGTTCTGGTACAAACATGGTTTACCTCATACATTGAACTGATTACGGGTCAGCTGTTGAGTGATTTCGTGCGCTGATTCTAAAAAGCGGCGCAGTATAGAAGAAAGCCTGTAAAATAATTTTGATGTAGATCAGGTTTTTCGATGTTGTCTGTGAAGCAAATAGATTTCCCTGTCAGCTGGGCTGTAGCGGTGAATTATGGACGTTTATTGATATTAAATTGACTAAACTTCTTTATCTTCTCAAAGAAAGCGGCGTGAGATAGTAGGTTTTTTCTACCAAACAACGTATAATTCGCGCCCGTTAATATTCACAACAATATTTTGGAGCAAAAGATGGCTTTAGAGCGTACTTTTTCAATCATCAAGCCTGATGCGGTAGCTAAAAACCACATCGGTGCTATCTACAACCGTTTTGAGTCTGCTGGTCTTAAAATCGTTGCATCAAAAATGGTTCACCTTTCTCAAGAGAAAGCTGAAGGTTTCTACGCAGAGCACAAAGAGCGTCCTTTCTTTGGTGCACTAGTTTCTTTCATGACTTCAGGCCCTGTAATGGTTCAGGTTCTTGAAGGTGAAGATGCAGTTCGTAAAAACCGTGAAATCATGGGTGCTACTAACCCTGCAGAAGCGTTAGCTGGTACACTACGTGCTGACTACGCAGACAGCATCGACGAGAACGCTGTACACGGTTCTGACGCACCAGAGTCTGCTGCTCGCGAAATCGCTTATTTCTTCGCTGAAGAAGAAATCTGCCCACGTACTCGTTAATTCGAGACTTGGTGCCAAAAAAGGGCTTTCGAGCCCTTTTTTTGTCCCGTAGCCAAATGGTGTTGATATGGGACAAGCGTGCTTTGTAAAGTAATCACACTACTTCACAAAACACGTTTCATTATTTGTGATGTTTGCTGCTTTTTTGTACAATGTGCAGTTGGCAATTAAGCTGTTTTTACCGTCTATAACCGAGGTTGTTCATGACCACTATTGAGAAAAAAATTAACTTACTTGATTTAAATCGCGAGGGGATGCGCGAGTTATTTGCATCATATGGCGAAAAGCCGTTTCGCGCGGATCAGGTGATGAAATGGATTTATCATTTTGGTATCGATAATTTCGATGAGATGAGTAACTTAAATAAAAAGCTTCGTGCACGTTTGCAGGCTGAGTGTGAGATTAAAGCGCCTGAAATATCAGTAAAGCAAGAGGCTTCAGATGGCACCATCAAATATGCACTGTTACTCGAAGGCGGCCAAGAAGTTGAAACCGTGTGGATCCCAGAAAAAGATAGAGCCACACTGTGTGTATCTTCTCAGGTTGGCTGTGCGTTGGAATGTACTTTTTGCTCAACGGCGCAACAAGGCTTTAACCGTAACTTAAAAGTGTCTGAGATCATAGGTCAGGTTTGGCGCGTGGCAACCGACATTGGTCTACATAAAGGTGATAGCACTAAGCGCCCAATTACTAACATCGTGATGATGGGTATGGGTGAGCCTCTGTTAAACCTCAATAACGTTGTACCAGCGATGGAGCTGATGATGGACGATTGGGCGTTTGGCCTATCCAAGCGCCGCGTCACGCTCAGTACATCAGGCGTGGTACCTGCGCTTGACATCTTGAAAGAAAAAATAGATGTGGCACTTGCAATTTCACTACATGCACCAAATAACCCACTTCGCGATGTGCTTGTACCAATCAATAAAAAGTATCCAATTGAAGAGTTCTTAGCTGCATGTCGCCGTTATATTGATGGCTCAAAGGCGAATAAAGATGTCACCATTGAGTATGTAATGCTGCAAGATGTTAATGACAGCACGGATCATGCCCATGAGTTAGTAAAAGTGCTTAAAGGCACGCCATCAAAGATTAACTTGATCCCGTTCAACCCGTTCCCTGGTAACGAATATGGCCGCTCTAGTAATAGCCGTATCGATAGATTCTCGAAAGTGTTACAAGCGGCTGGACTGACTTGTATTGTGCGTCGTACTCGTGGCGATGATATTGATGCTGCATGTGGTCAGTTGGTTGGTGATGTTGTGGATAGAACCAAGCGTCTAGCCAAGAAAAAGCAACGTGATGACAGCGCCATTGCTGTCAATGTGAGTGCACAATAACAAATAATGAGCTGGCTTGGGTCAGCTCATTTCATCTGAGTCTCAGATAAGTTCTGGTTATCTTACAAAAAATGGGTGAATCTCGTAGCCTTTTGGGTAATATAGTGCAGATATAAAACCCAGTGGCATTCAAAGGTGAGTGATGCAATCGCGAAATTATCGCAAAACAGGATTGGCTGCATCCATTCTCGCAGGTGCGAGTTTAGTTTTGTCAGGTTGTGTGACGGAGCGCAGCTATCGTGCTGATGGCCGTCCAGTAGCCGAGCAGCAAGTCAATAACACCAATGCTGCTAGAACTCGTATCGCGCTTGCACTTCAATATCTCAATTCAGGTAATACTACGTCAGCGAAGTTTAATCTTGAGCGCGCGTTGCAACTCGCGCCAAAGCTGGCAGAAGCACATTATACGCTGGCCTATTACTATGAGCAGGTGGGAGAGCAACAGCGTGCCGACAATGCGTACCAAGCTGCATTGGATATTGAACCTGATAATCCCGATACGCTAAATAACTATGGCACGTTTTTGTGCCGAGTAGGGCAGTACGATAAAGCTAATGCGTACTTTTTTAAGGCAATTGAAGTGCCAAGTTATCTCAGAGTAGCAGCCAGTTACGAAAACTTAGCATTATGTGCTTTGAAGCAAAATGAATATTTACTTGCTGAGGACTATTTGCAAAGCGCTATTAAGCATAATGCGCAGCAGATCTCTTCACAGCTGGCTTTGGCCGGTCTGTATTATGCGCGCAGTGACTTTTTGCGAGTCGAAGATATTCTAGAAAGTATTGAAAAGCGGGGTTTTGTTTCTCCCAGAAGCCTGATGCTTGGCCACCTTGTTCACATGCAAATGGGACATTTACAAAAAGCGCAGGACTTAGCAACCACGTTAGTGCAAAGCTATCCAAAGTCAGCGCAGGCGGCCTTGATATTAACTGACAATACTGTGGCGAGTGAGTTTGAACGACTGAGGAATCGATACCGAGAAGCGCAGCTTAACAAGTTGGCTGGTGCGTCACCCAGTCATATCGTTGCAAATCCAAAGATAAAAATTAAACGTAAAAAAACGCAACGCAAATCAACGCCTATATTCACTGCTGATTCACCTGTAGAGACTAATAATTTTGCGCCAGTAGCAAAACCTGAGGTAGTTAAAAATTCTCCAGCGGTAACTACGTCATTGCGCTCTGATGAGCAAGTTGAGTTCTATCAACCAAATCCTGCAGATGTCACCTTTAGTGAAGTGCCAAAGGAACGTCATGTAGTGACCGCGGCAGCAACTAACACTTCTATACCGCTGCTAAACAGCGAATTAACGCCACCAAGGGTAGCGTTTCACACGGTTATAGCAGGTGAAAACCTATTTAGTATTTCTGTAAAATACGACATTAAAATGGTCGATTTGATGCAGTATAATCAAGTGCGTGAATCTGCAAGGTTAGTTGCGGGTCAAAAGGTGTATCTAAATAATCCCAATGTGATCCATAAAATCGCTGTGGGAGATACTTTGCTCAGCGTAGCCGATCGATATGGTGTGTTGATCGATGAAATTATGCGATGGAATAAGCTAACTCCTGACGTGGCGCTGCAAGCAGGCCACGGATTATTAATAGTAGACCCAACAAATTACGTTTTATGAACCAAAATATGAAAGAGCAAGAAGCACCTGAACAAGAGCAGCCTTCAATCGGGCAAACTTTGGCGACTGCAAGACAAAATGCTGGGATCAGTTTTGCTGAGATTGAATCACGTCTAAAGATGACTCATGCCCAACTCACTAAGCTCGAGCAGGACGATTATCAAGATTTAGGGCCTGAAACATTTGTGCGTGGTTATATTAAAAACTATGCCGCATTGCTTGGACTAAATCCGGTAGAGGTACTGGCCATGTACCAATCACCAGTGGTACCGCCGCAGAAAAAACGAATGCAGAGCTTTTCGCGTCGTACGCACAAAGAGGCACATGATAGCCGTTTAATGATGGTGAGTTATATCGTGCTTGCTATTGTGTTGGGATCCTCAGCGTTGTGGTTTTGGCAGACCAATACTTCGGAGCCTGAAAGCGCTCAAGAAAGCGCGATCACCACAATTGAAGCACCAGAGCTTGAAGTACCAGAGCTTGAAGTAACAAGCGATCAAGAAGAGATACAAAACGACGAGCCAGAACAGTCTGAGAGTACAGGCGCGCTAGAAGAGCAGCCAACAAGTACGCTTGAGGTGGCGACATCAACGCCTGCTCAGAGCAACCCGAAAGAGCAGACTAAACGCGCGCCAGGGATCAGCACGGTGGTGATGTACTTTAATGAAGAAAGTTGGGTTGAAATGTTTGATGCAACCCAAGAGCGCGTGGCATTTGGGGTTAAAAAAGCAGGATATACCATGACAGTTGAAGGGAAAGCCCCTTTTTCTGTTATACTCGGCAAGCATCGGGCCGTAGAGGTCACACTTGATGGTAAACCTGTGACCTTGCCAGAGTTCACTAAAAACCGTCTAGCCAAATTTAATTTACCGTTAGCAGAGTAGTCAGCATGTTTTCAGAACCACCTATTAAGCGTAGAAAGTCAACGAGGATCTATGTCGGTAATGTGCCTATTGGTGATGGCGCACCGATAGCGGTGCAATCGATGACGAATACTAACACCCTAGATGTCGATGCAACGGTGGCGCAGATAAGAGCTATCCAAGATGCGGGCGCTGATATCGTTCGCGTTTCTGTGCCGACCATGGATGCCGCTGAAGCATTCAAAAGCATTAAAGCACAAGTAGACATTCCACTGGTGACAGACATTCATTTCGACTACCGCATCGCTTTACAAGTTGCCAAGTATGGTGCGGACTGTCTGCGGATCAACCCTGGCAATATCGGTAGTGAAGACAGGATCCGCGCTGTGATTGACGCAGCTGGTGAACACAATATTCCTATTCGAATTGGGGTCAATGGCGGGTCACTTGAGCGAGACTTGCAAGAGAAGTACGGTGAGCCAACACCTGAGGCTTTACTTGAGTCCGCGATGCGTCACGTTGAGATTCTTCAGCGTCATAACTTCGATCAGTTTAAGGTATCGGTAAAAGCGTCAGATGTGTTTCTGGCGGTGGGCGCTTATCGTCTACTCGCTAAAGAAATCGATCAGCCACTACATTTAGGGATCACAGAAGCTGGTGGCTTTAGAGCCGGTTCAGTGAAGTCGGCAGTGGGTCTTGGCATGTTGTTGGCTGAGGGGATAGGTGACACCCTGCGCGTTTCTCTTGCTGCTGATCCAGTACAAGAGATAAAAGTTGGCTTCGATATCCTTAAATCGCTGCGTATCCGTTCGCGTGGTATTAACTTTATCGCTTGCCCAAGCTGTTCAAGACAAGAGTTTGATGTGGTCAACACCATGAATCAACTTGAAGAGCGTCTAGAAGATATCACTACGCCAATTTCGGTGTCGGTGATAGGGTGTGTGGTAAATGGCCCTGGTGAAGCATTAGTGAGTGATTTAGGTCTTGCAGGTGCAAATCGCCGCTCAGGGCTTTACATTAATGGTGAACGTCAAAAAACACGTATTGATAATGATGATATTGTTGCTCAGCTTGAATCTCAAATTAGAGAGTATGTAGAGAAAAAAGAGAGCGAAGAAAAAATCGATGTAAAAATCATCGACTGATACGGATGTAATCGTTAAGATAAGCGAATTTTCAAGCTTTATACAGGTACGCAAACAATGCTACCTGAGCATGTGTTTAAGCAATAGCATCAACCAACACATATTGGCTGATGGCAAAGAATAATTAGGGTTTTCAGTGACAAAACAACTTCAGGCAATCCGTGGGATGAATGATTGTCTGCCAGGTGATACACAAATCTGGCAGAAAGTAGAATCGGTATTAAAAGAAACTGTGGCTGCGTTTGGCTACCAAGAGATCCGTTTTCCAATCGTTGAATCGACTGATCTATTCAAACGCTCTATTGGTGAAGTGACCGATATTGTTGAAAAAGAAATGTATACCTTTGATGATCGTAACGGCGACAGCTTAACGCTACGTCCTGAAGGGACGGCTGTGTGCGTACGTGCTGGTAATCAACATGGTTTACTGTATAACCAAGAGCAGCGTCTTTGGTATATGGGGCCAATGTTCCGCCATGAGCGGCCGCAGAAAGGTCGTTATCGTCAATTCCACCAATTTGGTGTTGAAACTTATGGGGTCGCAACGCCTGATATTGATGCTGAAGTGATCTTAATGACGGCGCGTCTATGGCAGCAATTTGGTATTCAAGAGCACGTCAAGCTTGAGCTTAATTCATTGGGCTCTAACGAAGCCCGAGCTGAATATCGAGATGCTTTGATAGCTTATTTAGAACAGCATAAAGCGGTACTTGATGAAGACAGTTTGCGTCGTATGTACACTAACCCGCTTCGAGTTCTTGATAGCAAAAACCCAGACATTCAAGCAGTTTTAGTCGATGCGCCAAAGCTTTCTGAGTATTTAGACCAAGAGTCGCGTGAACATTTTGCGAATTTATGTGAACGTTTAGACGCAGCTGGCGTCGAATACCAGGTTAATGAAAAGCTGGTACGTGGCCTAGACTACTACAACCGTACTGTATTTGAGTGGGTAACAACCAGTCTTGGTGCTCAAGGTACAGTGTGTGCCGGTGGACGTTACGATGGCTTGGTTGAACAGCTAGGTGGAAAAGCGACACCGGCTGTCGGTTTTGCGATGGGTATCGAGCGTCTTGTGTTAATGTTACAAACATTAGAGTGTGTTGGTGAAATCCGCCGTAATGCTGATGTTTATGTAGTTGCTATGGGTGACAAAGCGGCAATCCAAGCTCCAGTAGTAGCGCAGCAGCTACGAGATGAGGTTGCAGGACTTCGCGTGATGGTACATTGCGGTGGGGGCAACTTCAAAAAGCAATTTAAACGTGCAGACAAAAGCGATGCAGTCGTGGCATTAGTGCTAGGCGAAGATGAACTGGCGCAAGGCAAAGTGACTGTAAAATATTTGCGTGAAGAGAAAGAACAAATCACCTTACCGCTTGCAGAAGTAAAAGCACTGCTTGCAGAGTTGGTAAGCTAAGAGGTTAGAATGGAAATTTATTCAACAGAAGAGCAGCAAGAAGAAGCAATAAAGCGATTTTTCCGCGAGAATGGTACAACCCTAGTGATAGGGGCTGTATTAGGGTTAGGCGGTTTATACGGTTGGAAAGCCTATAATCAGAGTCAGATTGACACCGCAGAAGCGACATCTGAAGCCTACAGCCAAATCGTAGAAAGTGATGACGTACTTGCAAAAAGCGAAGCATTTGTTGCAGATAATGCTGATTCTAACTATGCCGTATTAGCCGCATTTGTTGCTGCAAAAGAGGCAATTGAAAAGAATGACTTAACATTAGCCGCAGACAAATTAACTTGGGCTGCTGAAAATGTAAATAATGCTGAGCTCAAAGCAACAGCATTACTTCGATTAGCACGTGTTCAGGCTTCTCAAAAGCAGTACGAGCAGGCGCTAGCAACGTTAGCAAAACCGATGCCTGAGGCATTCAAAGCACAGCAATCAGAAATCCAAGGCGATATTTACCTAGCGCAAGGTGAGCAAGATAAGGCACGTGACGCTTATCAGTCAGCACTAGAAGCGGCAACAGGTAATAATAACCCCATGCTGCAAATTAAACTGGATGATTTAGCACAAAAGACAACGGTTTAAGGAGTTGCCATGAAGAAGTTAACTATGGCCTCTTTGGCTCTATGTGTGGCAGCACTTACGGCTGGGTGCTCATCAAATGATGACGAAGAAGAACTGATACTGCCTGAAATCAATAACCAGTTTGAAGCGAATATTGTGTGGCAAGAGGGCGTTGGTGACGGTGTAGAGCATTATTTCTCTCATCTTGCCCCTGTGAGCTACCAAACAACGGTCTTTGCTGCTGCTCGAGAGGGTATAGTCACCGCGTTTGACGTCGAGACAGGTAAAGAAAAATGGCAAGTTGATGTGCGTAAAAATACCAGCTTTTGGCCATGGGAAGACAGTGACAGTGCTAAGTTGTCAGGCGGTATTACCCAAGCATATGGTAAGCTGTACATCGGCTCTGAGCATGGACAGGTTTTTGCCTTAGACCGTGAAACCGGTGAAGTGGTGTGGCGTAAATCAGTACCTGGCGAAGCGCTTTCTGCCCCTTCTGCAGGGGATGGCCTTCTATATGTTAACTTAGGTTCAGGTAAACTCGTTGCTTTACACCCTGATACAGGTGAAGAACGTTGGCACTACGAACAAGAAGTGCCAGCACTGACCTTGCGTGGTTTAAGTTCGCCAACCAGCGCCAATGGCGGTGTACTTGTTGGTGAAGAAAGTGGCAAACTGACGGCATTAATCGCCGAGAATGGCTTTACCGCTTGGAGTACTGATGTTGCGATAGCAAAAGGTGCTTCAGAGTTTGAGCGTTTGGTTGATGTAGACACTAAGCCTGTCGTGAGTGGCGCATATGTGTATTCTATCGCCTATAATGGTAAACTAGTGGCTATTGATGTTCGCAGCGGTAACGTAGTATGGGATCGTGAGTACAGTAGTTATCGCGACTTAACGCTAGACCTAGATGTTATTTATTTGGTTGACAGTGACGGGGTGTTATACGCCCTAGACAAAAACTCAGGTATTGAACGTTGGACACAAGCTGCTTTGCGTGGCTGGTATCTTACTGCCCCAACAGTTGCAGGCAATTATATCGTGGTCGGTGACCAAGAAGGTAATTTACATTGGTTGGATAAAAACTCAGGAGAGCTAGTATCTCGTACTGAGTTTGATGATTCTGGGTTTTATATTGAGCCAATCGTCGTTGATGACAAGGTATTTGTATATACGCGAGATGGTGAACTTAGCGCAGTTCAAATTCCAAAATAACCTTCTGAATTTTGAATATTTTATGGGGCTTCGCTTTCGCGAAGCCTTTTGTTGTTTATAAAAGAGGTAGTCTATGCTTCCTGTGATCGCTCTGGTTGGGCGACCTAATGTGGGTAAATCCACACTATTTAATCGTTTAACACGTACTCGAGACGCGTTAGTTGCTGATTTCCCTGGCCTCACTCGTGACCGCAAGTATGGCCAAGCAAATTACGAAGGCTATGAGTTTATCGTGGTGGACACGGGTGGTATTGATGGCTCAGAAGAAGGCATTGAAACTGAAATGGCTGAACAATCTCTGCTGGCAATTGAAGAGGCGGATATTGTACTATTTTTGGTTGATGCACGAGCAGGCATGACTGTTGCTGATCAAGCAATCGCACAGCACCTTCGTAAACAGCAGAAAAAGTGCTTTGTCGTGGCTAACAAGACGGATGGTATTGATGCAGACTCCAATTGTGCAGAGTTTTATCAATTAGCATTAGGCGATGTACAGCAAATAGCAGCAGCACATGGCCGTGGTGTCACTCAACTACTCGAGTTAACCTTGCAGCCAGTCATTGCAGAGCTTTCTTTACAAGAAGAAGCCGTGGCGCAAGATGATGAAGACATTGCGGAACTTTATCTTGAAGATGAGGAAGTTGAAGCTGGCAAAACTGGCTTTGAAGACAAGCCTGTAAAACTTGCGATTATTGGACGCCCAAATGTTGGTAAGTCGACACTGACAAATCGGATTCTAGGCGAAGACCGAGTGATAGTGTACGACATGCCAGGTACGACACGAGACTCAATTTACATCCCAATGACTCGCAACGACAAAGAATACGTACTGATTGATACCGCAGGTGTACGTAAACGCAAGAAAGTCAGCGATGTTGTTGAGAAGTTTTCTGTGATAAAAACATTACAGGCAATTGAAGACGCAAATGTAGTTTTGCTAGTTGTTGATGCTCGTGAAGGGATCTCTGATCAAGACTTAAGCTTGCTTGGCTTTGCTCTGAATGCGGGTCGTTCATTGGTGATTGCAGTGAACAAGTGGGATGGTCTTGATGACTACGTAAAAGAGCGGATCAAAACAGAGCTAGACCGAAGACTGGGTTTTGTTGATTTTGCACGATTACACTTTATTAGCGCGTTGCATGGCACCGGTGTTGGTCACTTGTTTGAGTCTATCGATGAAGCCTACGAGTCGGCAACTAAACGTGTGAGTACAGCAATGTTGCGTCGCATTATGGATATGGCGCAGGCTGATCACCAGCCACCTTTGGTGCGTGGTCGTCGTGTGAAGCTGAAGTACGCACACGCAGGTGGTTATAACCCTCCGCGTATTGTTATCCACGGTAACATGGTGCACGAACTGCCAGATAGTTATAAACGTTACCTAATGAACTATTATCGCAAGGCTTTAAATGTGATGGGAACGCCAATTAAAATTGAGTTCCGCGAAGGGGACAACCCATACGCAGGCCGTTCAAATAAAATGACGTTATCACAAAAACGCAAGTTACGTGCGTTTGCAAAAGAAAATCGTAACAAGTCTTAAACTATTTGGGCCGAACGATTGTTCGGCCCAACCTTTCTGTATAACCTCAATCTTGCAGCCCTCAGCAAGACCAGAATAATACTGGTGCAATAGATTCAACAATAAAGTCAGCCACCGATAAGCTGAGTATGTTAATCTAGCTAAAAATGAAAAATAAAGAATGCGAATGCTATGCACGTACATATTTTAGGGATATGCGGCACCTTTATGGGTGGTATTGCCGCTATAGCGAAGTCTTTAGGTCACAAAGTTACTGGCTCAGATCTCAACGTTTATCCACCAATGAGCACCCAGCTCGAAGCACTTGGCATTGAGCTTACTCAAGGCTATGACCCACAGCAATTAGTTGATGCTCAGCCTGATGTGGTGGTCATTGGCAATGCCATGAGTCGCGGTAACCCCTGTGTTGAATATGTGCTGGAAAAAGGGCTTTATTATACGTCAGGCCCTGAATGGCTTCGAGAAAATGTACTAAGAGAGTCTTGGGTACTCGCTGTTGCTGGTACACACGGAAAAACGACTACCGCAAGTATGCTGGCTTGGGTGCTCGAATATGCTGGGTTACGTCCAGGGTTTTTAATCGGCGGGGTGGTTCAAAACTTTGGGGTGTCTGCGCGTACTTCGGACACACCATTTTTTGTCATCGAAGCAGACGAATATGACACCGCATTTTTTGATAAGCGGAGTAAGTTTGTTCATTATTTACCGCGTACACTAATCTTGAATAATCTAGAATATGATCATGCGGATATTTTTCCCGATTTAAACGCCATTCAGACGCAATTCCATCATCTTATTCGTACGCTACCGAGCCAAGGTAAAGCCATCTATCCTGCCGACGATAAGGCATTGCAAGAGGTGATAAATAGAGGATTTTGGAGCTTGCAGGAATCCCTTGGCAAAGAATGGTCGTATAACCTCATCAAAGCAGATGGCTCTAGTTTTACGGTACTGTTTGAAGGAGAAGAAAAGGGTGTAGTTAACTGGCAGACCATCGGTGAACACAATGTCAAGAATGCCATGGTGACGATTGCAGCCGCAAGACATGTTGGGATCCCAATAGAAGTAAGTATTGAAGCGCTAGGCCAGTTTATCTCACCTAAACGACGCATGGAGTGTAAAGGAGAAGTCAACGGAGTGACGGTTTATGATGATTTTGCTCATCACCCCACCGCTATCGCAACGACACTTGCAGGGCTTCGAGCAAAAGTAGGTGATGCACCCATCATTGCGATTTTAGAGCCGCGCTCAAACACCATGAAGCTTGGGGTGCACCAAGAGACTTTAATGCAGTCATTAGCAGTAGCAAATGAGGTGTATTTATTTGAGCCTGAAGGCTTGTCTTGGTCGTTAAGAGCACAGGCTGAAAGTGCTGGACGGCGGTGCTTTGCTAGTGTCGATGAAATTGTTACACAGGTTGTTGCAAATCAAGCGCCGAATCAACATGTTTTAGTAATGAGCAACGGCGGCTTTGGTGGTATTCACGATAAATTATTAACTGCATTAAAAAAGTAATTTGTATGTCAGAACAAACATTTAAAGGGCCAATTACATTGGCATTCAGTGGTGCCTCAGGTGCACCTTACGGACTGCGGTTGTTAGAAGTATTAGTGTCGTTAAACTATCAAGTTTATGTGTTAATCTCTAGCGCAGCTCGAGTGGTTTTGGACACCGAGTCAAATGTAAAGCTATCTGGTAATGAGCAAAAAGCGAGCGAGCAGCTACAAACGCTATTCGCAGCCAAACAACAGCAAATACAAGTGTTTGGCAAAGATAATTGGTTTAGCCCTGTGGCATCTGGCTCGGCGGCACCAAAACAAATGGTGGTATGCCCATGTAGTGCAGGAAGTGTTTCAGCCATTGCGTTGGGAGCATCTGATAATTTATTGGAGCGTGCCGCTGATGTTGTGATCAAAGAGCGGGGACAGTTGATTTTAGTGCCTCGTGAGACGCCTTTTAGCCCAATCCATCTTGAAAACATGCTTAAATTAAGCCGTTTGGGCGTGACGATTATGCCTGCCGCGCCAGGGTTCTATCACCAGCCACAAAGTATTGAGGATTTAGTCGACTTTATGGTGGCGCGAATTCTAGATCATCTGAACATCGAACATACTTTAGCAAAACGCTGGGGTTATGGAGAATAACAAAATATGACAATAGCACTGAACATCGAAGGATTAAAAAAGGTCTATAGTAACGGCGTCGAAGCAGTGAAAGGAATAGACTTACAAGTACAAGAGGGTGACTTTTTTGCTTTGCTTGGCCCTAATGGCGCCGGAAAATCAACAACAATTGGCGTTATCGCTTCACTGGTAAATAAAACCCAGGGCCGTGTTGAGGTATTTGGCCACAGTATTGATACCCATTTAGAAGACGCAAAATCTAACTTAGGGCTTGTGCCGCAAGAGTTTAACTTCAGTCAATTTGAGACGCTAAATCAGATTTTAGTGACACAAGCAGGCTACTATGGTGTGCCAAGAGATGTTGCACATCAACGAGCAGAAAAGTACCTCAAGCAGCTTGGACTGTTTGACAAAAAAGATAAGCAAGCTCGTACCTTGTCTGGTGGCATGAAACGTCGCTTGATGATTGCCAGAGCGTTGATGCACGAACCAAAGCTACTTATTTTAGATGAACCAACAGCTGGTGTTGATATTGAACTACGTCGCTCAATGTGGGATTTCTTACGTGAAATAAACCAACAAGGGGTGACGATTATCTTAACTACCCACTATTTAGAAGAAGCTGAGTTACTGTGCCGCAATATTGCGATTATCGATAAAGGCACCATAGTAGAGCATACAACTATTAAGGCATTACTTGCTAAGTTAGATAAAGAAACCTTTGTACTAGACCTCAAGTCTCCCATCAAGCCGGTGACGTTAGATGGTTATCAGTTTACTCGTGTTGATGATCATACGATTGAAGTCGAAGTTGCTAAGTCACAGGGGCTCAATGGGGTCTTTTCACAGTTAACGCAGCAGGGGAATCAAGTATTGAGTATGCGCAACAAGGCTAACCGATTAGAGGAGTTGTTTGTGGGTCTATTAGAGCAGGGCAGAGGGGTATAATCGTGCTGAAATACGGCGTCGCGTTAAAAAGTATCTGGATAAAAGAGTGTATTCGCTTTTTGCGAATTTGGGTGCAAACTTTAGTACCTCCTGCGATCACAATGACGCTTTATTTTGTGATTTTTGGTAGCTTGATAGGTTCTAGAATCGGTGAGATGGGCGGCTTTAGCTACATGGAGTTTATTGTGCCTGGCCTTATTATGATGTCGGTTATTACCAACTCTTACTCTAACGTAGCTTCTAGTTTTTATTCTACTAAGTTTCAAAAAAGTATAGAGGAATTATTGGTTGCCCCAGTACCAAATTATATTATCGTGCTCGGCTACATGGGAGGTGGAATGGCCAGAGGCATGCTGGTCGGGTTAATCGTCACCATTGTGAGCTTATTTTTTGTTGATATCCAGATCCACAATCTTGCGGTGATTATTATCACAGTGATCTTAACCTCTGCGGTGTTTGCCTTGGGAGGGCTTATCAATGCGGTATTCGCCAATAGCTTTGATGACATCAGTATAATTCCCACTTTTGTACTTACTCCACTTACCTATCTGGGAGGAGTGTTCTACTCCATCACCTTGCTACCTGAGTTTTGGCAAGGCGTATCGCAGATAAACCCAATAATCTACATGGTTAATGCATTTCGCTTTGGCTTTTTAGGAGTCTCTGATGTAAATATCGGGGTGGCCTTTACAGTACTTGGCATCTTTATCTGTGGTTTATTCCTATTAGCGCTTAATTTGATTAAACGTGGTGTTGGGCTCAGGCACTAAGTGCGCTTGCGCTTAAATGGAGTGCTGTAAATGGTGGCAGCACTCTTGACTAATTTCAGGTAAAATCACCACAATTTCTTCCAAATTATCGATAGGTTATGACAGAAGCAAACTCTCGTAGTATTACCACTAATCAGCAAGGGCTGCATGAAAAGCTCGATGAAATCGTCACAAAACATTTAAAAGCTGAATTCAAAAAGCCGATAGCAGTGCACACTCAACGTGCTTTTGATGAGGTAAATAAACGAGTTCAGGCATTTGATGGACCCATTATTTTGGATTCGTGCTGTGGAGTAGGGGAAAGTACCGCGAACCTTGCTAAGCACCACCCTGAAGCGCTTATAATTGGAATTGATAAGTCTTCCCATCGCCTTGAAAAGCATGACGTAGAATATAAACAATCCGACGAAGGACAATATATTCTGGTACAAGCTGACTTAAATGATTTTTGGCGACTTGCGCTGCAAGCTAAATGGCAACCTAGCCACCATTACTTGCTCTATCCAAATCCTTGGCCAAAGGCTAAGCATATTCAAAGGCGTTGGCATGGCAGCGCAGTATTTCCCTATATTGTGAAATTAGGTGGCCAGCTAGAGCTACGTAGTAATTGGAATATCTATGTTAAAGAGTTCGCCAGAGCGCTTGAATTAAGCGGTGTTACTGCACATGTTGAAGCTTACGAAAACGAGCAAGCAATCACGCCTTTTGAGCGTAAGTATTGGGCAAGTGGGCAGTCGAGTACGCGCTTGTTGGCACAGATTTAATGCTCAGCAATGCGATTAAATCAACATAATTCAACCTAGGGGTGGTTGCTTTGTGAGGCAAGAAAATCTTGGCGATAACGCCGCTTTCATGTCCTGTTATCGTCAAGACTTACTCAGGTCAAATTGAGCAAGTATTAAGTTAAATTGGTATTCATATCAAAGGTGGCCACTTGCCTTGCCTACCCAGCTTCCCTCTAATCGCGCCACTCCAGCTTCTTCTAGTTGTTTAGCCTGGCGACTCGTGGTCACACATGGGACAATCAGGTCAATGCGACGAGTGTTGCAGTGGTCAGCCAAGTAGGCGACGGAGCTCATTAGCATCTCGTCATCACTGAGCTGTTCACAAATACTTTTCTCGAGGCAAATTGCGTCGAGTGGTAATTTCAATATTCTGTTTATTGTAAGAAAGCCGCTATTCACGCCGCTGACAGCAACATTGGCACCTTTAGCTTTTAGGGACTGCATCATTAAGTTCATGTCGCTAAAATTCTTTAGTACATCACTCTCATCAAACTCAAACGTGATAAGTTGAGGTTGCGGGTATCGTCGCAATATTTGACTGATATACTCAAAATATTCAGGATCAGCTATTTCTGCATGACTGAGTTGAATGCTCCAGGCATGGTTTGATTTTCTAAATCGAGTAACACATAGCTCAAGTAATTTCATACTAATTTGCGCGCGTAACTTGGGTTGCTTCATTACCGGATAAAAGTGCTCTGCATCAATAATTGCACCTCGCTCATTGAGAATACGAGCGCTGCACTGATATTGAATATTGTTGTGATCATGACAGGCCTTTCTGGGAGTAAAAAAGGGTATGATCCGATCTGATTCACACGCGCTTTGCAATAATCTTGTTAGGTGTAAGTTCTTTGATTGTTGCTGTGGGTTTATTTGTAACTGCGAGTCAAAATAACAAATCTGAATATTTTGTTGTTGTGCTTGTCTAAGTGCTAAAAAGGCATTCTCTAGCAACAAGGCACAGTTGCCTTTGGCAACGCCTGCGCACAAATTTACATACAGATGCGGCGCATCATAGATAGGTTTGGCGCAAGGAAAGGACTCAGTTAAATTGGCAAGGTAATGCTCGCTATTCTCAATACTCGTCACCAAGGCTATTTTAGATGTTGTTAGGCGATACACTTCAAATGGATGAGTAAACTCTGAGAAGTAACTCATTACTTTAGCCATTACATTATCACCAACCTCTGTACCATAAAAGCTTATGATATCCTCCAGCTCTTTGACCCAGACAACACTTAAGCACAAATGTTGAGATTTAGAATGTTTGAGTGCTTGCTCCAAGGCAATTCGATTGCCAAACCCTGTTCGGTTATCACTCGTCAGAGTTTTCTTGTAGTACATAAAATATAGGCTGACGACAACCAAAAACATGATAAAGAAAAAGCTTGCATCAACTGCTGCATCTATCACACTCTCATTGAGCCTACTCTCAAGGTCATGAATAGTAATATCTGCGCCTGCAATATAAGTTGTACCATCTGGAAGCACAAAAGGAATGAATACACTTTTAAAATGACCCCATTTATCTTTCGCTACTTCAAAGACCGGCTCCGTTGAGTGAAAGGCACTTTTTAACGTTACAGAAGCTTCAGAGTAGATGTCTTGATAACGAGTGAGGCGTTTTAATTTGAGGTCTTCGCGAGTATAGCTTGATGCCGTAAAATGGACGTTAGGCGCTTTTAG
Source organism: Pseudoalteromonas sp. McH1-7 (assembly GCF_013366255.1). Lineage (NCBI taxonomy): Bacteria > Pseudomonadati > Pseudomonadota > Gammaproteobacteria > Alteromonadales > Pseudoalteromonadaceae > Pseudoalteromonas > Pseudoalteromonas sp. McH1-7. The sequence goes on along the minus strand of NZ_JABWPQ010000008.1, from coordinate 45,839 downwards.
CACCATAGTGTAAACATATTCTACGTTCAATGCGTTTGCAAGCTCAGTCAGGGCATGGCTTTTTTGTTTGAATTCAGCAGCTGTAATACTATCGAGAGAGCTGTGATAACCTTTGCCAACCATCACGTTTGCGCTGGTGGCTGCGTTGATAAGTTGCGCATCAATACTAGCCATAATGTCACGTCGTGTATCATAGTAGTTTGCAACAACGTAAATGGATAAAGCAGCTAAGAAGATCAACGATGCTAAAGCGAGCCACGCAATTGGTAATCTTGGGGTATAACTGGTCAGTCCCAATAATTGCGAGATTTTGGTCGACTCTCGCACTTTATTAGCTTTGAGTGGCTGAGCGATACTCCGAGTATTCATGATAATCCTTTATCCACCGATTCACTTGGTGTAAACGACGAAATACCGTTTCGGATTCAGGTGGTGTTGCCTTGTTACATAATATAAACAATACATCATAAGTTAATCACATGAAAAGAAATTGAGCAAAAAAGTTCCGCATTGATATTCTGCAAAATGTATTGTTGTCGAATAGGAGCTGGTCTACTCATAAAAGCTGAATGAGCATGACATTTTATACCTTATTTGTACCTGAAAAGTAAAATAAAAACGACAAATTTGAGCTCTAGCCTTCATTGAACTTTCGCTGGTTTTTCATAAAATTGTCAATGTTTCATGAATTTTGGCGCGACAATAGAAGACAATTCCTTTTCTTTACAGTAAAGTTAGCCATTTCATAGATCACAATCTCTTGTGTTATTGGCATTGCTCTAGTCTATTTTGATGGGAGAGTGTTAGTACACCTTTTGATGTTAGGTAGTATTGATGGGTCCAAAGCGTTGCGCCGTTGCCTCTGAAGAAAGCTTAATGCGTATATTTACAGTGCCTGAGGCACCTGATTCAACTTTGAGCAGAATCGAGCAAGAAATCTCGAGTAACTTGGCTGGTTTTTTGAATGAAAATATAGCTGCAATCGAGAAGCCACTTCATGAAGTTGAAAAAGACTTTCAGTCCGCACAGATCCCTGAAGTGCCAATGTTTGTCTCCGATTATGCTCAAGATATTATGGAGCAGCTAGTTGCGCATTCTGTGCATACTGCAGCGCCTAGTTTTATCGGGCACATGACCTCCGCGTTACCACACTTTGTATTGCCACTGTCCAAGTTAATGGTAGGGCTGAATCAAAACTTGGTAAAAATAGAAACCTCAAAAGCATTTACGCCACTTGAGCGCCAAGTACTTGGGATGGTTCACCATCTTGTCTATGGCAATAACGATACTTTCTACAATAAATGGATGCATAGTGCCAAAACCTCCTTAGGTGCCTTTTGCTCAGGAGGCACTATTGCAAATATCACTGCGCTTTGGATTGCACGCAACCGCTTATTAAAAGCGGACGGTGATTTTAAGGGGATTGGCGCATCCGGTATAGTTGCCGCGATGCTGCACTATGGCTACAAAGGATTAGCCGTACTGGTGTCTGAGCGTGGTCATTATTCATTAGGGAAAGCGGCTGATGTGCTAGGTATTGGGCGCGATAACTTCGTTTCCATCAAAACATCAGCTGATAACAAAGTTGATGTCAGTGCGATGCGACAAAAAGCACATGAATTGGAATCCCAAGGTATTAAAGTATTAGCGCTTGTAGGGGTCGCTGGCACAACAGAAACTGGTAATATTGACCCGCTAGAGGATATGGCTGATCTAGCTGAAGAGCTAGGTTGCCACTTTCATGTGGACGCCGCATGGGGAGGGGCAACATTACTTTCTAATAATTATCGTCACCTTCTCAAAGGGGTAGAGCGTGCTGACTCGATCACCATTGATGCGCATAAGCAGATGTACGTGCCTATGGGGGCTGGGATGGTGATTTTTAAAGACCCCGCAGCATCTGATGCGATTGAACATCATGCTGAATATATATTGCGAAAAGGCTCAAAAGACTTAGGAAGTCATACGTTAGAGGGTAGCCGGCCCGGTATGGCGATGCTTGTGCACGCATGTTTACGAGTGATTGGCCGTCAAGGTTATGAAATGCTCATTGACAAAGGCATTGAAAAAGCACGCTATTTTGCTGAATTGATCAAACAGACACCTGATTTTGAGCTCATCTCAGAGCCAGAGCTTTGCTTGCTTACTTACCGATATGTTCCGGAAGCAATTAAATTGGCAATAGAGCAAGCGGATGAGCAAGAGAAGATAGACATTTATGCAGCCTTAAACAGATTCACTGCAAGTATGCAAAAGCGGCAACGTGAAGCCGGGCGCTCGTTCGTATCACGGACACGTTTGACTCCAGAGCAATATGAGCGTCAACCTACGGTTGTATTTAGGGTGGTATTAGCGAACCCGCTAACCTCTGAAGCCATGTTGACCGATATTATGGAAGAGCAGCGACAATTAGCTAAAACGGATCCGGTTTTCAAAAAGTACCTCGCGAAATATATTAATTAACTTGAGGTTTGGATAGGGAATGGGCTAACAAATTGTTTTAAAGTTACGCTAAATTACTTCCCTATCTAATCAACACCTTTCGGCGACAGAATTGCGCTTGCGTCCTGTGATTAGCATAGTAACTATACCCGGTTGGCAACGTGAATTTACATACAGGCAGTTATTCAGAGTCAATTCAACACGGTTTACGCTTAAATATCTCTTTTAAAAGATATAACTATCAGGGTTTTAGGTTGAATAGTCTGAACTTAAATTCTATGACTGACCAAAAAATATGGCTTACCCGAGCACACTGAAGGTGATTGGGTTGTATTACCACCAAGTTACTACAATTTGATTGGCTATTTGACTTGATTGGTATTAATCTAACTAAAAAGAGTCTACTCTTCGTATTATGTTGAAGAACTTTAGCAATGTAACCCAACGCCTCAGACGACTTAGCTCACAGGAGTTAGATGTATCTGGCACTTTTCAGAGCTTTCTGCTCGATTTACTTGATGAAGGTAAGCAGACCTTGAAGGTCGCTCGTGTGTCAGTATGGTTGTTTGATGACCTTGATAAGCCTTCAGAGTTAATCAATGTTGCTAATACTGATTGGTCTGGTAAAACACTTCCAGAACAGCTTCCAACACTTCAATATGAAGACTTTGCTGCTTATTTTACAGCGATTAACAGTGGTCGCTCTATTGATGCGAATGATGCAACAACAGATCCAAGAACCTGCGAATTTCACGATATTTATTTAGTCCCTCACAACATAAAAACGATGCTGGATACCGTTATTTTTAAAAATGGAATACCTCATGGTGTAGTGTGTTGTGAAGGGGATAAGATCCGTACCTGGCACAAAGATGAAATTGCATTTGCAGAAATGATTGCAGATTGCTGTAGCCGCCGCTTGCTAGTTAAAGCGCTATGGCAACTGCAATCACAACTAACAGAGCTGGCATTTAAAGACCCACTCACGGGGCTGAGCAATCGACGCTTTTTGATGGATAGTGCAAAGCGAGAAATGAGCCGTCACGCCCGCTTTGAGCACCCTTTTAGTCTGATGATGCTGGATATTGATCATTTTAAAAAGATAAATGACAACTATGGCCATGAAACAGGGGACTTAGTATTAAAACATTTTGCTGAAATTTGTGTTAACACGCTAAGACTAGAAGATTGTATGTGTCGCTTAGGCGGTGAAGAGTTTGTGGTACTATTGCCAAACACATCGATAAACTCAGCAATGATTATCGCTGAACGCCTAAGAAATGAAATAGAGCAAGCCCGAATAGCGACGCCAGCAGGAGAGATTAGCGTTACCTCAAGTTTTGGTGTTGCACAAGTCAATACCAGCTTACCGTTTAGCCATGCGCTGAAAGCAGCTGATCATGCCGTGTACCAAGCCAAAGCGGAAGGCCGAAATTGCGTGGTTCCAGTATAATAATCCCTGCTCTTTTTTGATACTTATTTTAAACAGGTCGACTAGGTGATTCCTGCGTTAAAGTTTTTATCCAATCTGTTTTTGCTTAGGTCGCCCTGTTTATAGCATACGATTATGTAAATCTTGCACAAAACTTTCTTACCTCAAAATAGACCACTTAATTAAGATAATTGGTATTAAACTGATTTTACCTTGCCCAATATTTGTGCTTAAGTTATAAAAGGTTACGATTTTGTGTATAGCGGAGTGGGGAATCTGTGTTTGTTAAAACGGTGATATACGTAGATAGCGTTGAAGAAGTGCTAGACTTTTACTATCAAGCGTTTGGTCTGAGCACTTGTGATATGACCGATGATGGCGACTACGGCGAATTAGACACAGGTGAAGTTAAATTAGCATTTGCAAGCCACCCTTTAGCACAATCTCAATTCAAACAAGACTACATTCGTTGTCACCCAAAGCAACCCGCACTGGGCTTTGAAATTACCTTAAGCTGCGTTAATGTACCTGAATGCTATGACAAAGCTGTGGAGGCTGGTGCAGAGCCATTAAGTGCTCCAAGCCAAAAAGGGAGTGTGACACAAGCTTATGTTAGAGCAATAGAAGGGACGCTGGTCGCTCTGGTATCAAAAATATCTACCAATGAGTAATACTAATTAATTCTAATACAGACTCAATTTGAAGGAGTAAATCTGAGTTTACCTGCGTTAACAATCTATTATTTAGAAATAATAACCTGATAGAGATGGTAACTTGTTCTCTAGCAGCTGTTATCGACAAGATGTTCTCGTCTCAAATCAAAACAGCAAGCTAAATTAAGCGAATTGGTATAAAAAGCGTGGTGTAAATTGACGAGGCGCATATCAAGCTAGTACTAATACCAATTTGACTTAACACTTGCTCAATTTGAGGGAGTAAACCTGACGCTAACAGCGTTAAAAATTTCTTATTTAGAACAACTAAATAGCAAAATTTTTGTCTGGTTATCGACAAGATTTTCTCGCCTCAAAATAGACCACTTAATTAAGCAAATTGGTATAATGCGCCCATGGCTATAGCTGCGTGAATCGTTATTTTATTCAATATCAACTAATAAGCGTGCAAGACCAACTGGTTCAATTTCAATACAGACATTGTCATCATTCCAGTTAAGGCCAACCAAAGCATCATCTTCTTTTAAATCTAGCACCCATTCGTCTAGGAAACTTTCAATATCTATGCTCATTGGTGAAAATTCGCTCCACTCATCACGGCACTGTGCTTGCGCTTTTTCTTCACTATCCCACAAAAGCAATACATCGGTTTCGTCGAACTGGTTAGAGTCAACTACAACCATGCCACCATCGCTTGAGCTGAGTGCCCAAACACTTTCAGTATTTTTTACTTGTCCAATAAAATCACTGACTTCTGAGCCAATTTCTTCTTCATTCATTATCGTCGTTCTCAATTTCGTGGATCTGTTTTCTGGGCAATAGGCTGATGTTGTAAGCGGTCATGAAAAGCCACTAGATTATCATAATCACTCAGGTCGATAAGCTCTCTAAAGAGAACCCAGTCAAGTAGGCAGTATAAACTTATTTGCAGATAATCACAGTGTAAAAACGTATCGCTTGTACATGCTTCGTTTAATGCGTGAAGTGTGTGACCAATTCGTTCACGTTGCAGATTAAAAAAGAGCTTATCTTGTTCAATATCGAAGCCGGAGCGTTTGCTAAGTAACAGTTCAATCAGTGAGTCACTGCACGCATTGATTAGTATTAGCCAGTTCTCTTGATCCCAGCTAGGCACTGGAAGCTGGTACTTTTCACGTAGATAACGGATGATAAGATTGGAGTCGCAGACAAGTTGTGTATCGTCTAGTAGAAATGGTATTTTTCTGGCTGGGTTGTACTGTACTAACTCGTTGTGACCTTCTGGCGAAAAAATATCTATATGATGATAGCTTAATTCTATTTGCTTAGTCGCCGCCCACATTCTGATCCGACGGGCGTAAGGGCTGGTATTTGAGCCTATGAGTTTCATGCCATTATTCCTTAAACTGACGTTCTGTTGCTATTGCAACAAGCGGTGTGAGGAATAATGGCGAAACTCATATGATTTCGCAAGTGAATTAGTCGTTACGACTGGTCACTTCTAATAAGTGATATCCAAACTGGGTTTGCACAGGGCCTTGTACCTGGTTAATTGGCGCTGAAAAAACGACCTTGTCAAACTCAGGTACCATCATGCCGGGGCCAAACTCTCCCAACGCACCACCATCTTGACCTGAAGGGCAGTTGGAGTACTGTTTAGCGATTTCTGCAAAATCCTCCCCTGCGGCGATTCGTTCTTTTAGCTCCAAGCATTGCGCTTCACTATCGACTAGGATATGCCTTGCACTAGCGATTGCCATAATTTCTCCAATGATTAATTGTTATTCATACTTTATTCTAATCTAGGCAGATAGAAAAATCAGCTTATCTTGGTAATAGTTTTTCAATTTCGCTGGTAAGTTCTTCAGACATTGGCTTGGTGCGGCTATTAAAACGCTTGATAGTTTTACGGTCAGCTGAAACCAAATACTTGTAAAAGTTCCAGTTTGGTGAGCTAGTAACTTCATTCAAATGCTCAAATAGTGGGTTTGCATCTGAACCTCTAACCGCGGTGGTGGCAAACATATCAAAGGTTACACCATAATTAATAAAGCACACCTTTGCGGTTTCTTTCTCATCGTCTTCTTCTTGAAAAAAGTCATCAGATGGAAACCCAAGCACAACTAACCCTTGATCTTTGTACTTTTGATGAAGCTTTTCTAGCCCTTCAAATTGGCCAGTGTAGCCGCAGTTACTCGCTGTATTTACGATAAGCAGTGGTTTGTCTTTAAACTGGCAAAAGTTGATAGATTCATCGGAACGTAGTTTGCGCATTTCAACATTGGTGAAATCGTCGCAGCTTGGCGACTGTGCATTTGCAGCGCCACTTAATAATAAGCTAAGCGCTAGGCTCAGCGTGGAAATACTTTTTAGCATCAACACTTTCCTTTTAACGAAATTATCTCTTATCATACGGACACATCCATTTAAATGATCAGCTAAATGAATATACGACTTGCTAACTCACAAGATCTCAGTGTTATTGTCGACATTTACAACGAGACAATTCCAAGTCGCCAAGTAACAGCTGATACAGAGCTTGTCAGCATAGCACAAAAACAAGACTGGTTTGATGCACATACTAAATGTCGACCAATTTACGTTGTTGAGTTAGATAATATAGTGGTTGCTTGGCTGAGCTTTAGCAACTTTTACGGCCGTCCTGCGTATGCTGGTACCGCAGAAATAAGTATTTATCTGGCAAAGTCCGCGCAAGGTAAGGGGCTTGGCAGCCAGTTAATGATGTTTGCTGAAGCGCAGGCACCAAAGCTTAATATCACTACTTTATTAGGGTTTATTTTTTCTCATAATGCGCCTAGCATTCGCTTGTTCGAAAAACATGGCTTCCAAAAGTGGGGAGAGTTACCCCATATTGCGGAGATGGACAGAACTCAATATAGCTTAACTATATTAGGTAAATCTTTACGATAATCTTTTAGGTGTTTGTCTCTGTTGATTTTTGATGGCGGCTAAATCGCCGCTATTTTTTAGCGTCTCGCTATTCTTCAACTAAACTAAAATTCAGGTTTTTGGTTGAAGGATCAGGGTATGACGAGTCAGGTACTGATTATTGACAGCAGCAGTGTTCAAGCAATGCGAGTCAAGGTGTTGTTTGAGTTACTCGGTGGTGACGTTGAGCATGTTCATTATCGCAGTCTTGAAGCTGACCTAGACCTAGATAGGTTTGATGTTGTGGTGGTTGCACATGGTGTTCCCGCAAGTAAATTATCTCCAATTCAACAGCTTAGGCATCATGACAAGCTCGTTTTGCTAGCTCCAAAACCCGATAATGCAGAGCATTTGAAGTCATTTAGTGAAATAAATCGTGCGTTACCAAATGGTATTGTGATCTATCCGTTTTTTGCCAATAAAGATATTACCGGGTTATTGGAGCGCTTGCTTGAGGTCGGTGCAACCAATTCTCTGGTTTTGCCGAAAGTCTTGTTGGTTGACCACCATACCCCCCGTTTGGAGATGCTTGCAAATAGTCTTCGAGGCGCTCAGCTTGCAGTGATAACTGCAACTACCTTGCCCGAAGCACTACATGCTGCAGAGCAGCACCCTGTCGATTTATTGATCTGTGACTTTAATTTAGAAAAAGACACAGGTCTTGATGTATTTAATAAAGTGCGCCAAGTGCACCATAATTGCCGTTGCTTACTGATGACGTCTCGTGTCAATCAGGTAGATATGTTAGAAGCTGTGCGACAGGGGGTTGAGGATGTGCTTATCAAACCGTTCGATGAAAGCGATCTGTTGCAAAGCTTACATAAACTTTGGCAAACAGAGCTGCTGAGACGCCATAATCAAGAGCTGGTGGAGCGGTTGCAGGACACCGTAGATGCGCTTATCGAAAGAGACAGCTTGTTACGCGTTATTTATAAGCACACGCCTGATCCTATCATGCTGTTTAATCGCCAAGGGCACATTATTGAAGCGAATGACTCGTGCTGTGAATTATTTGAACTCACAGAGGAGGAGCTACAACCTTTATCTATTTTTGAGCTATTTGATGAAGTGTCAGTTTTACAATTGCGCGACTTAATGAAGCATATCGGTATGCTAAAACATTTTGACTGTGAGCTAAGCCTTCCTAAAGTCGGAGAGCGCAGCATTCCACTTATGGGTACTTTTAACGAGATAGATCATCACGGTGAAATGGCCTTTGCGGTCATTTTTAAAAATGTGTCTAAGCTCAAAGAGCAGCAAGAAATGTTAGAAGAGACCAAAGAGCTGTTAGAGTTTGAGGTACAGGCGAGAACCTCACAATTGCTAAAAGCGAAGGAAGCGGCTGAGGCAGCTAACTTATCGAAGTCAGAATTTTTAGCCAATATGTCTCATGAACTTCGTACGCCGATGCACTCGATATTAAGTTTTGCGCGATTTGGGCTAGATAAGTTGATGAGCCCAGAGGTACCCATCGATAAATTAAAAAAATACTTGTCACGTATTGAAACCAGCGGAGAGCGCTTGTTAGTGCTGCTTAATAATCTATTAGATTTATCAAAACTAGACGCTGGTCGTTTTCCTTTTAATCCCAGTTTTCATAACTTAGTAAACATTATTCAAAGTGGTATTGAAGATGTTTCAGGGACTGCGCTTGAGAAGCGCATTAAGATCCGCTTTGAGAAGCCAAATCGAGGAGTAATGACATTCTGTGATCCAGAGCAAATAAATCAAGTGATAAGAAACTTGCTAGGTAATGCTTTGAAATTTAGCCCCGAAGGAAGTGAAGTGAGTATTGTGCTTAGCTGCGAAGGGCAGGATATTCATATCAAAATCATTGATCAAGGAGTTGGGATCCCAGAGGATGAACTAGAACAGATTTTTGCTAAATTTGTTCAAAGTAGTAAAACCGATAGCGGTGCAGGGGGTACTGGTTTAGGGCTTGCTATTTGCAAAGAGTTCATCTTGCTGCATAAAGGGCAAGTCTATGCACAGAATAACCCTGATGGCGGAGCCAGTATTCACATAAGCTTACCATTGGTTGAGTATACTGAAGGAGTAATCTAGTGTAATGATGCTGGCTGGCAAGCTTCACGGTATCGGTCTATAACTAAGAAGACTATGTTTTTATACTTATGGTATTGAGTATGTGTCCTATTTAAAGTTAGAAATTGTGCAGTAACAAACGCAGACTTCGTTACTTGCTTATTCATAAGTGTTTAACATGTGAATGGCGTACTTTTCCACTGGATTAAGTTATAAATTGAGATAATGGTGATAACTGGACTCAGTTGGATACGGAGAGTGTGATGTGTACTTAATACTGTCATATACCAGTAAAGGATAGCACCTATGGCGTTACAAAGAATCTTGGCGGTGGATGACGAGCCGTTTAATTTAGAAATCATTGAAGAAATTCTTGAAGATTTAGACTTTGAGCTTAAAACGGTTGAGAGTGGAAAGGCGTGTCTTGGCGTTATTGAGGAGTTTGATCCTCAGGTTATTTTACTGGACGTGAGCATGCCGAAGATGAATGGCTATGAGGTGTGTAAAGCAATAAAAGCCAACCCGAACACCCAGCACATTATCGTCATGTTTGTCTCTGCAAGAGGATCAGTTGAAGAGCGTATGGAAGGGTATTCAGTAGGCGCCGAGGATTATATTGTTAAACCATTTGGGCAAGGGGAATTAAAAGCCAAGTTACAACATTTAAGTCAGATACTCAAAGAAAAAGATGTGCTCGCACAGCAGGTTGAAGACGCTACTTCTACCGCGTTTAGCGCCATGGCAAATAGTAGCGAGATGGGTCAAATCGTCAATTATATTGAGCAAATAGGGGAAATTGACTCGATCCCAAGGCTTGCTGCTGCACTATGCCAATGCTTGAAAGGACTAGGACTAAATTGCAATGTAGAGGTAAGGCTTGAAGGGCAAAAACATCATTTTGCAACAACCGGAATATGTTCACCTATCGTGATTGAATTATTTGAAATTCTTCATACCAAGGGAAGATTACATGAATTCACAAATCGTATTTTGGTAAATTACCCTTGGCTGAGTATCTTGATTTTGAATATGCCCAGTGACGACCAAGAAAAACATGGTCGCTTACGAGATCATATCTGTTTTATAGCCAGTGTTACTGAGCAGCAGCTTCTTGCGATACTTACAAAAAGAAAACTAACACAGCAACGAGAAGACTTAGAAGCGGCAATCACAATGGTGCAGGGCAAGTTCAAAAGTATGATTTCACTACTTGATAAAAATCGTCAAGAAAATGAAAAAGTGTTTAGAGTGCTGCAAGAGCTGTTCGAAGAGCGGATCCCTACAATGGGGCTAGACGAGGATCAGGAGCAGTTTATATATCAAAATGTAGATAAAGCAATTCAAAGCTCTGTTGCCCGAGAAGCCAGCGTTCATGAAGTGAGAGCTGCCTTTCATGATATTGAAGAAGACTTAAAAGTACTCTCGCGTCGGGCTGAGCGATAAAAGAAAGACGTAAATTGCGAAGCGGAGCTTAGGTTACGCATCACGTGGCAGTCCTTTTTCTATGATACGGATTAATCTTTCATTTTTACGTGTAGATTGAGCACATTTGCCCCTTTGTTGTTGCAGTGCCCAATCTATATGCTCGATCACCAGCGCGGTGGTGCTTTGACGCTTGTCTTCTAATGCTCGAACTATTTCCTCGTTATACGGAGCATTACCAAGGCCTACGGCTAAATTGCGCAGCCATCGCTCGTGTCCAATTCGACGTATTGGGCTGCCTTCTGTATTTTTTAAAAATGTTTCTTCACTCCAAGCAAACAATGACAATAGATCTTTATCTTTAAGGTGCTGCCGAGGAAGAAAGTCGTCTTCTTGGGTCAGTTGCCCGTAGCGGTTCCAAGGGCAAACCAATTGGCAGTCGTCGCAGCCATAAACTCGGTTGCCTATTTTTGCACGAAATTGCTCAGGAATAGCACCTTGTAGCTCTATCGTTAGGTATGAAATACAACGTCTAGCATCGACAACATAAGGAGCGACAATAGCACCGGTTGGACATAGAGTCAGACAAGCTGTACATCGACCACATCCTTCATCTTCATGAGGTTTGTCGATTGGCAGTGGAATATCAACAAAAAGCTCACCAAGAAAAAACCAAGAGCCTGCTTGCTTATTGATGACTAAGCTATTTTTCCCTTGCCAGCCCAACCCCGCTTTTTGTGCTATTTGACGCTCTAGAACAGGTGCTGAATCGACAAATGGCCTAAAGCCTAGAGACCCAACTTGCTGCTCTATCATTTTACCAAGCTGTTTTAGTTTATTACGCATCACTTTATGATAGTCTCTACCTAGTGCATAGCGTGAAATATAAGCCGTTGTTTTATTTCCCAATGCCTTGGCAAAACTGGCATCGGGAGGGAGGTAATTCATTTTTACTGAAATAATACGTTGTGTTCCTTGAACCAGCTCCTTAGGGCGAGCTCGTTTCATTCCATGTGCAGCCATATAAGCCATTTCACCATGGTAGCCGGCATCCAACCAACGTTGTAATTGCGCCTCGTGCTGGCTCAGATCAATGTCTGTGATACCCACTTCTGCAAAGCCAAGTGCTTGGCCCCATTGCTTAATTTGTTCGGCAAGTTCACTATAATTAATGTTATTGGTTGTCACAGGAAGAAATAATGGCTAATGAATACTCGGATAATTTACCACAAGTTGCCTACACATCCCAGCAAGTACAGCATTACGAAGGTCAAGCAGCTAAATTATCTGGTACTAACTTAACCACGCTGATGCGTCGTGCAGGTCATGCCGCATTTTCTTATGTGAATGACACAATGTCATCCCATGAAAAGGTGCTCGTTATCACTGGTAAGGGAAATAATGCTGGCGACGGTTTTATAGTTGCGCAGCTGTGTCGGGAGGCTGGTATTGCCGTAACTGTACTGACATTGTTTGAACCTAAACGCTTAGCTGGAGATGCCCAGCAGGCATACCGTCAATACCATGGGAAGTTGGTGTCTACATATAATGAAATAGACCTGAGCCAATTTACGACCGTGGTCGATGCTGTATTTGGAACTGGATTTCGCGGTGAGCTACCGGAGCATGTACGTACTTGCTTTGACTGCATTAATAATCTCCCTATCAGGAAAGTAGCACTCGACGTGCCTAGCGGTGTAAATGCAACAACTGGAGAAGTTGCGCCATCGGCACTGATGGCATCTACAACGGTTACTTTTATCGCCCTCAAACAAGGTTTGTTAAGTGGCACAGCTAAACGTTTTGTGGGTAATTTATTACTCGCAGGTCTGGGTGTTGATAAAGCATTTAATTCACAGGTTACAGCAACATCGAATTTCTTAAATCATGAAACTTTGATGGCAACAAGGCCGCAAAGAGCACTTGATAGTTATAAAAATTCACATGGCCATGTGTTAGTGATAGGTGGTAATCATGGCATGGCTGGAGCGGTTCGGTTAGCCGCAGAAGCCGCATTGAGAGCCGGAGCTGGGTTAGTTTCGGTGGCAACACACCCAGATAATACCGCCGCGGTGCTATATGGTCGTTATGAATTGATGGTGTATGCCGTGGCAACGGCTGAAGCATTATTACCGCTGCTTAACAAGGCAAGTGTGGTGGTACTAGGCCCAGGGCTTGGGCAAGATCTGTGGGCGCAAAGTCTATTTCGAAGAGTAATACAAACCAAATTACCATTAGTGCTCGATGCTGATGGCCTAAATTTGCTAGCTAAAGAGCCTGTTGCAAGGTCAAACTGGGTATTAACGCCTCATCTTGGCGAAGCAAGGCGGTTATTGAAAAATGTAAACGCAAAAGTAGATGAAGCTGATAGATTTGCAGTGGTATCAAATATTAGCAAGCAATACCAAGCAACTACTGTGTTAAAAGGGCCAGGTAGCCTAGTGGCACAACAGCAAAGCATAAATATCAACCGTTCAGGTTGCGCCGCAATGGCAAGTGCTGGGATGGGGGATGTATTATCTGGTATTATAGGCGGCTTATTAGCGCAAGGAATGGAAGCATTTGCGGCCACAAACCTGGCCGTGTATATTCATGGTTTAGCTGCTGAACAGGCCGCTGATGATGGTGCAAAAGGTATGCTAGCTGGGGATTTATTCGAACATATTCGAGGTATTTTAGGGTGACAACAGGACATATTACATTCGATTTGGCTGATGAGCCAGCAACAGTTGCGATGGGTAATAAAATTGCCCAAATTGTCCGCCAAGGTGCCGTGTTGTTTTTACATGGTGATTTGGGCGCAGGAAAGACCACACTTACCCGTGGAATAGTGCAAAGCCTTGGTCATTCAGGTAAGGTAAAAAGTCCTACCTATACCTTGGTTGAACCTTATGAATTAGAAGATGTCTCAATATATCATTTTGATTTGTATCGACTAGGTTCTCCAGAAGAGCTGGAATATATGGGGATCCGAGACTACTTCGCAAACCATGCTATTTGTGTTGTTGAATGGCCAGAAAAAGGGGAAGGATTCATACCAAGCCCTGATATCGACATTACGATGCAATACGCAGGTGAAGGTCGTCAGGCTATTCTTCAGGCGAAGTCTAGTCGCGGTGAGGCGTTACTAAAACAATTACAAGACTATGCGTAATCATCTCAACAGTAAGTATTTTTTTATTTTTTTGTGCATGCTGGTTATAAGCATGCACAGCGTTGCTCAAAATGCCATTGAGAGTGTACGTGTGTGGCCTTCGCCAGAAAGTACTCGTATCGTCTTCGATATGAGTAAAAAGCCGGATTACAGCTACTTTGTGTTAAAAAATCCCTTACGCTTGGTGATTGATCTCGAAGGCACTAAACAGAAAAAAAACTTCCCAAATATTGCCGATGAGCATCGGGTGATTAACAAAATTCGCCATAGTAAACCTAAAAACAGTCAATCAGCGAGAATTGTGATTGAATTAAGTCGCAGTGCCACTCCAAAGGTATTTGCACTCGCACCAACAGGGCCATATAAAAACCGTCTGGTGGTAGATTTATATGGCAAACAAACAAGTGCCTATAGCGATAACAAAACAGCTGCTCCGCGAAAAACGCTAGTACAAGATAGAGATATTGTGATTGCCATTGATGCAGGCCATGGGGGGGAAGACCCCGGCTCCATTGGGCCATCAGGTATTTATGAAAAGCTAGTGACGTTACAAATTGCAAAACGTTTAGCGAGATTAATTGACAGCCAACCGGGCATGAGTGCGAAACTCATTCGTACAGGAGACTACTACTTAAAGTTAAATACCCGAACGGCAAGAGCAAGAGAGAGAAAAGCCGACTTTTTTGTTTCCATTCATGCTGATGCTTTTACCAGTCCACAACCAAGTGGGGCATCGGTATGGGTACTGTCGCTACGAAGAGCTAACTCTGAAATCGGTAAATGGTTGGAAGATAAAGAAAAGCACTCTCAACTTTTAGGAGGAGCCGCAGATCTAATCAAAGATACAGCAAATGAGAAATACCTTGCCAAAGCGCTGCTTGATATGTCGATGGAGCACTCGATGAAAACCGGATTTCAGGTTGCTGAAGAAGTTGTGAAGGAGCTAAAAAAGGTCGCAAAAATGCATAAAAGCCGCCCTCAAGCTGCAAACTTTGGCGTGCTAAAGTCCCCTGATATTCCGTCGATTTTAGTGGAAACCGGGTTTATCTCGAATCCAAGAGAGGAAAAGTTATTAACTTCACCTCATTATCAAGAACGCCTAGCCCGCGCTATTTTTAGTTCTATTAAGGGGTATTATGAGAAAAACCCACCTGACAACTCGCTGTTTGCTCGTATGCAGTCTAACAAGCCGGTAACCCATAAGGTAAAAAGTGGTGAATCTCTGAGTGTGTTAGCCAGCCGTTATGGCATAACAGTCAGAGCTCTTAAAAAAGCAAACAACTTAAAAAACAATACCTTGTTTATCGGCCAAGTATTAACTATCCCAAAAGCGTAAACCATGACAATAGAAGTGCTTCCAGCTCGGCTGGCTAACCAAATTGCCGCAGGTGAAGTGGTAGAACGTCCGGCTTCAGTGGTAAAAGAGCTGGTGGAAAACAGTATCGACGCTGGGGCAACCAGAATTCAAATAGACATTGAACGTGGTGGTCACAAGCTGATCCGCATCCGTGATAATGGCAAAGGGATCGTTAAAGATGAACTTATGCTGGCACTGTCGCGTCATGCCACCAGTAAACTGAAAAGTTTAGATGACCTTGAGTGTATTGCATCGCTTGGTTTTAGAGGTGAAGCCTTGGCATCTATTAGCTCAGTGTCACGCCTGACACTAAGCTCTAAGCCGAGCACTCAGGAAACGGCTTGGCAGGCTTTTGCTGAAGGCAGAGATATGGCTGTTCAGATCCAGCCAACGGCGCACCCAGACGGTACTACAATCGAGGTAAAGGACTTATTCTTCAATACACCAGCGCGGAGGAAGTTTTTACGAACCGAGAAAACGGAGTTTAGCCACATTGATGAATTGGTAAAGCGGATCGCACTGAGCCGTTTTGATATTGCAATAACCTTAACTCATAATCAAAAAGTGGTTCGCCAATACCGACCGCGCGCGATGGAGCATGGAGTGCAACGGGTAGCACAAGTTGGTGGCAAGGTGTTTTCACAGCACGCCAGCTTCATCGAATCAGGCCACGAAGGTCTAAGACTATTTGGTTGGGTGTTACCAGCAGGCGTTACTAACTCGACCCAATATACTTACGTAAATGGTCGTATGATGCGAGATAAGCTTATCCTCCACGCGATCCGCCAAGCATTTGATGAATCAATTGGTCATGAAGAACTTCCTGGGTTTGTTGTCTATCTAGAGCTTGACCCTCGGCAAGTCGATGTAAATGTCCACCCAGCTAAACATGAAGTGCGCTTTCATCAAGCACGTTTAGTACATGATTTTATTGTTCAAGCGATTAAGCAAGTTGCAACAGCGCAAACGGAGTTATCTTGCGATAATGATACCGTATCGCTGCCCAGACCTAGCTCTGAGACGCCTTTATTTACACCTCAAGAGCAACAAGATGAGACTTATCATCAAAGCTATCGCTCAACACTCCAACCTAAAGCGCCATCTCATAGACATGAAAGCACTAGTCAGTACCCGAGTCTCGCCACACAAACATCAAAAGCAAGCCGTGGTCATACAGATAGCGCCGCGAGTAAAAAGAAACAGGTAAATGTTAATCAGCTTTATCAAGGCCTGTCACATCAACAAATGCAGCACTTTGATACGATAGCTGAGTCGACAATACCTACTGAGCAATTGACCAAAGCGCCAAGCTTGGCTGCTAAATCCAGTTGGATGTCGTTGCCTCATGGCAAAGTAATACTCGAACAAGATAATCAGCTGCGGTTTGGGGACTGTAAGCATGGCCTGTTGCCTTACTGGCAAGCGCAAATTGAGCAAGACGGCACGCTGCAAGGTAAAGCATTGTTGTTACCTGTGCGAATTAAACTGGATAAAACCGCACTTGCTGCTCTTCAGCAACGGCAAACTTGGCTCGCGATTTTAGGCTTTTCTATCGAGCTATTCGATACTCACATTTTAGTTAAAAAACTTCCTGTATCGCTATACAGCATCGATGTGGGGGAAATCTCAAAAGCGATGTTGGAGCCGGAACCGGAAGCTGAGCTCACTATCTGGTTACAATGGCTTGAGACAACCACGCCTAGCGCTTATTTTGATAGTCAGCACTTTGATTTAGTTAAAGATAAAATGCTTTCAAACACGGCATGTTTGGCTCGCATTCATGAAAATGCTGCTACAATAGATGGCCATAAGTTAGTACGCTTTTTGAGTGTTGATTAATTTGCCTAAGAAGTAGGTATTAATTCCGATGCACAATCAGCTATAATATAAGATTAGTGTAGTTTATTAGTAGGTTAGATGTGAACAAGTTACCTGTCATCACCCTAATGGGGCCGACAGCTGCGGGGAAAACTGCGTTAGCGATAGAATTATGCCAAACGCTTAACACCGAAATCATCAGTGTAGACTCTGCGTTAGTGTATCGTGGCATGGACATTGGTACGGCTAAGCCTTGCGCGCAAGAGCAAGCAATGGCACCACATCACCTCATTGATATTATTGACCCTGCGCAAAGTTATTCGGTGGCAGAGTTTCGTGCTGACGCTATCAGACTGATTGATGATCTGCATCAACGTGGAAAGGTGCCCATCTTGGTTGGTGGCACTATGATGTATTTTAAAGGGTTGATAGAGGGGCTTTCGCCATTACCTGAGGCCAACGCTGAGGTAAGAGCTGCACTTGAACTTGAGGCGCAACAGATTGGGTGGCCGGGTCTACATCAGCAATTAACAGAGATTGACCCTGAAGCGGCACTAAAAATTAGTGAAAATGACTCACAACGGATAAATCGAGCGCTAGAAGTCTATCGTATTTGTGGTAAAACGATGACCGAACTACAGCAAACGAAACAAGCGGTATTACCGTATCAATTTCATCAATTTGCGATAGCGCCAAGTGACCGAAAAGTCTTGCACCAACGTATAGAAAAAAGATTTAAAATAATGTTGGAACAAGGCTTTAAAAATGAAGTTTTGACCCTATATAATCGAAAAGATTTACATCCTGATTTGCCGTCAATTCGATGTGTTGGATATCGGCAAATGTGGGAGTATTTAGCTGGCGAATGCGATTATGAAGAAATGGTTTTCAAAGGCATCGCAGCTACCAGACAACTGGCGAAACGGCAATTAACTTGGCTGAGGGGGTGGCAAGATGTAACTTGGCTTGACACCGATGGTCAAGAAAACTTGCAACGTGTTCTAACTTCGCTAAGCTAATAGTAGTTGTTAAATCAGCGTGTTCTGATTAAATCAACGACCTGACATAATAACACCTAAAACGAAGGATAAGAAAATGGCAAAAGGCCAATCTTTACAAGACCCATTTTTGAATGTCTTGCGTCGTGAGCGCATTCCTGTCTCAATTTTTTTAGTAAATGGTATTAAATTGCAGGGTAAGATCCAGTCATTTGACCAGTTTGTGATCTTACTTGAAAACACGGTAAACCAAATGGTTTATAAACATGCCATCTCCACAGTGGTTCCTGCTCGTGCGGTAAATTTCCAAAATGCAACTGGAAGTGACGCGAGTGACCAGAATGAAGAAGGTAATTATTGATTTTAATTAGTAGGAGCTTAATGCTTGTTTGACCGTTACGAAGCCGGCGAACAGGCAGTCTTGGTTCATATAGAATTTCCACATGAGGGTGATCGAGAAGATCTACGTGAATTGGAAATGCTAGTTTCTTCTGCTGGTGTTAGTAGTGTGGCGGTTGTGCAAGGCAGCCGTCAAGCACCTCATGCGAAGTTGTTCGTCGGAACGGGTAAAGCTGAAGAAATTGCCGAGATTGTCAATATCCACAACGCAGATGTCATCATATTTAACCACCAACTCAGTCCCTCACAAGAGCGCAATTTAGAACGCATTTGTAAGTGTCGGGTGTTAGATAGGACTACACTGATCTTAGACATTTTTGCCCAAAGGGCGCGAACCCATGAAGGTAAATTACAAGTTGAGCTTGCTCAGCTTAGGCATATCTCAACACGCTTAATACGCGGGTGGACGCACTTAGAAAGGCAAAAAGGGGGGATCGGCTTAAGAGGCCCCGGTGAAACACAGCTTGAAACTGATAGGCGTTTACTACGAGAGCGGATAAAAAGTATTCGCAAGCGACTAGAAAAAGTGGCTATTGTTCGAGAGCAGGGGCGTCGAGCGCGAAGTCGCAATGAAATTCCAACCGTTTCGCTTGTTGGTTACACCAACGCTGGCAAATCGAGCTTATTTAACCACATTACGGATGCAGAGGTGTATGCTGCAGATCAGCTGTTTGCAACACTAGACCCGACACTACGAAAGATTGAAATTGACGATGTTGGTGCTGTTATTTTAGCGGATACCGTGGGGTTTATTCGCCACTTACCGCATGACCTAGTCGCGGCGTTCAAGGCAACACTAACAGAAACACGAGAAGCAGATTTACAGCTCCATGTGATTGATGTTGCAGATCCAAGAAGAAAAGAAAATATAGAACAGGTACAATTGGTTCTAGAGGAAATTGAAGCAAATGACATTCCTCAGCTTTTGGTCTACAACAAAATTGATCTAATGGACGATGTTGCGCCTAGAATAGATAGGGATGACGAGGGAAAACCTGTCCGAGTGTGGCTCAGTGCACATACGGGGGCTGGAGTTTCGCTGTTGTTCGATGCGATTAAAGAGCTGTTAGCTAAAACAGTTTTTACCGCCGAGCTGGCTGTGCCTCCTGCACTTGGGCGTTTGCGTGGCGCTTTGTTTGAGCTTAATGCGGTCAACGAAAAAGGCTATGATGAGCAAGGCAATTGGCTTGTTTCAGTAAGAATGCCACAGATTGAATGGGAAAAGCTCAATAAAGAATTTGGGCAAAATCTCAATGATTTAGTCACTGGCAGTTAAAAATCGTTAATTTCGAGCGTATTTTTATATGAGAGTCGCTCGATTTTTGTTAGATTTAACCTAATTCATTTAAATAACAATGGAGTATAGCTATGGCCTGGAACGAACCGGGTAATAATGGCAATGATAACGATCCGTGGAAAAACCGCGGAGGGCGGGATCAAGGCCCACCTGATCTAGATGAAGTATTCCGTAAATTTGGCAATAAGTTCGGTGGTATCTTCGGTGGAAAACCGGGAAAAGGTGGTAACGGCGGACTAGGCGGAGCGGGCTTCGTCTTTATTTTAATTATTGCTGTTATTGTATGGGCATTAAGCGGTATTTATACCGTCAAAGAAGCCGAACGTGGGATCGTATTGCAGTTCGGGAAATTTGATCGTATTGCAGAACCCGGTCTGCGGTGGAAGGCCACGTTTATTGAACGTGTTATTCCTGTAGATATCGAAGCCGTGCGGTCACTTTCAGCATCAGGTTTTATGCTGACAGAAGACGAAAACGTAGTCAGCGTGGAGTTTGAAGTGCAATACCGTGTTGTCGATCCAACACTATATCGTTTTAGTGTGACAGATGCGGATCATAGTTTGCAACAAGCGCTAGATAGTGCTCTACGTTACGTTGTTGGTCACTCGCGCATGGATCAAGTACTTACTACTGGTCGTGAAGTAGTGCGTCAGCGTACATGGGATGAGCTGAACAGCATTATCGAACCTTACAATCTAGGCTTGATTGTGACTGACGTTAACTTTAAAGATTCTCGTCCTCCTGCGGAAGTAAAAGACGCGTTTGACGATGCCATTGCAGCACAGGAAGATGAAGAGCGCTTTATTCGCGAAGCGGAAGCATACGCAAGAGAGATTGAGCCTCGTGCTCGTGGTCAAGTGACTCGTATGACTCAGGAAGCTGAAGCATACAGAGAACGGATCATTCTAGAATCTCAAGGTGAAGTTGAGCGTTTCGAAAAGCTTTTACCAGAATATCAAGCGGCAAAAGAAGTAACACGTAAGCGTTTATATATTGATGCTATGGAGCAAATTTTAGGTCAAAGTTCTAAAGTTTTGGTTGATGTTGAAGGCGGCAATAACATGTTGTATCTGCCACTAGATAAAATCATGCAATCACATGCTAGCGGCTCTTCTCCAGTACGCTTGCCGAGTCAAAGTGACATCGAACAACTGCGCAGAACGATAGAAGGTAATCAGCAGCAAAACAGCTCTGTGAACTCCAGCAATGATAGATTTAATCGCGATAGATTCGGTAACGGGAGATAATGAATATGAAGAATTTTAGTCTCATTCTATTAATCACTGCCGTGATCATGTCTTTCTCTGGTATTTTCGTTGTAAACGAAGGACAAAGAGCGATTGTCTTGCTATTCAGTAAGGTACAAAAAGACGCAAATGGAGATGCTTTGGTGTATGAGCCAGGGCTTCACCTTAAAGTGCCATTTTTTAGCCAAGTTCGTAAACTCGATGCGCGTATACAAACATTGGATGGACAACCTGACCGTTTTGTTACCAGCGAGAAAAAAGACCTTATTGTTGATTCATACGTAAAATGGCGCGTAAATGACTTCAGCGCTTATTATCTTCGTGCTCGTGGTGACAAGCAATATGCTGAAACGCTACTGAAGCAAAAGGTGAACAATGGACTTAGAACAAACTTTGGTTCTCGTACAATTAAAGAGATTGTGTCGGGCGAGCGAAGCGAGCTGATGGAAGAAGCCCTTGTTCAAGCATCCGAAAGTGCAACTGAGCTAGGTATTGAAGTGCTAGACGTCCGTGTTAAGCAAATCAACCTTCCTAATGAAGTAAGTAATTCAATTTTCCAGCGTATGCGTGCGGAGCGTCAGGCTGTAGCAAAAGAGCACCGCTCTGAAGGTCAAGAACAGGCAGAGAAAATTCGCGCAGATGTAGACCGCAGGGTAACTGTAATGCTTGCAGATGCCGAGCGTAATGCTCGTGCTGTTCGTGGTCTTGGTGATGCAACAGCTGCTAACATTTATGCTAAAGCATACAATAAAGACCCTGAGTTTTTTGGCTTTGTACGTTCACTCGAGGCGTATAAAAATACCTTCAAAAATAAGAATGACGTAATGGTGCTATCGCCAGACAGTAAATTCTTTGATTATATGAAGGATGCAAAAGCGCAGTAGTAACGTGCTTCACTATACTGAAAAACCCCGCCAGCGTGTGGGGTTTTTTATATTTGGCAAAAATTCAGGTGAACACTGCGTTTAGTTCACTTTTAGTAGCGCATAATAACTATGCCAAACCGGGTATTAACAGAGCATGGTCTCTAATACCATATATGGACTCTCTCCGATTACAAGATAGTAATTGATAGAATTTCAAAGTTCTAATAAAGCAAGCTGGTATAACAACAAAAAAGCGGCATATTAGCCGCTTACAGTTGGATCAATACAGTTTATTGTAAAATTAGAACACGTATTTTACAGAAAGCTGTAGTCTGTCTAAATCGCCTTCTAAGCCACTTTCAGTCTCACGAGTACCGATTTTATATTCAGCACCAAAAGTCAGCTTCTTCACTGGAGAATAAAGTAAATTAGCACTGTAACTTATGCTTGATTTTGTAGGATCTCCCGTTACCGCCAGTAGATTACTTTCGTTGTCAGCATTAAAAAATGAGTATAAAAATGTAGAGCGGAATTGATCATTCCAATTGTGTTGATATGCAACAAAACCAGATGTTGAGTCAATTGCATGCAATGAATTGCCATCGTACACAGCACCATTAGCAACATTTAGTCCTATGTAGCGGCCAAGTCCTTGACCTTGAGTGAGCATAAACTTCAGGTTATTTTTGCCAAAATTGACACGGCCAGATGCACTGATCCCAAATGAGCTTTCAGATTCATCAGCTCCACCCACTTTATAAGTGATCTGCCGAGCAAGGGCAGCTACCGCGATATGCCCCCAGTCTGCATTATGTGTGTAGCGAGCCGTAAAATCAGGCATGCTCGCATCATCCGTTACTACTCGACCGCTATCGGCTGTAGTTACTGTGCTTTCAGGGTTTTCGATTGAAAAAGACCAGTTGCCTGTGGTGTATTTTGCCATTGCTTGACGTACAAACACGGTACCTTCTGCAGGGCCTACAAAGTCCAAAGTTTCTGGTAGTGCACTTACATTTTGGAAGTTTGACCAAGCTTGACCAAATAAAAAGCCTTTATAGGTAACAAAAGCTTGTCGAATACGAGGGGAGTAGGAGTTACTGACACGCTCATTACCGCCGACAGATGCAATAAAATCTAATTCAATTTTAGTTTTGATACTACTGCCATCATCAAGCTTGGTATCGGTGGCCAAATTGAAGCGAGATTGACGAGCATGCATATCAAAAACAGCGTCGCTGCTTGAGTTTGTGCCAACAGGAGTGGTGCCTGGGACATAAAAATCTCGACCTATATGTTGTGCACCTAACGAGCCATCAGAAAAGTCACTCCAAATTGCATCAAGTTTTATATAACCACCGTAATTTACTTTCGTGTCGCCAATCTCAGCTGCTGTGGCAGGAAGCGCACAAAGACTGCTGATAGCAACCGCAAGCAGTTTTTTATTAATGTTATTCGTTGTCATAATCCTGTTCCTCAATTGCTGTGCCTGACAGTCAGCATCAGCTGATATTCATTTAAATCAACACTAACTGTTGTGGAAGGTGGGTTTTTACTCAATTATCTATTGGTCTATTAGACTAAGGTGGTAGATGGTTTGCGACCCGAGAATTTGGGCTTTGCTGTAAATTTTAAATTGGTAACAAAGCATTTGTTGCGATGAAACTTATTCGTTTTCATAGGTTCTACAACTAAGGTCTAATACTTAAACACCCAAGGCTGGGTGATCCTTATGAAAAGCGTGTCTAGCAGACCTAGACCTCTAAATATAATGGAGATGACTATGTCACAGAGCATTTATTCAGTTCCTGAAAAAATCAAGAACGCCGCATTAATCAACGACGAACAATACCAAGAACTATATCAAAAGTCGGTTGATGACCCCGCAGAGTTTTGGAAAGAGCACGGTCAACGTTTAGATTGGTTCAAACCCTATAGCAAAGTTAAAAATACCTCATTCGACAAAGGCCATATCAATGTTAAATGGTATGAAGACGGCGTACTAAATGCCTCTTATAACTGTATCGATAGACACCTCGAAAAGCGCGCCGATAAGGCTGCATTGATTTGGGAAGGTGATAACCCGGAACAAACAGAAAATATTACCTACCAGCAACTTCATGACGAAGTCGCCAAATTGGCAAATGGCTTGAAGCATTTGGGTGTACAAAAGGGCGATCGTGTCGCTATTTATATGCCTATGACACCTCAAGCAATCTACGCAATGCAAGCTTGTGCTAGGATTGGTGCCATCCATTCGGTGGTTTTTGGAGGGTTTTCGCCTTCAGCAATTGCAGATCGCATTAAAGACTCTGGTGCTAAAGTGGTCATCACCTCCGATGAAGGACGCCGTGGTGGGAACTGTGTTCCATTAAAAGCAAATGTCGATGAGGCGGTAGCGCAAGCTGGTGTAACCAGCATAGAGCATGTTGTGGTACATCAACTGACCGGTGGTGATGTTGAATGGAATGCGCATGATGTATGGTGGCATGAATTAGTTGCTGATAAACCTGCGGAATGTGAACCTGAAATGATGAATGCGGAAGATCCGCTATTTATTCTTTATACCTCGGGTTCAACGGGTCAACCAAAAGGGGTTGTTCATACTACGGGTGGATACCTAGTGTATGCTTCTATGACACATGAGTATGTATTTGACCTTCAAGAAGACGATATCTACTGGTGTAGTGCTGATGTCGGTTGGATCACCGGACACAGTTATATTGCCTATGGTCCACTTGTGAATGGTTGTACTCAAGTTGTATTCGAAGGCGTGCCAACCTATCCAACGTCTGGGCGTATGGGTGAGATTGTTGATAAACATGGCGTTACTATTCTTTACACCGCGCCTACCGCTATCCGTGCTTTGATGGCTAAAGGTGACGAGCCGACTGCAAGTTCAAAGCGCGATAGTTTACGTATCTTGGGTTCGGTTGGTGAACCAATTAATCCAGAGGCTTGGTCTTGGTATTACGAACAAATTGGTAATAGTGAGTGTCCAATCGTAGATACTTGGTGGCAAACCGAAACGGGCGGCATCATGATCACGCCATTACCTGGTGCAACGGCACTTAAGCCGGGTTCTGCGACCCGTCCATTCTTTGGTATTGCTCCTGCACTATTTGATGCAGAAGGTAATACGCTTACAGGTGCAACGGAAGGTAATCTGGTAATTTTGGATAGCTGGCCCTCTCAAGCGCGTACCGTGTATGGCGATCATGAACGTTTTGAACAAACCTATTTCTCTGCTTATCCGGGCGTATATTTTACGGGCGATGGTTGCCGTCGGGACGAGGATGGTTACTATTGGATCACAGGTCGTGTTGATGATGTACTTAACGTTTCAGGTCATCGTTTGGGAACTGCTGAAATCGAAAGTGCGTTAGTTGCCCATGAGGCGGTTGCTGAAGCGGCCGTGGTAGGATACCCACATGACATCAAAGGCCAAGGTATTTATGTTTACATCACACCAAACGAAGGCGTTATGGTGTCTGATGAGTTAACCAAGGAAGTGAGAAGTTGGGTTAGGAAAGAGTTAAGCCCAATAGCAACCCCAGATATGATCCAGTGGTCTCCAGGTCTGCCTAAAACGCGCTCCGGTAAAATTATGCGCCGCATTTTACGTAAAATAGCTGCGAATGAATATCAGCAATTAGGTGATACTTCTACCCTTGCTGATCCAAGTGTTGTTGATGAATTAATCGAGAATAGATTAAATCGTTAACAGAATGACTTGAATTGCGACCTAATATAAACATACTATAACGGCTGTTATCTTTACGATAACAGCCGATTTTTTAGGAGCATAGCATGTATCAGTTTTTAATCGCGGATGATCATCCTCTATTTCGAGAGGCGCTTAAGGGGGCTCTAAAAGCGCAATTTGAAGGGCTAGAGGTATTCGAATCTGAAAACTTTGACACTACGCTCTCGGTCTTACAACAACAAGAAGAACTAGACCTATTGCTGCTCGACTTACATATGCCGGGCAATGGTGATTTATATGGACTAATTCGGATCCGAGAGGATCACCCAAGCCTCCCTGTTGTTGTCGTGTCGGGAAGCGAAGATCTTTCAATCATCTCAAAGGTGATGGGTTATGGTGCGATGGGGTTTATCCCAAAAGCAGCATCGGTCGAGCAAATTACAGAAGCTATCGAACAAGTGCTTGATGGAGAAAGTTGGTTACCAGAAGGGATGAAAGACAAAGTCGCAGAGCTAGAGGGGGAAGATAAAGAGCTTGCGCAGCAGGTTGCGTCATTAACACCGCAGCAATATAAAGTATTGCAATACCTTCATGAAGGCCTGTTAAATAAACAAATTGCCTATGAATTAAATATCTCAGAAGCGACGGTAAAGGCACACATTACTGCTATTTTCAGAAAGCTAGGGGTCTATAATCGTACCCAAGCCGTATTGATTGCTTCAAAACTACAATTAGAACCTATTGAAGCGAATGAGTAACCTCGCATCATTGCTTGCAAGACGCTTTCCTTGCAAGCAAGACTCTTTTAGCTTAACTCTTTAAACGCCTGACTTAATCCCTCAATTGTTAGCGGATACATTCGGTCTTGCATTAATTGATTTATTAGCTCGATTGAATGGTAGTAAGACCAATAACTTTGCGGCTGAGGATTAAGCCAACCCACCTTACTAAAGTGATTGGTTAAACGGTTCAGCCACGTGGCTCCAGCCTCTTGATTCCAATGCTCTACGCTACCGCCGGGATAGGTGATTTCATAGGGGCCCATTGTCGCGTCACCAACAAATATTAGCCGATAGTCTGAGCCATAACGGTTAATTAGCTGATAAGTGTCAAGCAATTCGCTGTCACGACGGTCATTATCGTGCCAAACATGTTCGTATACACAATTATGGAAGTAAAAAAATTCAAGATGCTTAAACTCACCGTGTGCGGCACTAAAAAGTTGCTCACATAGCTGGATATGGTCATCCATGGAGCCACCAATATCAAACAGCATCAAGACTTTAACTGAGTTATGTCGCTCTGGTGCCATTTTTACATCTAACATGCCGCCTTGTCTTGCGGTGGCACGAATGGTCTCATTCAGATCAAGCTGATCACTTGCCCCGCTGCGTGCAAATTTACGCAACTGCTTAAGAGCCAATTTGATATTGCGGCTGCTAATATCAGTATTACAATCGAGGTTGCGGTATTGCCGTTTGTCCCAAACTTTTACTGCTCTGCGATGGCGATTTCCATCTTGGCCAATGCGGATC
Organism: Pseudoalteromonas sp. McH1-7; assembly: GCF_013366255.1. NCBI lineage: Bacteria > Pseudomonadati > Pseudomonadota > Gammaproteobacteria > Alteromonadales > Pseudoalteromonadaceae > Pseudoalteromonas > Pseudoalteromonas sp. McH1-7. The sequence goes on along the minus strand of NZ_JABWPQ010000008.1, from coordinate 18,524 downwards.
CCCTCAGGATTATAGCCGTAAGCCCCAAAAGGCGAAGTGCCCCCTGTACCAACCCACTTATTGCCGCCAGCGTGACGTTTTTGTTGCTCTGCCAAGCGTGCTTTCAACGTTTCAATGAGCTTATCGAGTCCACCCATTGCGTTGAGTTTGGCTTTTTCTTCTTCAGACAGTGATTTCTCAAACTCTTTACGCAGCCAGTCCTCAGGTAATTGCTGCTGTTGAAGTTTTGAGAAGAGGTCTATTGAGTCTATTCCCTCAAAGTAATCAGCAAACGCACGATCGAATTTATCAAACAAAGTTTCATCTTTCACGAAGATGATTTTTGCCAAAAAGTAAAAGCCGTCCAGATCGGCAAAGCACACCTCTTTATCAAGTGCTTCTAGACAGTCCAGTAATTCTCGCAAACTTGCTTTAATACCGTAACGTCTAAGTGTGAGTACAAAATCAATAAGCATGATCAGCGTCGGCTCATAAAGGCGAGTTTTTCAACCAAAGAAACATCTTGTTCATTTTTAAGTAGTGCGCCGAATAATGGCATCAAGCCACCTTGATTGGATTTATCGTGTAATGTCTCAGGGGAAATATCTTCTGCGAGCAATAGTTTTAACCAGTCAAGCAGCTCACTCGTACTGGGCTTTTTCTTTAAGTTTGGTGTGTCGCGTAATTGGAAAAAGCTTTCAAGAGCACGTTGTACCAAGCTCGATTTAATATGTGGAAAATGCACATCCACAATTTGCTGCATCTCTTCTTTGCTTGGGAAGTCGATATAATGGAAAAAGCAGCGGCGTAAAAAGGCATCTGGCAGCTCTTTTTCATTATTTGAAGTAATAATAACGATGGGGCGCACCTTTGCCTTTATTTGCTCGTTAGTTTCGTAAACGTGAAATTCCATTTTATCGAGTTCTAACAGTAGATCATTGGGAAATTCAATATCAGCTTTATCGATTTCATCTATGAGTAAAACAGGGCGTTTTGTGGCGGTAAACGCCTGCCATAATTTTCCTTTGATGATGTAGTTACTAACATCGTTAACGCGAGGGTCGCCAAGTTGGCTGTCGCGCAAACGCGAGACCGCATCGTATTCGTACAAGCCTTGCTGGGCCTTGGTGGTTGACTTTATATGCCATTGGATTAACTCTGTGTCTAAACTTTTAGCAAGTTCTTCAGCGAGTAAGGTTTTGCCTGTACCAGGTTCGCCTTTAATTAAGAGTGGTTTTTCTAATACGATGGCCGCATTCACGGCCTGTTGTAGTGCAGAGGTAGCAATATATTGATCAGTACCTTTAAACATAATTCAACTTCTTGTGGTCAGATGAGATAACCGCATCTTGCCACAATCAGCTTTTCGCTGCCAACCCTGCTTCGGTTTCAATTAAGGTAAAGCGAGGTACCGCCTCGCCTTCGACCATAACGTTTTCTAAAAACATTTCAAGTGGCCTAACCCAAAAGCTCATATCTCCATATAGGGTTTGATAAACCACTTGTTTTTCCTGCGTTTCACTGTGTGTTGCTAAAGCATGCACACGATAAAGTTTTCCTTTGTAGTGGCGGTAAATTCCAGGTGTGATATCCACTAATTCAAGCTCCAAAAAATAAAAGCCGTACGTGACGGACTGAAATGTTATAATCCGTGCCATTAAGACTGAAGGTGTTTAAAGATGAATTATATTGCGCTGGACGATTATAAGAAAGCTTGGGTTTTCAAACATAAAGATCTTCCAATCGAAGCTGCCGATTTGGCATTGATAAAACCAATGTCTGCGGCGCGTGCTGCGGTGCTTTGGAGCACCATGGTGAGCAACGAAAAAGATCACCCAGATTTTTTTGATAAAACAGATTGGGTTGGCAAAGCTGAGTCATGGCAAGAAACCCTTAGTTGGGAACAGCCCTGGGAGGCTGGTGAGCAATTTCCAGAAGCGATTGAGCAATTTCTTGATTGGCAAGCCAATACCACGGTGTATTTTTGTCTCTCTCGAGATGATGTAATTGAGACCCGCTTTGATGTGTTCAAACGGTGTTGGCAAAACTTTATGTTTTTGACGGATGGAAGTTTCCTAATTGGTAAAAAACGTAGTTCGGTAGTCCAGTTTATGGCTGAAGGAGAAGCTAAACTAGGAACTAAACCATAAGGCTTATTCAGCTGCGCACTTTGCTTTGATTTGAAACATGGCTAGTGTATAAAGGATGTACACCGGTCTACGTTGATAGATTGTACCGATAGGAGGCGTTTTGGAGCAGCAGCAAAATACAATTTGGTATGATGAAGCATCACGCCTGATGTTTGCAGAACTTGTAAATGTATTTTATGCCAGAGAACTGCCAAAACTTGCTGAATTATCTGATCATCAACGTCTTCAGCGTTTGTTAAACAGCCTACCGTATTATGTGGAGCGTGCTGCTACTCACATTATTCATGGTGATGTACCGCTTGAACTAGACAGCTTTAATGGCTGTTGGCTGGCAAAACAAAAAACTCAGCCAAAAAGTGATAAAGTAGCCAATGAGGCATTTTTTTTAAACAAAGTAAAAGTTGGGTTAGTGGCTCCAGTTCTTTGTGCTGAACTTTCGGGTGTTACTGTGCGATTAGATAGTGTTGATCAAATTTGCGCTTCAGGAAAAGTCCATTGTAATCAGTTTGGCTGGTTTGCGATGAACGGTGACAGCTTAACGCCACCGGAGACGCAATCTATTGAGCTGTTAAAACCCACAAAAGCCTTGATGGTTGCTGCGTGCTGCGGTCACACTTGGCATTACGGTAAAGCGGCACCACCGCGCAGGCTAACATTAAGAGAAATGTTATTAGCCAGTGCGATTAATTGGTCACACGTACAAAAAATAAAGACGAGTCAATAATCCAAAAGTGGCTCAATGGTAGAAGTTTGGAATAAACGATGCGATTTTTTCAATTAGCGCTGTTCGTGTTAGCGCTATTTATTCAATATAGACTCTGGTTCGGCCACAACGGCGTGGAGGATTACACGCGGATTAAATCTGTAGTTAAATCGCACCAAGAAACTAACACCAACCTAAGCAAAAGAAATAAACTACTCAAAGCGGATATTGAAGATCTCAAGCTGGGCCTCGAAGGGGTTGAAGAGCGGGCTCGTCATGAGCTTGGCATGATCAAGCCTGGCGAAACCTTCATCCGCGTATTACCTAAAGTACCCCATGAAAAGAAACGATAAATTAGCGGTTATTATTCCAGCTGCCGGTGTCGGCAGTAGAATGCAGGCACAGGTGCCTAAGCAGTATATCCCTTTATTGGGCAAACCTATTTTAGTGCACACATTAGAGAAATTAGCGAAACTGGATGGCGTTGAGCAGTTCATGGTAGCCGTATCGAAAGAAGATAGCTATTTTACTACGAGCTTGCTGCCGGACAGTCGCTTTGGTCACTGTGACGGTGGTAAGGAGCGTGCTGATTCTGTGTTGCTCGCTCTACGAGCGTTAGCTTCGAGTAAGCCTGATTGGGTACTCGTGCATGATGCTGCTCGACCTCTCGTCGCGCTTGAAGACATTCATCACTTGATAGCAAAGTGTGTTAATGAGGGACAAGGTGGCATACTGGCTGCCAGAGTTAAAGATACGATTAAATGTGGTACTGAATTGGTGCAAAAAACGGTGCCGAGAGAGTCTTTATGGCAGGCTTTCACACCGCAAATGTTTAAGTATGAAGAGTTATTGGCGGCACTGGAGCTTGGGTTAGCGCAAGGCGCTAATATTACAGATGAAGCGTCAGCGATGGAATTACAAAAAAAACCAGTTCAGTTGATAGCCGCACGCACAGATAATATTAAGATCACCACTCCGGAGGATTTACCTCTGGCGGAGTTTATTATTCAACAACAAGGTAAGCAGCATGATTAGAATTGGCCACGGATTTGATGTTCATAAATTTGGTGGTGCTGGACCGCTGACAATTTGTGGCGAAAAAATTCCTTATGAACAGGGGTTTATCGCTCACTCTGATGGAGATGTGGCGATTCATGCGTTATGTGATGCTTTATTAGGTGCGCTCGCACTTGGAGACATTGGTAAACACTTTCCTGACACCGCGAGTGAATTTGAAAATATAGACAGTCGTATTTTGTTGCGCCGTGTTATGGAACAAGTGAAGGCTCGAGGTTATCAAATTGGGAATATTGACGTCACCATTGTAGCTCAAGCACCGAAAATGCGACCTCATATCGATGCGATGCGCGGTAATATTGCGACGGACTGTGAAACCCAACTAGACCAAGTTAATGTGAAAGCAACTACCACAGAAAAACTGGGGTTTGAGGGGCGCAAAGAAGGGATCTCAAGTCACGCAGTCGTGCTGTTGGTTAAAACATGAAGACATTAAATTATCTATATGGTAAACCCCTCTCTGATGGTGACTTCAAGTCACAACCAGAGGACTTTCGGGTTGAAGAGATCTTAGACATACCTTTTACTGGTGAAGGTGAGCATGTTTGCTTACAAATCGTTAAAAAGGGCGAAAATACCGCATATGTGGCGAAGAAATTAGCAGAGTTTGCGCAGCTCCCTCCTCGTGAGGTGAGTTATGCTGGTATTAAAGATAGGCATGGTGTTTGTACCCAATGGTTTAGTGTACCGGTGCCAATAAAAAAACCTTTGGACTTTAGCGCGCTCAATAGTGACTCAATCTTTATTGTAAAACAGGTAAGACATAACCGAAAACTGAAAACAGGCTGCCATAAAGGTAATCGTTTCGCCATTACGTTACGTAACGTCACTGAGCCACTCGATATTTTGTCTCGTATTAACGCAGTGCGTCAGGGAGTCCCAAATTACTTTGGGGAGCAGCGTTTTGGTCATGATGGTCACAACCTTGATATGGCACAGAGATTGTTTGATGGTGAAAAAATTCGAGATAAAAAGCTCAGAGGCCTGGTTTTGTCCGCGGCGAGGTCACACCTTTTTAATCAAGTCGTGAGTCGTCGAGTTGCTGAACATGGCTTGGCAACCACCTGGCATCGTGAAATATTCCTTTTAAATGGCAGTAATGCTTTTTTTGAATCAGATATTGATTGCGAATTAATAGAACGACTGTTAGGTAACGATATTCTGCTTTCTGCGCCATTAGTTGGTAAAGGTGAAAAAGGGTTACTACCACAAGAGCGAGAGTGGTTGAGTTCATTTTCACAGTGGCATAATGGGTTGGCTGAGTTTGGTATGAAGAATGAGCGTAGAGCACTCAGATTAATGCCACAAGAGTTCAAAGTTAGTATGACCGAACAAAGTTCTATGGTACTTGAATTTAGTTTGCCAAAAGGTACTTTTGCAACCGCTGTGCTCAGAGAGCTTGTCAATCACCGTGATGCTAGTAAGAAATAGTCAAAGTTCCAGGTGAGTAATATTAATTTGCTTAATTGAGTGTAAGCGGACTAGGTTAAGAGAAGATGGTGTGGCAGCGCTACTACCTAAGCTTGCTATTGCCAAAGTACCTACAGTGCTATAGGCAGACTAAAAGTTTGTAACTTCGACGTTTTAAGGATGAGGTCTTTATTGCAGCGAACGTTAAACTTACGCCTGCAAATTGAGTAGGTATAAAAGCAAAACGATATTAACTGGTGCTAGCAGTCATTGTGAAGAGTGCTAATATTAAGTCAACAGCTGGTTCGGCTTGCTTGCAACCTATTGACTAATCAAAATAAAAAAATCAGATGGCAACAAGCTACGCATTGCCTGCCAAAGAAGAGGTAAAAATGAAGATCCTATTAAGTAATGATGATGGTGTTCACGCCAAAGGGATTGCTATTTTGTATCAAGCATTGTCTCAGATAGCTGATGTTACGGTGATTGGCCCAGACCGAAACTGTAGTGGTGCTAGCAACTCATTAACGCTTTTAAATCCTTTACGAGCAACGACATTAGATAATGGCTTTATTTCGGTGAATGGCACGCCAACGGACTGTGTTCATTTAGGTGTCAGCAAACTTACTGATGAATTGCCTGATTTAGTGGTTGCAGGTATTAATAATGGCGCCAATCTTGGTGATGATACGCTATATTCAGGAACCGTTGCTGCTGCGACTGAAGGACGGCATTTAGGGCTACCTGCCATTGCGGTATCACTGTGTTCAAAAAATGAAGCGCACTATGAAACCGCCGCACATGTGACAATAGAGATCATTAAAAAGTTGGCAAATCACCCACTGCCAAAAGACCAAATCATTAATATCAATGTACCAGATATTCCCCTTGATGAACTCAAGGGAATAAAAGTAACGCGTTTGGGAGCGCGTCACAAAGCTGACACGATGACAGAGCAAATAGATCCTTGGGGTAGAAGCGTATATTGGTACGGCACTCTTGGGCGTGAAAGTGATGCTGGAGAAGGGACTGATTTTCATGCAGTGAATAATGGTTATGCTGCAATTACTCCGTTAAAAGTTGATATGACCGCTCACGAAAGCTTAGATGCAGTGGCTAGCTGGTTATTGTAGAGGCGCGTGTGCTGAATAATTATCAGGGCAGCGCCAATGCGCTAGTGGCGCTGTTAAAACAACAAGGAGTTGTAGACAAACAAATACTTGAGGTAATGGCAAGTACCCCAAGGCACTTGTTTGTCGACGAAGTGTTGAAGCATAAATCTTATGAAAACACAGCGCTTCCTATTGGACAAGGACAAACTATTTCTCAGCCTTTTATTGTCGCAAAAATGACTGAAGTATTGAAACAAGTTGGCGTAAAGGGAAGTATATTAGAGGTTGGTACTGGCTCTGGATATCAAACTGCTATTCTTGCACAGGTTTTTGAGCAGGTATTTAGCATAGAGCGAATTAAATCATTACAGTGGCAAGCTAGAAGACGGCTTCACTTATTAGATTTATACAATGTCACAATGAAGCATGGGGATGGGTGGAAAGGTTGGCCATCAAAAGCCCCGTTTGCTGGCATTATTGTCACCGCAGCAGCACAATCGGTGCCTGATGACTTACTTGCTCAGCTACAAGACGGAGGTGCAATGATCATCCCAATCGGTGTTGAGACGCAAACGTTGACTTTATTTGTCAAAAAGGGAGAGCAATATATTCGTCATGCCTTAGCGCCAGTACGCTTTGTACCTTTGGTTGCCGGTGAAGTGAGTTAGACAATAATATACAGCCGATGTCAAAAACTCTAGCTACTTATCCGAAGCTCAGGCTGTTTACTACTCAACTGCGCTCAAATTAATTTAAGCAAATAGCGTAAAGGCGGCCTTCAAATTAGATAATCTGGACTCGAGATATTGATACCAATTAGCCTTAATACTTGCACAATTTGAAGGGGGAAATCTGACGCTAACAGCGTTAAAAAATTCTTATTTAGAACAACTAAATAGCAAAATTTTTGTCTGGCTTCCACGGAGGTCGCTATCGCAGCGTTAGTAGAATGCGGGAGTAGTGTTATTGACAAGATTTCCTTGCCTTAAAAAAGCAAACTTTACTAAGATAATTGATATAAATTGTTCTCTAGTAGCTGCAATCCCATACTACTGCGTTTAGCTTGTTTGCAATAGGCTAGCTATTGACGCAAAAGCTTGCCTTAGATTAAGAAGTAGTCTCAAGCCAGAGTAATAGTACACCTGTTGAGCTTAGGTCTTTAGTTGACTCGAGTCCAAGTTAAATTAAGGACAAGTTGTAGCTTTGACTTTTAGATGCCGTGAAGCTGAACTCACATAGCAACTACATAAAATATCTCTATTTTTTCCAGTAAAGTGTGAAAATACAATAAATTTAAGTTAGATTAATATGAAAGTAGTCCTTATTCATACTGGAAAATATAAGTAATGCGCAAGCCTAGGGTCATTATATCGATTTGTTTAAGCGGCTTGCTTGTTGCTTGTTCATCAAATCATACCCCAGCACCTGTTACTACATTGTATTCTGGTAAGACCACTTCGACACATAAAATTAATATAAACGGAAGTAGTTACAAAGTTAAAAAAGGCGATACTTTATTTGCAATTGCATTTAGTGCTAACAAAGATGTAAGAACGCTTGCGAAAATCAATAAAATTAAGCCCCCGTACACTATCTATCCGAATCAAATTATACGCTTAGAGTATCCAGTAAATAAGAATAAAAAGAACAATAAATATACAAAAGTAAACCGCAAGTCTCAGTCTTTAAAACAAAAAAGTAACAAAATCGCTAAAAAAGAGCTTGATAAGCCAAAACAACGAGAGTATGTTCAAAGACAAGCCACACAAAAATCTAATAGTGCCAAGGCTTTGTATAATAATAAGGTACTATGGAAATGGCCGACTGAAGGAAAGGTAACACGTCAGTTTTCAGTTAAAGAAAACGGTTACAAGGGGTTAGAAATCTCTAATAAACCTGGTACTTCAGTAAGGGCTGCTGCTGGCGGTGTAGTTGTATATGCAGGGAGCGCACTGCGAGGATACGGTAATTTAATCATTTTGAAACATACAGATGATTATCTAAGCGCCTATGCTCATAACGCTAAGTTACTCGTCAGGGAACAGCAAAAAGTTAAAGTTGGGGAAAAAATTGCCGAAATGGGTAGTACAGACGCTTCTAAGACGGCACTGAGGTTTGAGATCCGTTTTAAAGGCCAAGCTGTAAACCCGGCAAAATACTTGCCATAAAGTATGTGAGTACATCGATTAGGTCGAGTACCCGTACTTTTATTCGCTTGGGGAGAATACTTATGGCTCACACTGCAAAATTACCTACAAAATCAACTCCAGAGTTAGATAAGTTTGACGATGACAACATCGACGAACCAAAAGATGAATTGCTCGAAGATCTCGAAGATGACGAAGATGTTTTTGCCAAAGAAGAAGTGGTTAAAAACTTGGACGCTACTCAGCTTTATTTAGGTGAAATTGGATTTTCCCCTCTGCTCAGTGCAGAAGAAGAAGTGTATTTTGCACGCAAGGCACTCAGAGGCTGTGAAGCTTCACGCAAACGGATGATTGAGAGCAATTTAAGGCTAGTTGTGAAAATAGCGCGCCGTTACAACAACCGTGGCTTAGCTTTACTTGACCTGATTGAAGAGGGGAACCTGGGGCTCATAAGAGCTGTAGAAAAATTTGACCCGGAACGCGGGTTTAGATTTTCTACCTATGCAACTTGGTGGATCCGCCAAACCATCGAGCGAGCGATAATGAATCAGACTCGCACTATTCGTTTACCAATCCATGTCGTAAAAGAGCTCAATGTGTATCTGCGTACAGCTCGAGAGTTGACGCAAAAGTTAGATCATGAACCCACTGCGGAAGAAATCGCTGAGTGCCTCGATAAACCAGTCGAAGAAGTCAGTAAGATGCTACGTTTGAATGAGAAGATCACCTCAGTAGATACGCCTATTGGTGGTGAAAATGACAAAGCACTGCTCGATATTATCGCGGACGAAAAGGGTGGTGGTCCAGAAACTGAAGTACAAAGCAATGATATTAATAAGCATATCGTTGACTGGCTTGGTGAACTTAATCCAAAGCAGCGAGAAGTGTTGGCAAGACGCTTTGGTCTACTTGGCTATGAACCATCTACGCTTGAAGATGTTGGCCGCGAAATAGGCTTAACTAGAGAGCGTGTAAGACAAATCCAAGTAGAAGCACTGAGACGTTTAAAAGACATTTTACAGCACGAAGGGCTGAGCACAGACAGTTTATTTGAACAACAGTAAAATTAGTATTATGAAAAAAGCCGCAATTTTGCGGCTTTTTCGATTTTCTAGCTAAAAAGCTGGACAATAGAAAGCGATTATAAGCTTTCTATCTTAGCTTTTTGTTCAAGTAGCTTTGTTTTCGCATCGCTAAACTCAGCTAATTTCGCTTTTTCTTTAGCAAGTACTGCTTCAGGTGCATTGCTTACAAACTTTTCGTTCGCAAGTTTTTTCTCAACCTGAGCTAGGCCTTTTTCTGCTTTTTCAAGCTGTTTAGCAATACGCGCAAGCTCTGCTTCAACATCAATCAGGCCTGCCATTGGGATCATAATCTCAAGGTCGCCAATAAATGCAGTTGCACAAGCTGGTGCTTCGTCTTTGCTTGCGAGTAAGTCTACTGTTTCCAGTTTCGCTAATGCGCTTAAGAAAGCTTGATTTTCTTCTAGACGACGCTTGTCTTCGTCGCTTGCACCAGCAAGTAACACGTTTAACGGCTTACTTGGGCTGATATCCATTTCACCACGAATATTACGGACAGCGATAATAAATTGCTTCACCCACTCAAGGTCTGCCATCGCTTGCGCATCAACTTTGCTTTCGTCAAATACAGGGAAGGCTTCAAGCATAATTGTCTTTGCTTCGACCCCAGCGATTGGTGCTACACGTTGCCAAATGGTCTCTGTGATATAAGGCATTAGTGGGTGCATCAAACGAAGTAAGCCTTCCAACACGGTAATAAGCGTATGGCGTGTACCACGCTGCTGTGCTTCATTGCCTTTAAACAGAATTGGCTTTGTTAGCTCAAGATACCAGTCGCAGAATTGGTTCCATGTGAACTCATAAATCGTATTTGCTGCAAGGTCAAAACGGTAGTTATCTAAGTGCTCAGAGAACACCTTAACCGTATTTTGGAATTGCCCTAAAATCCAACGATCGGCAAGAGAATACACTTTTTCGTTCTCATTGAAGCCACAGTCTTGTTCTTCTGTGTTCATCAATACATAACGGCTAGCATTCCAAAGCTTGTTGCAGAAGTTACGGTAACCTTCAAGACGATTCATATCCCAGTTGATATCACGTCCCGTTGACGCCATTGCTGCTAGGGTAAAGCGCAAGGCATCTGTGCCGTGTGCTTCAATACCATCGGCAAATGTTTTGCGCGTGTTTTTCTCAATTTTTGCAGCTAGTTGTGGCTGCATCATGTTGCCCGTGCGTTTAGTCACTAGGCTCTCAAGATCGATACCATCAATCATGTCTAGTGGGTCTAACACGTTACCTTTTGACTTAGACATCTTATCGCCATTTTCATCGCGAATAAGGCCAGTCACATAAACGGTCTTAAATGGAACTTGAGGTTTACCATCTTCATCTTTGATGAAGTGCATGGTCATCATGATCATGCGAGCTACCCAGAAGAAGATAATGTCGAAACCAGTAACCAAGGTATCTGAAGGGTGGAATACCTTTAGATCTTCTGTGTTTTCAGGCCAACCTAATGTTGAGAAAGTCCACAGTGCTGAAGAGAACCAAGTGTCTAATACGTCTTCATCTTGTGTAAGTACTACGCTTGCATCAAGGTTATGGTTTTGACGTACTTCTACTTCGTCACGGCCAACATATACATTACCTTCATTATCATACCAAGCTGGGATCCTGTGGCCCCACCAAAGTTGACGGGAAATACACCAGTCTTGAACATCACGCATCCAAGAAAAGTACATGTTCTCGTATTGCTTAGGTACGAATTGAATATCACCATCTTCTACCGCTTTTACCGCAGGCTCTGCAAGAGGAGCTACGCGAACATACCACTGATCGGTAAGTAGTGGCTCGATAACTACGCCAGAGCGGTCGCCGTAAGGCACAGTTAGGCTGTGGTCGTCGATTTTCTCAAGTAGACCAAGCTGCTCAAACTCGTCAATAATTAGCTTGCGCGCATCGAAACGGTCAAGGCCGTGGAAACGCTCTGGAATTGGGGCATCCATCGCTTCAAGTGGCTTACCATCAAAAGTAAAGCACTCACCCGTATTCAGAACAGCTGCGTCTTTGTTGAACACGTTGATCATTGGCAGCTCATGACGCTTACCAACTTCGTTATCGTTAAAGTCGTGCGCTGGTGTGATCTTTACGCAGCCTGTACCTTTCTCCATATCCGCATGTTCATCAGCAACGATAGGGATGCGACGGTTGACGATAGGAAGTAGAATTTCTTTGCCAATTAAGTCTTGGTAACGTTCATCATCCGGGTTTACTGCAACACCAGTGTCACCTAGCATGGTCTCTGGACGTGTGGTTGCTACGATAATGTAGTCTTTACCATCTTTAGTGGTTACGCCATCCGCAAGCGGGTAGCGCAAATTCCACATATGACCCTGTTTATCTTTGTTTTCAACTTCTAAATCAGAAATCGCAGTGTGTAATTTTGGATCCCAGTTAACAAGGCGCTTACCGCGGTAGATTAAGTCATCTTGATATAGGCGCACGAATACTTCTTTTACCGCTTCAGACAGGCCATCGTCCATGGTAAAACGTTCTCTATCCCAATCTACAGATGCACCTAAACGGCGTAACTGTTTGGTGATTGTGCCACCTGATTGCTCTTTCCATTCCCAGATTTTATTGATGAATTCGTCACGGCCTAAATCATGGCGTGATTTACCTTCTTCGGCTGCAAGCTTACGCTCAACCACCATCTGAGTTGCAATACCTGCATGGTCAGTGCCCACTTGCCAAAGCGTGTTCTTGCCTTTCATACGCTGGTAGCGGATCAACGTGTCCATGATAGTGTCTTGGAACGCGTGGCCCATGTGTAGACTACCTGTGACATTCGGCGGTGGGATCATAATCGAGTATGCGTCACCATTGCCTGATGGCTTAAAGTAGCCATTTGACTCCCAGTCTTGATACAAAGACTGTTCAATATCTTGTGGATTGTAGGTTTTATCCATTACACAGAACCCTAAAAATGCTATTTCTCAATGTCTTCAGTGGAAATTGTTGCGCCAAGTGCACGAAGTTGCTTAAAGCGTTCTCGCGCGGCTTGCTTAGCGCTGGCTTCAACAGGCACAAAATCTATCACCTGCTCAAAGCGACGAATAAAGTCAGGGATGACCCGAGCCAGATTAATGAGCACGGGGCGACGAGCAGCAGGAGGCATAGTGCCAATTTCCACTGGTGCGCCGCCTTTGGGGCCTTCGCCTTGTAAGTTGTGGGGCACAAATCTGTCTGCGTCAAAACACCAAAGATGCTCATCGAATAAATGAGCGTCGTCAGTATTATCCACGTTAACAAAGATACGGTGTCCAGCTTGATATAAGCTCGCCGCAGTTTGTGCTGCCAGATCAAAATGAGCCGGAACGCTAACCCCCGGCTCATCGTTTTGTTTTAACACGTAAAAGCGCGCTTTGATAGTCATGATAATAATACCAATTGCGAGGAGTCCTGAGGTTTGCCACAGACTCCACAGCTGCTCAATATCTGTAATGTTTTTACTGTGATTGAGTAGACTAATAAAGTTAGTATGCGCGGCTTAGTTTAAAACTAAATATAGCGCCATATAAATGCACATAAATAAGGCTGTATTCTGCCATATAAAGGCAATACCATCAATCAAGAACCAAACTAAGCAGAATAAAATATAATAAGTGGTGGGGATCGCCGACTTGGGAAATTTAAGTACTCTGTAGCCTTCGGTTATGATGGGGAAATAGGCCGTGATTTGATGTCGCGAACTTGCTTAAACAAGTTCGCGACCAAAAGTGTTAATCTTGCTGTGCATCTGTGATATTGGCGCGATTCAGTAAATATTGCATCAGCATAGGCACAGGACGGCCCGTGGCGCCTTTGTTTTTGCCGCTACGCCATGCGGTACCCGCGATGTCTAAATGCGCCCAGTTGTATTTTTTAGTAAACTTAGATAAGAAGCATGCTGCTGTGATTGTGCCAGCTGCACGACCGCCTAAGTTAGTAAAGTCTGCAAATGGGCTTTCTAACTGCTCTTGATAATCATCCCAAAGTGGCAGTTGCCATGCTCTGTCACCACTTTGCTCAGATGCTTTGAGTAAATCATGGGCTAGCGGGTTGTGGTTAGATAACAAACCTGTGGCATGACTGCCAAGTGCGACAATGCAGGCACCAGTGAGTGTTGCAACATCTACAACCGTCTCTGGCTCGAAGGCTTCAACATACGTTAAGGCATCACATAGCACCAACCTACCCTCGGCATCCGTGTTAAGTACTTCAACGGTCTGGCCAGACATAGTTGTTAGAATGTCGCCAGGGCGATAAGCATCGCCGCTAGGCATGTTTTCACAGCCTGCTAATACACCTATGACGTTAAGTGGTAGCTGCATTTGTACTACTGCGCGCATCAAACCAAGCACGCCAGCGGCACCCCCCATGTCGTATTTCATTTCGTCCATGGCTTCTCCTGGTTTTATAGAGATGCCACCGGAGTCGAAAGTGAGCCCTTTGCCCACGAATACGATTGGTGCTTGCCCTTCATCACCACCATTATAGTGGATCACCGACATCACCGACTCGTTATGGCTGCCACGGCCAACCGCTAGGTAAGAGTGCATACCCAGCTCTTCCATTTCTTGTTCGCCAACAAGGTTTACCGTCACATTATCAAAGTCTTCAGCCAATTGTTGTGCCTGCTCACCTAAATAGCGTGGGTTACAGATATTTGGTGGCATATTTGCTACGTCTTTACACAGCTTGCTTCCCGCGGCGATCGCTAGGCCATGTTCAATCGCGCTTTCACCAATAGTTAGTTCACGGCGTGTGGGGACGTTAAACACTATTTTGCGAAGTGGGCGTCTTGCTTCGCTCTTTTTACTCTTTAATTGATTAAAGGTATATAAACAGTCTTGTGTGGTTTCAACAGCTTGGCGAACTTTCCAATAGGTGTCACGGCCTTTTACATGTTGTTCTGTTAAGAAACATACCGCTTCCATTGAGCCGGTTTCATTCAATGTATTGATGGTCTTTGAGATGATTTGTTTATATTGCTTGTCGTCTAATTCTCTTTCTTTACCACAGCCGACCAATAAAACACGTTCACTTAACACGTTAGGAACATGGTGCAGCAGTAAAACTTGTCCTGGTTTGCCTTCAAGATCACCACGTCTGAGTAAGTTGGAGATGTAGCCTTCGCTTATTTTATCCAGCTGTTCACCAATTGGTGAGAGACGGCGTGGTTCATATACACCTACAACAATACATGCGCTGCGCTGTTTCTCTGGACTACCACTTTTAACGCTGAATTCCATTGCGACTCCTGAGTCTTTGTTATGTCTTTTTGAACTTTTGATGTCAACACACTTTCCTACATTAAAGTCGTGATTATGCTTTAACCTTAGGTAGGATATTGCGTTACATTGACATATAATAAACTGACTAAAATAATCAGTTTACTCAATTTTTCCCACTATTCCAGTGAAACGAGACGTTTTATAGGGACGAACATTGCTTATTTTCCGCTATTTAACGGGTGAGGTACTAAAATCTCAGATTGCGGTTTTTCTCACCCTAATGACAATTTTTTTGTCACAAAAGTTTGTACTCATTCTGAGCTCTGCATCTGAAGGAGGTATACCCGGTAAGTTAGTGCTTGCTATGCTAGCCTTGAAATTGCCGCAACTTGCTGGCTACATTTTACCGCTGAGCCTCTTTCTTGGGATAATTCTTGCGTACAGTCGCATCTATGCTGACAGTGAAATGACAGTATTAAAAGCCTGCGGGGTAAGCGAATGGTATGTTGTGCGAGTGACGTTGGTGTCTAGCGCCTTCTTTGCGTTACTTGCGGCTTGCGTGAGCATGTATATAGCGCCATGGGCCAGTGAAAAAGAGTATCAGCTAAGAGAGCAGGCTGATGCCGAGTCAGGGTTATCTGCCCTTCGTGCAGGTAGGTTTCAACAAACCGGAAACGAAAAAGCGGTGGTATTTGTCCATGGGATCAGCGATCAGGGACGTGAACTAAACAAAGTATTTGTAGCACAACTCCCTGAAAAAGATTCCAATCAGGCTGCACGCTTAGTGTATGCCCAAAAAGGCGAAGTCATAGAATTAGAGACCGGTGAGCAGCAGCTGTTGCTTCATGACGGTAAACGCTACGAAACCGATGGTTTCAGTCAGGCGCTAAATAGAACTGAATTTGGTAGCTATCAAGTGCAAATTAAAGAACAAGAAATAGAGCATCAGCGTCGAAAACTAGAGGCTATTCCTAGTCTACAGTTACTAGAAATGGATACGCCTGAAGCCAAAGCACAATTTCAGTTGAGACTGTCAGTACCTATTTCTATTTTGTTGCTAACTCTGCTCGCAGTCCCACTGAGTGTGGTTAACCCAAGGCAAGGCAAATTTGCGAAATTGGTTCCTGCTATCGCATTATATTTGGGCTATTTTATCCTCCTCAATGCCGGTAAATTTTTACTAGCGGAAGAAAAAGTTCCTGCATCTGTTGGTTTATGGTGGATCCACCTGTGTGTACTATTTATTGGTGTTTATTTAATCGCTAAGGGACGGCCGTTTGGTGTTTGGGTGCGATCGGTATTTATGAAGCGGGAGACAACGGCATGATGAAGACACTAGATTGGTATCTAGGCCGAAGTATTCTGCAAACTACTGGGTTTGCACTGCTGGTATTTGTGGGTATTAATACCTTAATCAAGTTTATTGAACAGTTGCGCTCTGTGGGTCGTGGAAGCTATGACCTGCTTGGTGCGATGTTATATACCCTTTATAGCATGCCCAGTGATGTCGTGGTGTTTTTTCCTATGGCGGCATTAATAGGTGGCTTAATTGGGCTTGGCGCGTTGGCATCTAGCAGCGAACTTATTGTGATGCAGGCCGCTGGTTGGTCACGCCTGCAAATTATAATGTCAGTAATGAAGACCGCGGTGGTACTGGCGTTATTTATGATGGCTTTAGGAGAGTGGGGCGCTCCTAAGGCAGAGCAAACTGCAAAAAAGCTTAAAAATGAAGCTATCTATGGTGGTGAAGTTTACAGTGCTCAGCGTGGTGTTTGGGCTAAAGACGGGAGCAATTTCATCAACATCAGTAATGTTGAAAAAAGTGGGCAATTAAAAGACATTGCCATCTACTACTTCGACGATTCGCTAACTCTTGCAAAAATTGTGCGTGCGCAATCGGCACAAAGTACCCCGAGTGGCTGGCAATTGCAGGATGTTGAAGAAGTGCTTTTGAGTCAGCAGCAAATCACTACTCACTATTCCAAATCCATGTTGTATGAATCTGAGTTAAGTGAGGACAGGCTTGGCGTAGTCTCAGTAGAACCAGACGCGCTATCTTTTACGGGGTTATGGTCGTTTTTAGCGTATTTGAAACAAAATGAGCAAGACGCAAGTAGTTACGAGCTGGCGCTATGGCGTAAGGTGATGCAGCCGCTGACGATAGGGGTGATGCTGTTGGTCGCACTTTCTTTTATTTTTGGGCCGCTTAGAACAGTAAGCATGGGAGCCAGAATTATCATGGGGGTGATCACTGGTTTAGCATTTCATTTGAGTAATGAAATTTTTGGCCCCATCGTGATGGTGTATCAAGTGCCTCCCGTTGTTGGGGCGCTGATGCCAAGTTTATTATTCATTGGATTGGCAATACATCTACTAAAAAGACAAAATTAATACCAATTTGCTAACTTTACTCCCTTAAATTTAGTTGGTATTCATGCTGATTGGTATTACCTTTTCAGCTAAAAAATATAGGCCTTCAAGTGAGGCCTATATTTTTGCACACAGAATAACGGTTGTTGCTGAGCGAAAATTCAGCCCAAGCTGTTGTATACCTTTTTATTTTCTTCTTTACTTAGTACGATAACTTGCGTTCCACAGAGTAAATCTTGCAGCGATCTTTTCTTCTTAAAGTCGATTAGCACTAATAAATTGCCAAGTCCAAGTAGAGCACATAAGCTTCTCGCAATTGCGGTTGGCCAAGTCAATAACTCACCATTATGTGTTTGTACTTTTAAGCGCCAAGCTCGCATACCGATAGTCTGGCCGCTCTTTGTCCAGAAATAAGCGAAAAATAGTACAGATACAGCCACTAGTAAGACTGTTCTTGCCGTATATAAAATTGGGGTTGCTTGGATCAAAGCAGACACATCTTCATGGCTACCTAGTGACAAGAGCCCAAATGAAATAAATCCATTAACAATAAGCAGAAATACAATAGTCGTAAGCATGGCAAATGCAATTACAACTAAGCTGTCGTATATAAGTGAAGCCAAACGGCGTGCAAAGTTCGCAGGAACGATGTTGGACATAACAACTCTCATCATTACAAGGTTGACGCGTATTCTACACATAAACGTGTAAAACGTTTACTCAATTACATTAACTAATGGCCTAGCAATACGTTACCTTTATCATTTTTACAACAATAAAGTTGACGTTTGGCTGAAATCTAGCATCTTGTGTGCAAATAACAAGCAGTTAACGCGATATTGCAAAAAAATTACTTGCCGTTCTGCATCGCCTTTGTATAATGCAAAGCATAGAGACGAAGGCAAATAAAAAAAGCCCAAGCTCAAAGTGGTTTTTCTTTATTTTCTCTTGTTTTAGAAGATGAAAGAAAAATTATGCCAGTGTGATGGAATTGGTAGACATGACGGATTCAAAATCCGTTGCCTTCGGGCGTGGCGGTTCAAGTCCGCCCACTGGTACCACTTTTTATAACCCTTGCTTTTTAGCAAGGGTTTTTTTATGCCTTGAATTTGTGTATTGAAAATAGTGGTGTCGGACTTGGTCGCCACGCGGGTGGCGCTAATACAAATTCAGAGTCCGCCCACTGGTACCACTTTTATAGCCCTTGCTTTTTAGCAAGGGTTTTTTTATGCCTTGAATTTGTGTATTGAAAATAGTGGTGTCGGACTTGGTCGCCAC